>MNCZ01000065.1 GCA_001914695.1 Gammaproteobacteria bacterium 13_2_20CM_66_19 | reverse complement strand
ATCAGGCGCGAACTCGGTGGCGGCGAAACAGTGCTGATAAGCCTCCTCGTCCTGCTCGAGACGGAACGGGTGCTGCGCAGCCGCTACAATGTAGCCAAGACAGAGATCGTCGCGGCGCTGTCCGCATTGCTTGATGCGCTCGAGCTAGAGTTCGAGGACGAGCCGTCTGTCGAGGAGGCGGTGTTTATCTGGAAGGACTCAGCTACAGAATTCACCGATTGCTTGATCAACGCCCGTCATCGTGCTCTTGGATGTCGCGCCACCGCGACTTTCGATGTGCGGGCGTCAGAGCTTTTTGGCTTCGTGGCTGCTTGACCCTTAATCGTGGCCGTCGGGTTTCAGCGCGCGGACCGCGTATTCACTTGAGGGACAAGGCTCCCGCGGTGATCAGGGCTTTCGGTCCTGCGGTCAGTGTGGCGCCCGGGAGAAACAGCAGGAATTCCCGCTGAAATCCGGCAGCAGGCATTCAAGATCACCTCGCCTCTTGTATTAGATTTTAGTACATTAATCGCAGGAGGCGGGTTCATGGGCAGGGTTACGTCTTTCAGTCTGGGCGACCACTTCACGACCTTCGTCGAGGCGCAGGTAAAGGAAGGCCGCTACAGCAACGCGAGCGATGTCATGCGCGCCGCCCTGCGCCTGCTCGAGGAGCGGGAAGCGCGGATTGCCGCCCTACGCAACGCTCTTATCGAAGGCGAGGAGAGCGGCCCATCAAAGCCGTTTGATTTTGAGGCCTTCATCGCTCGCAAGCGGAAGCAGAAAGAGAAACGCAAGGCTCCATGAAGGGGCGCTTCGTCCTCACGCCGCGCGCCCACGCCGACCTCGACGAAATCTGGGATTACACTGCGGATCGCTGGGGGCTTGAGCAGGCCGAGACCTACATCCGCCAGCTGTGGAAGGACAACCGAACGATAGCGGATAGCCCGTCGCTCGGCCGGGAATGTCCCGAAGTGCGGCCTGGCTATAGCAATTATCCCTCCGGCTCGCACGTTCTGTTCTATCGCCTCACCGACGACGGCATCGAGGTCGGCCGTATCCTGCACGAGCGCATGGACTACGAGCGCCACATTCCTTGACCCTTGCGCGTCCTGCCCTTCCCTAACAGCCGCCGCCTGTTGAGTGAAAACGGCTCCCTCCTCGGACAATTCTGAGACAGTGCATGGAGTCAAGGCGTTGCGTCCATGAGGCAAGGGACGATTTGAGGTTCCGCGCTGCCCGGGTCAGCCGCGGGCGCGTTACGGCGACGAGACCGCCGCGCGCGGCTTCACCGTGGCCAGCGTCAGCAGCAGCACCGTCGCTATGAGGAAGAATCGCGCCCCGGCCGTCAATGCGATTGCCGGTCCAAGCCCTGCGGCGCTGCCGAAGCCTCGATCACTGACCAACGCCACGGATGTGGGGCCGAGTCCCGCGCCGAGCGCGACATTCAGGAAGAAACTCACCCCCATCGCGAAGCCGCGTACAGATCACATCGCTCCGACCACGTTCATGAAGATGCCGTGGCTCTTGAAGCTCATGTCGGTCAGATCTTCCGAGAAATTCGTGAAGTTGTACCCCAGTCCGGCTTTCACGTGCTTGCCGAGGTGGCGGTAGACAGCGACGAGCGCGCCGGAACGGCTTTCGTTGAGATCAGGCATGTCGAGCACGCGGCCCTCGATCATTCCCTCCCACTCCTGGTGGAAGTGCCAGTCGATGCGCACGATGTAGAGCTCTGCCGTGTTGTCGAAGAACTGGGGGTTCACCCGGTCGAGGCTCGCCTGTCCCAGGCGGTAGGCGTATTTCCCCCCGACCGACCACTGCCGGGTCAGGTCATAGCTCACGTCGAAGGATGCGATGTGACTCTTTTGGATGAACTGCGCCGCCGTGTCCTGCGGGGTCACCTGCCCGGCCGTGGGAACGTTGTAGAAGTAGGTGTACTTCGCCAGCACGTCGAGCCGATCGCTCTGCACCGGTCGATATCCGTAGCCGAGGACCGCCTCGGTGTAGCCGCCGTCGTAGAACTGTCCCTGTGAGTTATCGCTCATCGAGTGGTCGAGCTTGCCGACCAGCCTCCAGTCCGGCGTGATCTGAAACTTGAAATTGTTCCTGAACAGCCGGGTCTTCAGCTTCGAGGTCGTTGCGTTCGGTTGCTGCATCTCATCGTCCCGATACTCGATTCCGCTCGAGACCTGGATCCTGCCGCGGCCGTAGCCGACGCGGATGCCGCCCGCCTTGCGCTTCGTCTGGGCGTCGGTCTGACTGTCGACCAGCGTGCCGACCTCCGCGTTGGCGCCGATGTTCCAGCGATCGTCGGGCGCGAGCGTCACGCCGGTCGCATGCGTCAGGCCCGACGCCGAGTCGATGTCCTGGTAGCGCTCCTCGACATAGACATTGCTGCTGTCCGACAGGCGCTGCTTCATCCCCGAAACCAGCGTCCCCTGGCGCTGGAACACGCCGCTGTCCGCGCGCTCGTTCTCCAGCGAGTAATTGAGGTACAGAGTGGTGTGATCCGAGGCCAGATAGCTGGTGCCGAGCTTGCCGCCCGGCCCGAGACTGCCCTCGGACCCTTCCGCCTCGATTTGCAGCTTGTTCGTGACACGATACGACCCGCCGACACCAGCGCGCCCGTTGTCGTCCCGGTCACCACTCTTCGAGACGGTGTCCTGAATGAAGGTGTACGCGCGCCATGTGGCCGGCGAGCCGTACCCCAGCTGCGCCACCACATCGGTTCGCTCGCCTTGCTGCTGTGTCGCGGGCACGGCCGGAGAGTTGTCCTGGCGGTCGTCCCTGCGGACACCGGTGCTCACGCTCCAGTTCTTGCCCAGCTTGTAGGCGACGTCGAGCTCCTCGGCCGTGGTCTCGAGCCCCTGGTCCTGGGCCTTCCTGTCCGCCTTGGCGTTCAGGCTCCAGCGATCGCCGATCGGTAGCTTGAAAGTGCCGCCGTAGTACTCGGTGGCGGTCAGCGCGTTGAGTCCCGGCGCGGAATAGCCGGCGTCGAGGTGTTGGGTATAGCAGGTCAGGCGACCCTTGTTCCCCGACAGCAGGTCACCGAGCCCGAGGCTGACATCGGCACGGTATGCTTCGGCGCTCGCGTTTGCGAACGAGCTCGGGTTGTAGCTCGTGAAGCCGAAGCCACCGTCGGCCGAATAGAACGACCCGGACACGAGCCCATCGGTCTTCCCGGTCTGCAGCTTCACCCAGGAGTCCGTGCTCTTGCGCAGCGTCACATCCGCACCGCGCAGGCTGCTGCCGCCGACGCCGGCGTCGTTGGAGCTGGTAGTGACACCGAACCGGATGTAGTCGTTGAGCCACGCAGCCCCCTGCCCGCCCGTCGTCCAGGTGCGGATGTCCTGAAAGCCGGGCGTGTACTCGTAGCGAGCCACCAGGTACGCCTCCTGCCCGCTGAGCCCGCTGGTGCGAACCAGCAGGTTATCGTTCGCGGTCGAGGACAGCGGCTCGGCGAGGACAATCCGACCCTGCATATAATCAATCTCGTAGTCGATCGAGGGCCGCAGGTCCACAGTTCCGGTAACGAGGCCGGAGTCCTTGTCGCGCAGCTCGATGCGGACGCGCTCCGAGCCGGTGAGGATGTCCTGGCTGTGCAGGAAGTACAGCGAGCCACCCGTTCCCCGGAACTCGCCGCGGCCCGCGATCGTCCCCGGCTGGGCCGCAAACCCATCGATGGCGAAGCGCTTCTCACCGAAACTCGTCGTGGTGTCGGACAGCCAGCGGACATTTCCGCCGTAGAGCCCGCGGTCGACCTGCGCGAGCTCGTTGTCGAGGTAGTTGATCCTGAAATTGCCCCACAGGCCGTAGTCGTCGTGGTGCTCCGCTTGCACGTAGAATTTGCCGAGCGTCGGCGCGAGCTCCTGCACGATGCTGTCATCGCCGTAGGTCGGGTAGTAGTAAGCGGGATCGATGCGCCGGAACAGCGAGTCGGGCGCCTTGTTCAGGAAGTTACTGAACAGGTTCTTGACGGGCTCCTCACGGGTATCCGCGCTCGCCGTCACCCGCCAATCGTCGCCGAATTTCCGCGTGACGAAGAACGACAGGCTGCCTGCGACCGACGCATTGTAGTCGTACGGTGCGTTCGCGCCCTGCATCAGCTGCTCGGGGGCACTCGTGTGTCTCTTCGAGACGGTGAGGTCCGCCATGCCGACATAGAAGCGATCGTTGGGCTTGAACTCCAGGTCGCGCAGGTAGAGCGTGCCGTTGCCTTCCTCATCGAGCACCGCCACTTCGACCGTATGCGCGCCTGAAGGCAGCACGTCCTGGGCGACGAAGTTGCCCCTGGCATCGACCGGCACCTCGTAGCCCGCCACCCACACCGTGTGTCTGGGCGGAATGCCCCCACCGCGTACGGTGACCGTGCCCCCGCTCACCCGGATGTTCTGCTCCGAGAGCGTGCTCTCACCGTAGGCGGCAAGCAGCTCAGGTTCCTTCAGCTCCGCGTGCTTGACGGCCGCACCCTGCGACCCCGGCTCCGCAGCCTCCTGCGCCGCGGTGCTGCCACCGCCGGGTGGGTCGGCGGCGGCGGCTGTCTCACCCGCCGTCTCCGGCGCCGCAACGGTCGTCGCGGCCGCGTGGGATCCATCATGAACCATCCACAGGGATAGCGGCCTCGTGTCGTCGAATTTGCCATCCCTGCCATAGGCGCGGACCAGGTACTGCAACTCCCGCCCCGCAGCGGAGAGCTGCTTCGCGCCAGGCTGCCACTCCGCCGAGCCGTTCGGATCGATCGCGACTACAGCAAGCGGCGTGCTCTGCGTCGACAGTCCCGCCTCGAATATCCGCACCTCCGCGCGCCCGATGAAAGCTCCGTAATTGGTGTACATGTGAAAGCGCACGGGCGCTGCAATCAAGCCCTCGTCCGGGGTCTGCTGGAACACGACGACGCTCGGGGCTACCGCCACACTCAGCCGGCGCCGCGCCCTGAGATTGTCGAACTGGAACTGAATGTCCGCCTTGTCCAGGGCGACGTCCGTGCAGCGCTGCACGTCTGCGGAGCTCCTGCCCGGGTCGTCGATCGGCACGCCGTCCACGGTGATGTGCATCGTGTTGACGCCGAACGGGCTCTGCGGTGTGAGCTCGTGCGTCAGGCGCGTGACGTTCACGCCCTCGTAGTCATCGAGTACGGCGGGCTCATCGTAGACGACCTGCACCACGACGTAGGAGGACTCTCCCTGGGTGAAGCCCGTATTGACCACGTCGCTCGACTGCACGTAGCCCCGGCCTTCGTGCTCGGCCTGCGAGGCTGGCAGATGCATCTGGTCCGTGACGATCTCCATCGCCCGACGCGCCCGGGCGGCGGAAAGACCGACGTCGTCGCCGTACACCGCGGCGGTGCGGCGATCGAGCCGCTCGTTGCCCGTGTAGCCTACGAAGCGCAACCGCACGTGAGACTTGTCGTGCAGATCCGCCATGGCGCTCCGCAGGCTCTCGGTGTAGCCAGGCGGAATGATCGCGCGCCCGTTCGTAAGCTGCAGAGGCGCGATGCTGCCCCACGGTGGGTCATAAACCTTCGTGACCACTTCGGCACCCGGATTCGGGCAGAGCTGGGGCCCGTCGGGCAGCTCCTGCAGCGGGTCGTCGTACCAGAACTGCACCTCGATGCGGCGGTTCTGGGCGCGTCCCTGAGCGGTGTCGTTCGCGGCGAGCGACGCCACGGCACCCCGGCCGTCGCTCGCGAACGCGGTGCCCGGCAGCTTGAGCGCCTCCTGCACGGCGAGCGCCACGCGGTGTGCGCGCGCCTTCGAGAGCGCGACGAGATCGCCGTAAATGCGCTCATCGCGCCCCGTCAGCGCCACCTCGTCCGTGTAGCCGATGAACTTGACTACGACGTTCGACTTGTCCCGCAGGTTGTTCAGTGCCTTCTTGATCTGCTCGACGAACTCCGGCGAGACCTGCACGTTCTCCTGGTCGTAGTGCAGTGGCGGAACGACATTGCTCACGCGTGCCCGCCGCGCCGCGCCTTCCTTGAAGCGCAGCTTGCAGAGCGTCTGCATCCGGCAGATCTTGACCTGCTTGATCTGCTGTCGCACGAGCACTTCCTGGTCCGCTGCGCGCGCTTTCGGCTGGTCGTACCAGACTTCCACCTCCACGCGGCGATTGAGTGCCCGGCCCTCGGCGGTGTCGTTCGATGCAATGGCGTGCGTATCGCCGGCCCACTCGTACGCGAGGGCCTCCGGCTTCAGTTGCAGTGCCCGCTTGAGGAATTCCGCCACCTCGCCCGCGCGCTCGCGCGACAGTCCGGCGTTGTCCCCGAAGGTTCTGGCGAGCGCCGGGGACAGCGCTTGGTTGTCGGCATGGCCGACCAGGTGCAGGCGCACATTGCGGCGATCGCGCAAGCCCTCGAGAGCCTTGCGCAGCGTCTCCACGTAATTGTCGGGAATCCTCGCCACTCCGGATTCGAAATGAATGGGCGGAATGACGTTCTTGAGCTTCACGGTCTCGAAGCTCTCGGTCAGCACCTGCCGCGGCTCGAGCCTGTCGCCCGCCTCGGTCCTGATCTGCTCGGGGTCCCGCGCCCATGGCGCGAACGGCTGTTCCATGGGCAATTGCCGCTCGACCGCGCTGCCGAGTGGCGACTCGCCGACGCTCTGCGCCTGTGCGCTCGCGGCGACGAGCGTCAGACAGGTGAGGAGCCGGCAGCTACGCTTGCGCATGCCGCTCACTTGGCGCCTCGCAGTCGCTCGGCTGGTTCCCTGGGTGGGCTGCCGCGCAGCCAGAAGACCTCGCGCTCGATCGTGAGCTCGTAGCAGCAGTTCATCGCGCGCCAGGCGTCCCTGATTGCCCGAGCGACCGCTTCGAGGCGCCGGTCGACCAGTGGTGTGTCCTCGACGTCGGCGAGATAGGACAGACGCAGGACCGATCGTGACTTGCGCAGCTCCGCGAGCAGCAGGTCCAGTCTCGGGCGCCATTGCGGGCGCATGTCGGCGGTTCCCGGCTCGAACACCGCATCCGCGAGATCCATACTGACGACGCGGTGGATGGACGCGCCGAACTCGAAGCGCACGGCCTTGCCGCGCGTGGCTCGTTCCACGAGCACCTGCGGCGTCGTCAGTCGATAGCCGCTCGGCAGCGTCCGGTCATCGAGCTTGAGGGCGAAGTTGCTGCCCCGGCCCTCGAGCGGCGTGATCGCGCACGTGATGTGGAATCGCCCGAACTCGTCCGTGATGGCGGCCAGGCCCCTGGTGGTCACGAGCCGCACCCCGGGCAGACCCTTCTCTCCGGCATCCTGGTGGCCGTTACCGTTCGCGTCGTCGAAGACCTTGCCGATCACGTCCGTGCAATCGAAGGTGAGATCCGTCACCACGCGGACTGTCGCGGTGGCCTCTTTCGATACCGGAGTGCCGCCTACCGCGGCCAAGGCCTGGGCGCGGTTCACGAACTCGCCTTCGCCCACCCCCGCGCCCACGGCGAGCAGCAGCACGATGGTGTGGTGCGCACCGCCCGCGAAGCTGAGATTGCTCCAGGTGAGCGTGAACCCGGCCACCGTGGGCTCGGCCGGTGTGCCGTCGAGGCGCGCGGAGCCCTTGATGTAGCGGAAGCCTGCGGGGAAACGATCCACGAGAGCCGCCCCCTGGATCGCGCCGCTCAGCACGTTGGTGAGGGTGATGGTGTACGGCACGAGCTGCCCGCGCGTCACCTCGAGCAGCGGAGTGGTCTTAGTGACGGTCAATGCCCCGGGCGGAGTGTCCACCTGGATCGAGACGCTCCCCGAGGCGCTTTGCGGCGGGTTGTTCCAGGTGACGACGCCGGTGTTGGTGACCGTCGTGCCGGCGGCAAGCGTGCCGCCGAGCGTGGCGCGGAAGCGCAGGTCGATCGTCGCTGCGGGCGCGAGCGGTCCGTAGGTCGCCGAGTAGTTCGCGGTGATGAGGTTGCCGGTGACCGTCACGCCCGTCGCCGAGCCGTTCAGGGTCGCCGTGCCGTTCACGTACGTGAGCGCCCCCGGCCCCGCCGCGTTCAGGTTGTCCGTAATCACCACCGGGTTCGCCGGGTTCGCCGAGGTGTTGGTCACGTGCAGCAGGTAGTCGAGCGTTGCGCCCGGCAGCGGCGGACCGCCTCCCACGACTGAGACCTGTTTCGTGATCGTCAGCGCGGAGAGCGCCACCGTGACCGTGTGGGCGTCCTGGCAATCGAGAACGCCCGGCGTGCCGTTGGTCAGCGTGCAGGTGAAGCTCTGGCGGCCGGGGTTGCCGCTCGGGCCGCTGTACCATTGCACAGCGCCAGCGACGTTCGTCAGCTGCGCGCCGTTCCGGCTGTTGGCATCGAGCTGCGTCTGGTAGGTGACGATGAGGCGCTGCGACGGACCGATCACCGCCGCGGCGCTCAGCAGGTTGAGCGTCAGCGTGCAGGTGGGCGCAGCGGCATAACTCACCGTGTAGTCCGTGCCGGCCATGAGCGGTCCCTTGCCCGGTACCGGCGTCACGCCATCGGCCTGCAACACCTGCGCGGAGAGGATCTGCGGGCTCGCCGTGCACATGCCGCCCGTCGCACCCGCTGGCAGCTTGTCCACGATGGTCGCGTTCCAGGCCTCAGTCGTCCCGGTGTTCTGCACGTTGAGCGAGAACCGCCCCAGCTGCCCGAGGTTCATCGTCGCCGGCCCGCCCTTGGTCATCGCCAGGTTGGGCGCCGCGATGGTCAGCGGCGGCGACGAGACTCCCTGCTGCCCCGGCAGCGGGTAATGGAAGGTCCCGTTCACGACAGTTCCCAACGTCCAGCTCGCGGTGTTGGTGAACTGCGTACCGGGCGAGTTCGGCGGCACGGCGTCGTTGAGCACCACCGTGACCTTGAGCACGATCTGCTGCCCGGCCGGGATCGTGGGGAAGCCGCTGAAGGTGAGCAGTCCCCCCGCGTTCGCGACCGTGATGGGCACCGCAGCGCCACTGCCCTTCCAGGCGGCGCTACTGCTCACGTAGCTGAGCGACACTCCGGTCGTATTGAGGTTGTCAGTGACCGTGACCTGGCTGACGTCCTGGTTCGACCCGTTGGGATTGACGACGCGGCCCGTCGTTGCGCTGACCAGCAACGGGAAGGTGAGCGTGTAGGTAAAGGGCACCCCGATCGCGACCAGGGGCGGCCCCGGCGGGTTCTGCTTGTCGATCTTGTCGACCGGTGCGAAGAGGTTCGTGCACTGCAGGACATGCTGGCGGGTGATCGAGCCGTTGACGAACCAGACGACGTTATTGTGTACGTTGTCGCAGGAGATGTTGCCGATGAAGTCGACGTTGTCGAAGATGAGCAGGGTGTTGGTCGTGCTCAACAGACTGACGTTGCCCCCATACGGGTTGGAGGCCGGGTAGTTCTTGATGGTGCAGGGGCCGTCGATCTGCAGATTCGAAGGCACCGGGGTGACGTTGCCGTCGAGGACGCCACCGTAAGTGGCGTCGCAGAGCGAGCTGCTCTGCGCGTGCGCCGGGCGGGCGCCCACAACCAGCAATGCGAGGCCGAGCAGCAGGAGTGCCATCCAGCCGCGGCGCGCTCTGACGTTGGTTGTGGTCCCACTCGTGCTCAATCGCATACCTCTTGCCGATCGATCGCATCGACGAGGGCCGAAGCAGCCCGAGTTTCGGACTGGAGTTGCGGCGGTCCCGCTGTCGTGGAGCTCTGGAGGCTCTTTAGACCGGTGACTTTGCGTCCCCACCTTTCGGTGGGTTTGCCCTTGTCGTGTCCAGGGAGTGCTGATCGCTCAGGTCAAATTGCGCGTCCTCAGGCAGCGGGCAGGAAATCGATCGGATAGATGATGGTCACCGGCGGTACGACCTTGGCGCCGAAGTTGAACGTCTTCACCCGCCCGACCACCTGCGCCGCGAGGTCCGGTGCGTTCATGTCGGAGGCGTGCAGCCGACACAGCGACACGCTGCCGTCGGGCTCGATCGTCAGGCGCAGGATCATCTTCCCCTGCAGCGTCGGATCGCGGCGCAGCTCGAGGTTGTACAACCGATAGAGCTCGGCCTTGTGACGGTCGAAGACGATCTGTATCTCCTCATCGGTACGTCCGGGACCTGGCCCGCCGCTCACCGGGCGGCTCGCCGCAGCCGCCGTTCCGATGCCGCTCGCGGCCTGCGTGAGGGTGCCGCCGCGAATGGCGTTGCGCTCGGTACCGCCGCCCGGGCCGAGGCCGCGACTCACGGCCGCCAGGTTGATTCCACCGCTCGAGCCTGGCGCGCTGCTGGTCAGCATCGCGCGCTCCGGCGTGCCAACCGAGTTGTCGGCGTTGTTGATGCGTGCCTGAGCGCCGAGCGCCGGATTGATCTGCGTGTCCGCGAGCGCGGCAAGCCGCTGCTTGAACACCATCAGCCCGGCGGGCTTCGGCTCCGGCGGCGCCTCGACGGCCGGCTTGACCGGCTCCTCCGTTGGGGGCTGGCGCGCCTGCTGCGGTGTCGGCTTCGGTGGCGGCGGCAAGCGGCGCGGCGGCGGAGGCGGCCTCGGCAGCTGCGCCATGGTGATGTGGAGCACCAGCTCGGGAGGCGTCTCCTCGGGCGCTCGCTGGAGCGGCAGACGGATCAGGGGAAAGATCAGTGTCAGAATGAGGCAGACCGCGAGCGCGCCCAGGAGCGACTTCTGAAAGCGCCGGTCATCCTCTCCTCCCCAGGTCCAGGGCATGATGAGCGGACGGGAGTGAAGCCCGCTGATTTCCCGCTCGACGATCCACTCGTGCCGGAGCCGCTCCTCCTCTTCCTGCGCTTCGAAGAGCTCGTCCTCGATCAGTCCCGCACGATGCTGTTCCTTGTCGATCTGTTCGCGGGTGCTGTGTCGGCGCGCTTCCAGCTCGCCCACGCGGCTCTCGAAGGCGGTGACACGTCCGCGCACCCGACCCAGCTGATCCTCACCGGTCGTGACTGCCTCCGCAGTACCCCAGAACAACTGCGCGCCCCCGAGCTTGCCGAGCTCGCCCAGGGCGTCGCAGACCTGGTGCAGCAGGCGGTGCCGGTTGCGCTCGCTCGCGAGAGCCTCCAGCTGCGCATCGAGTACCCGCAGCTCGCCGACCAGGGCATCGACCGACTCCTGCGACGTGCCGAGCTGCGCGATGAGCGCCTGCTGATCCTCCAGGGCCTGATTGTCCGGCGCCTGCTGATCTTGAGGCGTCCGCTGCTGCTGCAGCGTCGGCTGATCCTGCGCTGTTTCCGAATCCATGGCCTTACCTTGAGGTGAAATGACGGTCACCGTGTCCCCCTGAGAAGGCCGCTAGCGGCCCTTGACACCGCTCACCGGCTTTTCCCTCTGCAGCACCGCGAGCGAGATCTTGCCGTACGAGGCCGCCGTGCACGTCGCCAGAACCTTGCGCAGCACTGCGTACGGCAGCTCCTTGTCGGCCATGACCGTGACCTCCTGCGAGGTGAGCGCCGCGTCACGCGCCGCCGCGTCGAGCCCGGCGATCGGGCGCTGCAGCACCTTGCGCAAAGGCTCGATCAGCTGCGTGCGCGGGTCGCTGACTTCCGCGAGGCTCGCGACTGTCTCACCCTGCACCAGGAGCGCCTCCTTCGTGACCATCACGACGACCGACTGCTTCGGGTGCACATCGGTACGCGACTGCGGAATGCTCACCCCCTTGGAGTTCTGCAGCACCTCCACATCCGTCGAGTACACCAGCAGGAATGCCACCATCACCGAGAGAATGTCGATGAGGGGTATCAGATTCAGATGTGCATCGACGCGCTCGCGTCGCTTGTGCGGCATAAGCCCGAGATTCATCGCTTTCATGGCGCATCTCCGAGCGCAATGTTCGTGAACAGCGCGACCGTCACGGTCTGCGGCGCACCCACGCCCGGTGCGATGGCCCGCGCCCCCGGTACGGCCGCTGCGGCGACGAGCGCATCCGCAGCCGGCAGCTCCGCGCTGCGGATCGCGTCCATGGCCTGGATCAGCTCATCGTAGGGAACCTTCGGCTCCGAGAGCACCGACGCATCCTCCGAGGTCGGATGCTCACGCTTCACCGCCAGCGCGCGTTCGCTCAACGCGTTCAGGTCGTACGCGCCGTTGACCTTCGGTATCGTGCCGATCGCTTGCCTGCCGTCGCTCAGGTCGAAGCCGTCCTGGCGGACGATGACCTCGAGTCGGAACTTCGGCTCTGCAGGCTTCACGGATACGGAGCTCGGCAGGTCGATCTGCATGACGGCGATGCGCGAGAACACTGCCGTCATCAGCAGAAAGGTGACCAGGACGGTGAAGATGTCGATCATGGGCACGAGCAGCAGCTCGCCGGGTTTGGGCTCGCGACGCATCAGGAGAGTACGCATGGGGTGATCCTCAGGCCGCCGACGCCGCCTGCTGCACGAGCTCCAGGCGGCTCTGAGCCCGGGCCGCCTGCCGAGCGGCCAGCGCGTTCAGGAAGCGGATGGCGGCGGTCTCCAGGCCATCGCTCAGCCCCATGGTCTTCGACTGGAGAAAGGCGTGCACCACCAGGATCGGAACTGCGGTCACGAGCCCGAAGGCCGTGCAGTTCATGGCCTCAGAGATGCTCGCCGACAGCAGGTTGGCCTTTTCCGCCGGGTTGACGGTCGCCACGGCGCTGAAGGCGTGGATCAGGCCGCTCACCGTGCCCAACAGGCCGAGCAGCGTCGCGACATTGGCCAGCGTCGCGAGATAGTGGGTGCGCTTCTCGAGCTGCGGCACTATTTCCATCATGCTCTCCTGCATCGCTTTCTCCACGTCATCGCGGCGCCGCACCGCCCCCTCCAGCGCCAGCCCCATGTTCAGCACTCGCGCTATCGGAGAATCGTCCTGGCTGGTGAGCTCGCGCACCTTGTCGAAGGCGCCGCTCACGAGCACCGGCTCGACCCGGCTCCAAGTGCGTCGATTGCGGGCGCTCATCTTCGCGAGCGTGATGTAGCGCTCGATCGTGATCGCGGTCGCGATCGCCCCCACGAGCAGGATGGGAAGCATGAAGAGCCCGCCTGCCGTGAAGAACTTGACGATTGGATAGAAGACTTCCATATGCGAACCTCTTGAACGTTACAGATCTGTCAAACCACTGAACGATTCACTCTCAACCTGATGCTCGCGCGAGCCGCTTCGGCTCACTTCGAGCTCGACTTGAATTCGTAGTACGCCAGCTCGCGCATGAAGACGTCCTTGTCCACCGGCTGCGTCGCCGAGTCGAGGAGCCTCGACACGCCCGGCATGTCTGCGAGCTGAGAGCTCTTCCAGGGCACGAGCACGAGCGACTTCGGGGCGTCCTCGTTTCCCAGGATCGAAATACCCGACATCTTCACGTCGCCGCCAGGCTGCGCTGCCTGGCTGGCCGCCGCAGCCGGGGCCGCCTTGCCTTGCTTGGTTGCGTCGACGGACCGGGTCGTTGCCGGCGCACTCGCCGCCGCCGCGGGCGTGCTCGGCGCCGTCGCCGCCTCGTCGGCCGCCGCGCCGCGCGCGGCAGCGAGCAGCAAAAGGCCGAGGATGAGCGTCCGTACCATGAGTCCTCCTAGGGCTTCGTCCTGGCGTTCAGATCGGCGATCCACTTCGCCACCTGCCTGTCGTCCGGGGCCAGCTGCTGATAGGCAACGTAGTTGTCGCGGGCGCACGTGAGGTCACCCAGGTACAGATCGCAGAGAATCGCCAGATTCAGCCTTGCGTAATGGAATCCGGGGAAGACTCGCAGCGCCCGCTCGTAGCTGTCGCGAGCGGCGGCGAACTCACCTTTCCTGCGATACACGATGCCGAGCTCGTTGTGCGCCACGAGCTGGCGGGGGTTGAGGTCGACTGCGCGCTCGAGGCTCGCCAGCGCCTTGTCGAGATCGCCCGACTTGCCGTACGCGATTCCGAGATCGACGTAGGCCGCGGCGGCATTGGGTGCTTTCTGGGTGACCTTGAGCAGCAGCGCGATTCCCTGCTCGTATTGCTGCGCGTCGAGAAGGCGCATCGCGTGGTCGTAATCGGCACGAACGTCTGCGGGGATGCGCACTTTTTCAGTGAGCTGGAAGCCACCCGCCTCCGGCTGCAGCGTCGATCCCGCCGCGCGCGGCTTGCCCGCCGACGCAGTGGTCCCGCAGCCGAGGAGCGCCACGGCCAGCACGAGTCCGGCCGCAACTCGCCGCGCGCCCGCTGTCCGCTCGAGATCAGTGCGAGTTTGCATTGCCTGCTCCCGCTGCGAGGGCCTGTCCGCTCGCGCTGTCGGCCGGCCCGGAGGCCGTTACCGGCGCCGTCGGATTGCCGAAGGCTGCTGCAACTGCACGCGGCGGCGGCTGATAGACATACCGCTCGAGCGATCCGAGGAATCCGCTGCTGATCTCGGCCCGCGCGTACCTGTCCGGCTCGAGCGCCGCGAGACGCTCCACGCTCTGCTGCGTCCACGCGTTGTTGAGCCCCCGCCTCATGAGCTCGAGGTTCTTCTCGTGGACCGCGATCGCCTTCGCCTCGAGCGGGTGCGCGGCGTCGGCGAGCTGCTGTTCGTAGTCCTTGAGAGCGTCCACGCCGAGATTGGCCGGGCGCTCTGACTCGCGCAGGGCCTGGCCGAAATTCGCGTAGATCTCCGCGGTGTAGAAGGTGGCCGCCGCGGTGACCTCCCCGACCTGGTAGTCGACCAGAGCGCCGAAGGCTTTGGTCGCCGTGTCCATGCTGCGTTGCTTCTCCTGCAGGCTACGCTCGAAGGGCTGCACGAGCTTGAGCGACGCAAACTGCTCGTAGATCGGCTTGGACAGTTCCAGTGCCGCGCGCGCGGCGACATTACGCGTGCGATCCGTCCGCTCGCTCCCCGCCGCACCGTCGGCACGCACGATTTCCTCGAGCTGATGGCGGTACTGGGCCTGCTCTCCCTTCGACTTGCAGATCTCGGCAACCTTGGAGCGCGTCTCCACCGCCGTCTCGACCGGCTTGGGGAACTCCGCGAGATACCTCGAGTACGCCTCCCGGGCACGATCGGCGTTGTCAGCCTGCGCATACAGGTCGCCCGCCTGCAGCAGTGCTTCGGCGCGCAGCTGCGGATTCGGGGACTCCTTCGCGACCCGCTCGTACTCACCGGCGGATTGCGCCACCTGCCCGGCCTGCTGGTAGGCGTAGGCGATCTGCTTGGTCGCCTCCTTCTGCAGCTCATGCTCGGGGAAGCTGCGCCGGAACTCGTCCAGAACCTGAGCCGCGGCCGTCCAGTCTTTCAAGCGCAGCAAGGCCGCGCCGGCGTCGTACTCCGCCGCCGCGCAGATCTTCGACGTCGGAGCAACCTGCTTGACGCGCACGAAGTGATTGGCCGCGGTGCGGTAATCCCCCGCCTGGTTTGCCTGCTCGCCCTGCTTGTAGATGGAGGCCGCCAGGTTCTCCACCAGCCCGGCACGTGATGCATCTCCCTCCGGCGTGGCTTCAAGTACCTGCCCGTAGGCCTGCTCCGCGTCCGCATACTCCGCGAGGCCGAAGGTGGAGTGTGCGACGACCAGCCACGCATCGCGGCGTACGCCCGCGGCAGCATTCGGGAACTTCTCGAAGAGATGCCGGCCGGAGTCGCGTGCGAACACCAGGTCCTTCATCTCGTACGCGTCTTCAGCCGCCGCGGCCAGCACGACCGCCGCCTGCTCGTGCTGCGGGAATGCGTCCGCGAACTTGATTGAGCTGTCGATCGTGTCGCGGCGGGCCGCGTCCTTCACATCGCTGCCGGCGACCTTCAGATACTCGCGATGTGCGTAGATCGCCGCGTAGCCCGCAGCCGCCGACTTCGCGTGCGGCGGGTAATCATAAGCCGTGATCTCATATTCGTGCGCGGCCGCCGCATAGTCATGATTCTCGAGCATGAGATCCGCGAGCTGATAGTCCGTTTGCGGCGCTTGCGGATCGGTGTGGAACGAGGTGAGAAACTCCCGGTACCAGCGCGTGGCCTCGACGTAGTTGGCCGCTCGTTGTTCATGCTGCTTCGGGTCCTGGTACTGGGCGTGATAGTGGTTCGCCAGATCCTTCAGGTTGCTCTTCAGGTAACTCAGCACTTCGGGCGACTTGTTCACATCGAAGTGATGCCAGTACTCGCCCTGCAGGCCGTAGGTGCCCGCGAAGTCCTTCTTCGCCGCGAGCACGAGCTGCGGGAATCCGCCCTGCTCGTAGATTTCGCTCACCCGCACGCTGAAGCGAGGCGACGCCAGGTGGAACGGGTACGACGCCACGAATGACTTGTAGACCGTGGCGGCGTCCTGATACCGGAGCTTCGCCAGGTAGAATTCCGCGAGGTAGCGGTAGACACGGTCCTCGTAGGCTCGATGTCCGCTGGCGCCGAAGTACGAGCCGATCACGTCGGGACCGCCGAGATTCGAGAAGCTCAGGCTGACGACCTGGAAGGTGTCCTCGATGCGCCGCTGCTCGGCCTCGGAGTGCTTCGCATCGAAGTCGTAGCCGCTCTTGACCTTGTAGTCGAGGAGGGCGAAGTAGCGGTGCAGAGCCTCGTCGTAGAGTTGCTGCTTGTACAACGTCCATCCCAGCTTGTAGAGCGCGAGCTCGTAGTACCCCGAGCCACTCCCGCCGTCAGCAATTGCCGCGTACGAACTCTCCGCCTCACGATATTTCTTTGCGACGAAGAAGCGCTCCGCGCGCCTGAACTGCAGCTCGTCCGTGAACCGTGAGTGCGGATTTTCACTGACCAGCTGCTCCATGACCCTCATCGCCTCCTCGGGCTGCCCCAGCTCGTCGTAGGCGCGCGCCTTCTGGTAGAGCACCTGGTCACGAGACGCGTACTGCGGGTACTTCGCGAGCAGCTGGTCGTACAGCTTGATCGCCTCTAGCGGGCCGGCGCGCGCGCGATCTCCATCCATTCCACGCGGCAACGCCAACTGCGGCGCCGCGTTCGGGGGCGGGATCCCCGACGCAGGCAGCCCCACGGGCTTGCCATCGCCGTGGATGCCGAATTCCTTCTCGATCTTCAGGTCGGCCAGGCGCCGCATGGCCTCAGGCGCCAGCGTGCTGTCCGGGGCCTGTTGCAGGAAGTCGCGGTAACTCTGCACCGCTCTATCGAGGCCCTGATCGACCGGCATCTCCTTCGTGTCCGGCCGCACCTGGTGGAGGCTCGCCAGCGTGCCTCCCCGAACGGCAGGGTGAGCGCACGCGGCGATCACCGGCAGGAGCACCGTTAGACCGACTGCACGAGCGGGCCGCATCACGGTGTACCTCCACCGGCGTGTTCCTTCAGCGCCCTGTCGTAACTGTCAGCCACCGCGTACCGCGCCTGAACCTGATAGGCCTCGAGGCGGTCGCGGCGCGTCCGCAGCTCCTCGATGGCGACCGCCTCGATGATGTGGCCCTGGCGGGCCAGGAGCGTGTCGACGCGCTCGCGCGCATCGCCGACACGCGTGCGCAGACGACTGATCGACTGGTCGTAGCCCGCGTAGCTGTGCACCGCCGCCTGTCTCGCGCGCACGAACGCGGTGTACTGCTCCTGCAGCATCCGCACGTCCTGGCTCAGCTCGTGCAGGTGCTCGTGGGCCTGCGTCAAGCGCTCCGGGTACTCCGTGTACAGGCGCCACGTGAGTACGCCCTGGAGGCGCTGCACCTCGGCGCACAGGGCCCCGTTTCCACCGCGGCTGTGTCCTAGCGTTTTCTCGATCTGCCGCAGCCTCTCGAGCGCCAGGCGCTCGTCCGTCGTCGCCAGGAGCGCAGGCCGCGGCGCCGTCAGAAGATCCTGCAGGCGCTTCTGCAGGTGATCACGCTGCTCGACTCGCACGCGCATCTGCGAGTCCAGCTCTCTGAAACGCGCATCGACCTGCGGCAGCAGCGGGGTGTAATTCGCCCGGCGCAGGCGCATGAGATCTGCGAACGCGTCGAAACCGTTCTGCCAGGCGATCAGCCTCCGGCGCAGATCCTCCATATCCAGGTAGTTCTGCAGCGCCGCCTGGAAGTCGTTCGACGCCATCAAATCCGTCAGGTAGAAGGTCTCGGGGGTGTCGGGCAGCGTGCGCAGACGCACGACCCACAAGTTGTCCTGCTTGATCTCCTCGCGCACCAGCGCCTTGAGGAAGTTGCCCGCGCGGATGCTCCTGACGGACGCATCCACCTTCTCCAGCTCCTTGTCGAACGAATCGAGCGCCTGGCCGTAAAGGAGCGCCGCACGCCCGTACAGCTGCAGCCTGCTATAGGCGAACGGCAGGGCCAGCTTGGCCTCCTGCACCGCGGCGTCGGTTGCGTCACGCCCGATGAGCATCCCCCACGGTACGAGTGCCTTTTCGTAGTCATGCGCGGAGACCTCGGCCCACCCCGTGCTCAGCAGCGCGCGGTTCGAATACGGCCCTTCGAGGCGTACACGATCGAAGGCCTGCTGCGCGTGTCCGTAGTCCGCCGACTGCAGCATGATGCTGCCGAGGACCATGTTCGACTTGTCGCGGATGGCCGCCGTGGAGATTTCACGGCTCTCGATCTGACCCGCTTTATCCAGCTGGCGCAGGGCGTCCGGCGTGTGGTCCGCCTGCAGCAACGCGATGCCGAGGTTGTAGGCGGCAAATCCCTTCAGACTCTCCGCGCCCTGCAGTCGGCGCAGGACCTCCACCGCGTCGGCGGGCCGGCCCAGTGCGAGGTAGACATTGGCGCGCAGGAATTCGATGTCGTCCTTGATGCCCTCCGGGACCGTGCCGTGGATCCGCTCCAGCGTATGCAGGGCATCCTCGGACTGACCCTTCTGGAACTCGATGCGCGCCAGGCGGAAGGCAGCCTCGTTCTTCACGGGCTGATCCACATCGGCCTCGAGGACTGCCCTGATCGCACGCCCGGCGCGCAGGTGCATCCGGTAGCGGAGCTCGAAGTCGCCGACCGAGAAATCTGCCTGCCTGATGTGATGCTGGAGCGAATCCAGCTCCGGCTCGTCGAGGCGACGGTGTTGAGCGAGCTCGGCGTCGAGCCGCTCGAGGGCATCGAAGTATTGTCCCTGGTACGCCTGGTACAGGGCTTCGCCGAAATAGAGGTCGCGCAGATCAGCCGCAATGGTCGGGCGCGCCGCGATTGCGGCGAGCGCCACACCCAGCAACAGCCACTGCGACGGACTACGCATCGGCTACCAGTCCCCGAGGTGAATCCCGGGCTGCGGGGCGTCCGGACCTGCGAGCATCACGTCGAGCAACTTCGGCTTGATGTCCTTGGTAAAGGGGAAGCGCTCGGTCTGGGCGTAGTCCTTGCCGTTGGCGAGCTTGGCGCTCACAGAGACCTCGATCTCGTGCGCACCGGTCGCAATGTTGCCGCTATAGATCCGCTGCACCCCGCCTCGGCGCAGGGCGTCGAGCTCCTTGAAGCTGTAGATGTAGTGTGTCGCCGGCCGTCCGTCGATCTGAATCTGCACCGCATCGAGACGCAGCGTCTCGCCGTGCGCCAGCGACACGAACACGGCGAGGTGAGTGTCGGACGGATAGAGCAGCTTCTCCTCCAGCTGGTTGAGCTCCGCCGCGATGCTCAGGACGTCGGATTTGACCTCCTGGACCTGCTCGTCCAGACCTTTCATCTGCGCCCGAGCGCTCTCGTCCGCCGGACTCGTCCGTGCGCAGATGCACAGCAGAGCGCTCATGACGATCAAGAAATGCTTGCGCATTTGCTCTTGTCCTGTCGTTTCAGAGTTGGTTCCCACCTGATGAAACTCAGGTGGCGAGGGCTGGAAGGCCGGATCGGCCCCGCTCACCAGGCGCGCAGTGCGCGCGCCTCTACCGGGTGCCAGATGCCGGTGCGGCGCCCCCGTGATGAAGCCGCAGCGCTGCGCTCGCAGCCTCGGGACGCCCCGCAAGCGTGCGGCTCACCGCGTTCGAATCGTATGCAAGCATGGCCTGCTCTCCCTCCACTCGTTGCCGTGACGCACGAACAACACGCACCAATACAGTCCGGTGGAAGGACTGGATTACGGCGGTCCCGCTGTCGTAGAGCCGAGGCTCCCTAGACCGGAGACTTTGCGTCGCCGCCTTTCGGCGGGTTTGCCCTTTGCGAATCCAAGAGCACTGCCCGATGTCTTCATCGGACGCTCTTATCAGTAACACACAGGAAGCGGCAATGGCGCGCAACTTTACAACTTCACCCCGCTGTCGCGCCGTGGAAACGCCTATCGGCAATAAGTAACCGGCGGGCAATAAGTAACCGGCGGGCCCGTGTCGGCTATTCAATGGTGTTTAGTGCGAGCCGCCGGCAATTCCTCTTCGCGGTCACGGACCGAGCCCGCATCGCGCACTTTTTCCTTGGTCGCCTCACCGGTGTTGCGGTGCATGTGCGCATTCTGAGGAATCTTGCAGGTGAAGTCGGTACCGTTGGGCGCGGTCACCCGCACGGTCGCGCCGCGTCCCTTCTCGATGACGGCAATGCGGCGCGCAATCTCTGCCGGCTCGATCTCGATCGCCCGCTGATACATCGTCTCAATGAGCGGCACGTCCGGCGCATCGGGCGGCAGAAACCAATGGAAGCGGATGGAACGCACCCGCGATGCCTCGACCAGGTGCTCGAACGGCTGGTCGTCCACCGCAGTCAGGTCGGAAGGCAACCAGATGGCCGCCTGCGAGCGTTGCCAGCCGGACTGACGACGGGTGGACTGCCGGTGGCGCTCGAATTCGATGGCCCGTCCGGCGCCGACCGCAAAATGCGACCCAGGAGCCGCGCCTGCAGGCCGCTGCGCTTGCCTAGAGATCACATGACACAATGACCTAGATATTACTTGACACAATAACCTCGAAGCTCATCGGCCAGCGCCAGGTCGTTCATATCACGCGCTCACGGAGCCGGCGATCCTCCGACTGGGTGCCGACGACCACGACCAGCGAGCACCTGAGCATCGAGCCCGCCGTCATGGCCTCCGAGATCGAGCGACTGCCCGATCTCGAAGGGTTCCTCAAACGCGTCGATTCCGGACTGGAGTGCGCTTGACGAAGGCCGCTTCGGTGATTCTCCGCTCGACTATTCGGCGGGTCGAGTCGAATGTGTTTGTTGCGTTGCGCAATCTCGCCGCGTGCCTATTGAGCGGCGACTCCGCGAACGCCCCGAGCGAGCCCGCAGAACAGCTGACAGCGCACAAGATTGCGCTCAAACTGGAGAGAGAAGAAAGCGGCCTCACACGGCCCTTAGATTTGCACTAAGGTTAAACCCCCATGGTTGTCCCGCGAACTGTCGGCAGGTACGAGATTGTAGATGCCATCGGTGCGGGCGCCTTGAGTACGGTCTACCGCGCATTCGATCCGACGCGCGAGCGCATAGTGGCTCTCAAGATTGAGCAGTACCTCCGCGGAAGTCATGTATAGGGTTTGCCACGAGGTGCCGAAGCCCATGTCGGCAGTAGATCCATCGATCCCCAGGGCCTTCGACGCAATCGTGGCCAAGGCGCTCGAGAAGCTTCCGGTCAATCGTTACGCGTCGGCGTCGGACTTTCAGCGGGCTCTGCGTGGAGTCTGCGAGCCCCTGCAGCCGAAGCCCTCCTTCTTTTCGATCCGCCGCCTGTTGGGAGTTAGCCGGAGATAATATTAGACAGCGCAAGCTGAGGTTCACGCTGCCGCTCGGACAACCGCAGGTTCCCCACATGATGCTCGGCCCCGGAGTGCTCGAGCCCCGGGCGGCCAGATCCACCGCGACGCCAAAGTCTTCCCATCGCCTCGGGACTTCGGCTCAGTGCGTCGCAAAGCGGTGCTCGGTAAGCGTCTGACAGTTGCCGTCCCGACGAGACGCGCGTTACAAGCGACGATCGGACGCTCGCCTTGACGAGGCGAGCCGACCGTCCGGCGGCGGATTTTCGGATCACTATGCATCGGACAATGGCTCGTGGTGATCAACAGTACTTGCAGCAGGTGACCCCATATGTAGGCTCCCAACAAGGTGGTGTTGGCCGGACCTTTCATACTCTTACCGGTGTCATTGGAGCTTCGTATCACACCGGTAAGGTTTATCGACCAAGCGCTACTCCGACGAGAGCGCTCTCCTGCAAGATGTGGTAGCTGATCAGCGTGACAATGGAGAACAACCCTCGAACGTCGCCCGGTCTTACCTGAGCGTCCCATTTATCGGGGTGAAGGGTCGTCCCGTCTTGGTGCTCTACGCAGACTCAATGGTGTTCAATCGTTTCGCTGACGACGAACTAGTTCGCGGAGTCGTATGGATGTGTCGCGGATTCGCCAAATTGGTAAGGGATCTGCAGAGGTCCCCTGTCGGCCTCATTAGAAACTTCCCGTTGCTTGAGACAGCGGATTCAGTCGGTCAGCCGACGCTCTATAGGCGCATCCAGGAAAGGCTTGATTGGCTCAAGGTCCCCAGCATTTCAACAATTGCATCGTTCAACTTCGAGAGCTCTGCAGCTTGATTTCCTAACGTCCCGCGCTGGAACTCCTTCAGCGCATCCTGCGGCTCGGTCCGACCGGCGACAGCCCTGACCGCGGGTGGCAGTGAAATTAATTGCAAAGGCAGGCGCCAAGAGCGTCGTCGCGAACTGGTCGGTCGTGTACCATGCTGCAGATGCGGGCTGGGGGGCGGCAGGCTGTCGTACGGATCTCGTCCTTTGAGGCGGGTCTGAAGCGTCGAGCCCGCCCCACCAGATTCGGAAAAAGAAACCATTCGTCTGCTGCACCGTGCCCAGCGCATTGAGCGACTCCAACGAGAACGAGAGTTCCTTAGCCGAAATTGGGCCGGTCTCATCGGGTACTTCGCTGACGGCAGGGATGTACAGCCTCACTGCATCGAGCCCCGATTGGAGATTGTGCGTCAGCAAACCTGGCAGTCTGACCTATTCCGATTCGCCGCACTGACTTGGAGTGTCCCGGTATCGCAGGGATACGGGCGCCGTCTGCGTTTCCTGGTGTGGGACAACTCCAACGGTAAGCTGATCGGACTCATTGCGCTCGGCGATCCGGTGTTCAACCTATCAGCAAGAGACCGTCTAGTCGGATGGACCGCCCAGGAGCGCATGCAGCGCCTGGTCAACGTGATGGATGCTTACGTGCTGGGCGCTGTGCCACCCTACAATCGCGTTCTCGGCGGCAAGCTCGTCGCCTCGCTGGTGCGGACGGTGGATGTCCGTCTTGCGTTTCAGGCCCAGTATGGCGTGGCAAAAGGCATCATCAGCGGTCAGACAAAACGAGCTGATCTTCTGCTGGTAACCACGAGTTCAGCACTAGGTCGATCGTCTCTTTACAACAGATTGCGGCTCGACGGAACCCTCATCTTCGAACCTATCGGATATACGCAGGGATGGGGGCACTTTCACCTTCCGGAAGACCTGTTTGCTGACCTGCGCGCGCTCCTGAAACGATCGGGACACAAATATGCAAACGGCAACCGCTTTGGCGACGGGCCGAATTGGAAACTTCGGACCGCTCGCGAAGCGTTGAAGCGGCTCGGAATGAGTCCGGGGCTGCTTCGTCATGGCATTTCCCGCGAGGTTTTCGCCTGCAGATTCGCGGACAACGCAGGGGAAGTCCTGCGCGGCGAAAGAAAGCGCCCCATCTTTCGCACTCTCAAGACCGCGGATGAAATGGCAAGACTGGCCAGAGATCGCTGGGTCATTCCTCGCGCAGGCCGTGACCCAAGTTACAGGGGCTGGGATCGCAGCAACTTGGTGGATCTGTTCTTCGGCGTTTCGGTTCCAACGGCGCAGGGGCGACCGTGCCTGGCCGCTCAAAGAGGTTAGAACGTGGCGCTTGCGCAGTTTGATCTCGATGCACTGAAGCAGAAAGTGTTGGACGCCTACACTAATGATCGAACCGTACTATCGCGCTTCAGGGATCATGCTCGAAGGCTCAAGTCCGCGGTTCGCCCCCTCCGGACCTACACCGCCAACGCTGTTTCTTTCGTCTCGGCAGACGGCGGTGACAATCGACTGACGTTCAATCCGATACTAGTGGAACTCATCCGTGTGGTGGATTCTCGCGGTAATCAGTGCGCACTGGATGCCGTGCCAAGCACGATCAAGCTAGCAGACCTGGAGAAAAAGACGGGGAAGGATGGTGAAGAATCGCTTCGGCCCCTCCGGCTTTTGTGCGAGTTGCTGGGCAAGTCATTGCGGCAGATGTCGTATCTGATCAGGGGCTTGGATGAACCCGGGAAGAGTACTGGTGCGCTCCGGTGCTACCGGGACATCGTCGAGTGGGCGGTCCTCGCCGAGCTTGCCATAAGCGAGAGGCTCCAATGGGGAGGTGACACGATCCTTGTGCGCGATGGCCTGCTGCGGTCGAAGTCATTTACAACGAACGTATTCCCTCTGCTTGATCAGGCGATCCGCACGGGAATCGCCAGGCATGCCGCGCGCAACGTGTCGGTTTCTCTCGTCGGTGTGGCAAAACAAAGCGCGGTCCTAAGTCGTCTGGCAGTGTCACTGGAGCTGGAGGCCACGTTCCACAAGCCGTATCCCTGCTACGCGCGTGTACCGGCTGACATCGAGGAAGAGTGTTACAACTTCGATCGAACCTGGCTGAGCACCTATGAGACTACAGACCCTGATGACGTGGGCAAACGGCTTTATCAGTCGATGGGTGCACTGTTTCTCGTGAAATTCGGCGACCGACCGATGGATCCCGTATGGCCGGTCGATGTCGCTGTCTGGCA
Organism: Gammaproteobacteria bacterium 13_2_20CM_66_19; assembly: GCA_001914695.1. Classification (GTDB taxonomy): domain Bacteria; phylum Pseudomonadota; class Gammaproteobacteria; order Steroidobacterales; family Steroidobacteraceae; genus 13-2-20CM-66-19. Next base: position 4,145 of record MNCZ01000065.1, on the reverse strand, counting down.
GATTAACCAGGCGGAACGCACATTGGGCCAATTGGCTCTGGACGCCCAGCAGGGGTTTCCAATACCAGATTACCCGATGTGTATTCAGCGCGCGCACGAGTTCGCGAAGCTTTCGGGCCTAGAAATCACTGTTCTGCAAGACCTGTTGGTAAGTGGGATGACATCGGGGCTCTCGGATACCGAGTCGGAACGCTTGCTGCGCCTGAAGTATCTTGGCCAGAACCTCGCCGCGATTCGATACAAAGAGGGGTAGTCGGATGTTGTTTGCGAACTCCCAGACAATGGGTACGTTCAAGGGCTTCAACGAGAAGGGACTTGAGTTCGCAGCGGAGATCGTCGCTCCCTATGACGCCGGAATGCTCGAACGGCCCCAGTTAGGCCAGTTCCTATTGATCGAACTCGGGTCTGTCGAGGAAGCATCACTCGGGCGAATCACGAAGTTCGTACCGACTGGTCTGCTTGCCGGCCCAGAGGGGGAAGACTACGTAAATACGATGCAGCGGCGTAATCAGGCGGTACCGGAAGACCTGAAGCAACAACGGCTGAAGTATCGCGTCCAGGTTAAGTTGCTTGGGGCGGTGAAGATCGAGAACGACGAGATTGTGTACGTTCCATCGCAGCGGCGGTTGCCTCATCTAGGGGCGCGGGTCGCTCTGCCTAGCGCAGCCGTGCTGCAGAAACTGTGCAAGCTGAGCGGCGGCTCAACTGAACTCGGCTTCTATGTGCTGGGCGAGTTTGTCTATTGCGGAGCAGGGATGGATCTCGGGGCTCCGCTGTTCCGCGCTATCGATCCGAAGCTGAGTGTGACGTTTGACGTTGGTAACCTCGTATCCCGCCGCTCCGTGGTGTTTGCGCGCGCGGGATACGGTAAGTCAAACCTCATGAAGTATCTTATCAGCGAGCTGTACCGGAGTCCGCCGACAACGCCCACAGGTCTCGGCGTCGGAACGCTGATATTTGATCCGGACGGTGAATACTTCTGGCCTGACCGGGTTCGGGGTCGCCCGGGTCTTTGCGACGTACCACACCTTCGTGACAGGCTGGTTGTGTTCACCAACCGTAAGCCGGCGAATGGATACTACGGAAGCTTCAAGGCCGGACAGGTCAAATTGGACATTCGAGACCTTCCGGCTCGGGATGTAATCGGCATTGCAGTATCGGCGGAAAGACAGACTCAGCAGAACGTTCTGAAACTGAAGAGTGTCAGCCAGGCCAACTGGCGTGACCTCGTTGACCTGATTTTTTCGCAAGGTCTGCAAGCGTCGGACGGAGACGTGGGCAGACTCTTAGGATACCCCGCCAATCAAATTCAACAGACTGCCGCCGAAATAGGAGCCGCACGGAGCAACATGTTCGGCGTCGTAAGAATGCTCCACGATCCAGGTAGTCGGGTGTTGTCTGGTGCGCTGGAGAGCCTGCGTCAGGGAGCGGTTGTTGTTATTGACATCAGCCTTCTGAGCTCCTCGGCTGGCAACATGCTCTCGGGACTAATTCTTCGAAGACTCTTTTCACACAACCAGGAGAACTTTACGGGCGGCGACCCCATAATCCCGGTTATCGCGATCGTAGAAGAGGCGCAGTCCGTGCTGGGACGAAATCTGGACGAAAGCAGCCCGTTCGTAGAGTGGGTAAAGGAAGGTCGGAAGTACGAGCTTGGCGCAATCCTCATCACACAGCAGCCAGGTTCGATGGCGCCGGAGTTGCTCAGTCAGGCAGACAACTGGTTTTGTTTTCATCTTCTCGCGGAGGGGGACGCGTCAACGTTAGGTCGTTACAACTCGCATTTCTCGGACGACGTGTTGGCGCATCTGATCGGGGAACCAATCCGGGGCAACTGCTTTATGTGGAGTGCGCCGCTGCAACCATTCGTTCTACCGGTGAGGATCAAGGACTTCGAAACGTCCTATGCAACACATATTCGGAGCTCGGTTACAGAGCCGCCCTTGGCGGAAACGATGGCGACCCGTGTAGTTGCAGCAGTCGCCGGCGCACATCAGCGGCTCGCTGGCACCCTGTCCCAGGCGCTGGCCGGTAGAAACGTTAAATGGGTCCGATTGTCAATGGCGACGCTTCCGAGCGGGGAAGTAGCAATCGGCATCTACTCGGGCCAGCTGTATCACATCATTGAGGGCATTCGTACGGATTCGGACATAGAGTCTGCAGAACAGCTGAAGTTGCCTCTCTTGTCCCTGCTCCTGGGTGAGGGTTGTGTGCATATGCTGAACGAGGCTGGCAAGGATTACTTCTGCGCGGCCCAAGCAGCATGGGAAGCTGCTTTAGGCTTCCAGTTGCAAGTCAGATAGTCCGCTCGCGGATGGCTTCTGACGGTCACGCGCATTCCGCAGGGCGGGCAGGCCTGGCCGTATAGCGGCCTATGACTGCAGCAGGTCCAGTGACCAAGGGTGCGAAGCCGGCGGGGGATGTCGAGACGGTCAAAAGAGGGCGGCAGCCCGACGACATCGATCAAGTCCGCTATGGGTCCGGAGGCGAAGACTCGCTCGGAGGCAGGTCCGGAAACAGTCCGTCAACTTGCTGCGGTGTCAATCCTCGCTCCAGCAGCTTCCTACGTGTCTTCCCTCGGAAATCCGAATCATTAACTCCTTCGACTAGCTGCTCTTGGAGCGGATATGCCGATACTCTGCCGTCCGCAGTCTGCACACAGCATTCTCCGCCTGGACGTGGATTTTTGCGGTCGCTCATGTGCGACTCCGTGCAATTAATTGCACTGAAGAAGGCGGTGCAGATGCGGCGTACTGCCGAATACGACGAACACTGTTTGGGTACCACTGGTCCGCCGTTGGGTGAAGTGATACCGAGCTCGTTCAGATAATGCGCGACCTTACGGAGGGTGACGTGACCCAGCCTCGGCGACCGCCCGAAGCGAATCTGGCAGGACGCAGTGGTGCGACGGCTCCGCGAGCAGGCTAATAAGGCCTCGCTCAGGGACGACAAACGGATGCTGCGTTGGCTCGATCGCTTCCTGGCTGGTCGCGAGTTGGAGAGCATCAGTCGGACGATAGTTGAAGCGATCATCGAGGCGAAGCAGGCGGAAGGATGCACCAACGCGACCGTCAACCGGCACCTGGCGCTCTTGCCGGCGATTCTGGGCCGTTGCGTGCGCGACTGGGAATGGCTCGATCGGGCGCCGACGATCCGGCTCTTGAAAGAGCCGACGCGGCGTATCCGATTCCTGAGTCAGGATCAGGCGCTCACGCTACTGCGCGAATTGCCGTTGCACCTGCGCGAAATGGCCATGTTCGCGTTGGCAACGGGCTTACGTGCGGCGAACGCGACGCGACTCACCTGGGAGCAGGTCGATTTGTCACGCAACCTCGCGTGGGTGCATCCCGATCAGGCGAAGGCCAGGAGGGCGATCGCCGTGCCGCTCAACGACATGGCGACGAACGTCCTTGCGCGGCAAGTCGGCAAGCATCCGGTGCACGTGTTCACGTAAGGGACGGCCCATTCATCTGGCGGCCTACGTGGCGAACGCTCAAATCCATGGCACATTCCTGGCACACCCGTTACAGCTACCGAAAATGCCCGATGAAAAGCTGTTGGAAGTTCAGTGAGTTAGTGGTGGCCAGGGGCGGAATCGAACCACCGACACGCGGATTTTCAGTCCGCGTATCAGTGCGGACCAGGTTGCCTGTACACGATGTCGAGTCTGCCGGCTGAGAGATTTGAACTCCCGACCAACGGTTTACAAAACCGCTGCTCTACCACTGAGCTAAGCCGGCACGGCGGATGGAGCGCGGAGTGTAAGTCCTCGGCGCACGCACTCAAAACCCCCGACGCCCCGGCCTGCTGGGTAGCGCCGGCACGCGGTTCAGGGCTGCCGGGGACCCCGGCCGGCGCGGTTTCCGCCCGGGGAACAATGCCTTGTGCGCTTGGCATAAACTGTGCGTTCTTTGTCCTTTCCGCAACGGCCGGCGGGACTACCCTTGTCAGCAATCGACAAAAGACCTTCAAAAGGGGGTGCCCCATGATCCGCATGATCCTCGCCGTCCTCGTCCGCATGATGCTCGTAGTGATCGCGCTCGCGGCCGGACCCGTAGCCCACGCCGGCGCCCTGCAGCCTCCCGAGGGCCGGAGAATCCGGGTCGCGGTGGTGATGACCGAGGGCGCGGTGGTGATCGATTACG
>MNCZ01000046.1:11034-21324 GCA_001914695.1 Gammaproteobacteria bacterium 13_2_20CM_66_19 | reverse complement strand
TTCAGGGCCCCTCGATCTGCGCTTGCGTGGCGAGGAGCGAGTTGCCGGATAGCGTTCCGCCGGCCTTCACCGTGTGGTTGGGCGCCTGAGCGAAGAACTGCGCCGCGGTGAGCGGAGCGCCGTCCGATCCGCTGTATTGCGTTTGGGAAGAGACAACGACGGTTACGCCGAGGAGCGTGAGTGTGACGGAGCTAACATTCGTTGCCGTGTCCTGGAGGAACGCCAATGAATTGGGCGCCTGGCGTACCAGCACTTCGGCATTCAGCGTGGCGCCGATGCCGACTCGCCCACGCGCTTCGACGTAGTCGCCGACCTGCAGGTCGCTCAAGTGGAACGGCCGCAGCCGGAGGCTCGAGTCGTCCTCGAGCTTCGTCCTCGGGTCGGTGGTGACGGTGACTCCGAGTACGGTCAGCGTGCCGCTGGCCGGCAGCGCCTGCACCACGCCGCGCACGAGCGCTGCCCCCTCCGGCAACGCCTCGAGAGTCGCCGCGACGAGATTTCCGGAAGAATCGAAGGAGCCCTCGACCGCAACGCGCGCATTGACGCCGAGCGTCGCCCCATTGAGCGTGAACTGCGTGCCGGCGTCGGTCGTCACGTGCAGTCCGTTGATCATGAAGTCGGCATTGGAAGTAAAGGAAGTGATGATCCCCTCGACCTCACCCTGGCTGTTCGGCGTCGCTGCGACCGCCGGCGCCACCTTCACCGCGGTCGCCTGGAGAGCGCCACTCGCACTGAAACCACTCCCTTCGACGCCCACGATGCTGCCGTCGGCGAGCGTGCCGCTCGGCGTCACGGCGCTGTAATCCACCAACAGAGCGTTCACCTGAAACGTGTGGGCGGTGGTGTTGAGCGCCTGGGCGACGCCCTCCACGCGCAGCGTACCGGCGGCAGGCAGGAGGTGAATGTGCGAGGCGACCAGCTGACCAAAACTATTGGCGAAGCCGCTCACCTCTATGGACGCACCCGGCTTGATTCCGGTGATGTCGGCGGGCGACGTGCTGGCATCGAAAACGGTCGAGGCGGTGACGAGTACGGTCTGACCGAGCACCACGAGCGTCTGAGTCGGGACATTCACCTGATCGACCGTACCCGCGACATTCCCCCCGAACGTCACCTGGCCGGCAGTCCCGGTCTTCCCGTCCGCGTTCACCGTGCCCACCACGGTCACGACGTCGCCGACCGACAACTGCGCCTCCGTGCCGGGCTGTCCATCGATGCCGATCTGGGCGCCGGCGGTGGCGTACTCGACGCCGTTGACGAAAATGCTGCCGAACCCTGTGATCGAGCCGACGGTAGTGACCGGAGCCCCAGACCCCTCGATGCCCGCTGTCAGCTGCCCGCCCCCGCACGACGCGAGGAGCAGCGCGATGCCGACAAGGATGGCCTGGAAGGCTCGATTCATTCGTTGGTCCGATCAGTCCTGGATGTGGTAGAGGCCCGCGCCGAGCCGGACGACCCCGTGCGGGTTGTCCGACGCGTCGGCGCGGGCCTCATGCGCCGTGAGCCAGGCGTCGACACGTTCCAGGAATGCTTCACCCTCCTGCTCCAGAAATCTCTGAAAGTCGGGCGACGCGCTCGCGTTGACGCGGTCGTTCACCGCGGCGCGCTCGAACCTGGCCGGTGCATTGGCGGGGCGGGTGAGGTTATGAACGTAGGTCTTGGCCACATCCGTGATGCGCTTGCCCCACATGGTGATGAGCTTCTCGTCCATCGACTGCGGGACGTAGCTGCGCTTGAGTGGCTCGAGTCGTCCGTCGCGAGTCTCGCGCACGGCCTGCGCGCTGAGCAGCTCCTTCAACAGCGTCGAGGGACGGACATCGCCGGCTCCGCATCGCCGCAGCAGCGCGGCGAAGCTCACCCCCTCCCCCTCCAGGGGCAGCGGAAGCGGCTTGCCCCGCGAGTCGAGCAAGTCCCTGTCCTGGTGCCAGGCGGAGAGCACGAGCGAGGCCTTGGTGACATGGCCTGCGAAGGTGTCGGTCGTCGCAGCGAGTCGCGCGCGCTGTTTGCGGACCTCGCGCCGCGTGAGGCCGGTGAGGACGGCCGTGCGCGAGACGTTCGTCGGGCGCCCTCGCTTGCCGAACTGGTGGCTCGCGACTTCCACATAGCTCCTGCGCGAGAGCTCTGCGAACTCCTTCCAGGTGACCCCGCAACGGATCAGGACATGCACCAGGGGCCTCAGCCATTGTCGGGCTGCTGCGAGGACTTGTTTGGTGGAGGCCGACCGCATGGACGGATGTCAAGCATCGCATAGGACGGCTGCGTCCATCCGGAAAACAAAGAAAGTCACCCCGGGCAGCGCCGCGGCTGCCCGGGGTGACTAGGCCTCGGCCCTGACTGCTCCTGCCTGTGCCCTCAGTCCTCATCCCCGGTGTGATCGTCGATCGAGATGCGGCTCGCCATGATGGTCGTGCCCGAAAGCGTGCCTTCCACCCGGACTTCGTGACCCGCCGCCTGGGTGAAGAACGTCGCGAGCGGCATCATGCCGCCGTGGCCGTCGTCGATGGTGGCCGCAGAGCCGTCGATCGTGATGCCGAGCATCGTGAAGTCGGGCGAGGTGCCCGCCATGAAAGGCCCCTTCACGATGACCGTCGGGCTCGGCGGCAGGCGCTCGAGGCGGGTGGCCGTGACCTTGCCGCTTCCGGCCGGGCTCTCGAATCCGTGCACCCGGACGGTATCGCCGGCACTGACGTTGCTCAGGTTGAACATCGCCATGGAACTTGAGCCGTCGTCCTCGAAGCGCGTGCTGGAAGTGACGACCGTGACCTGTACGCCCAGAACGCTCAGCGTGCCCGCGGAGGCGCTCAGGTTCGCGGCCGGGCCCTGCAGCTCGATATCGCCGTTGTGCTCGAACGCAACCACCGAGGCGACCAGGACGTTCGAGCTGTTGAGCATGCCTTCGACCTCGACTTTGACGTTGAGGGCCAGGTCGGCGGCGGTGCCGTTGCGATACTCGGTCGAGCTCGTCGTGGTAACGGGTTTGTCGGCCACGTCGAAATCAGTCGCCGAGGCAAAGCGCGTGATCAGGCCCTCCCGCTCCATGTCGCGGTCGTCGCCGGCTTCCTCCTGGTCGGTCATTTCGCGCTGGACGTGGGTTGCGGTCAGCGTCTGGGTCGTGGCGTCGAAGCTCGTACCCTGCGCCTCGACCACGTCGCCGTTGCTCGGTGCACCGCTCGCAAAGCCGGTGAGATTGGCGCTCGAGTAGTCCACGGTGAGCGCGTTGATCATGAAGGTGTGCGAGCCTGCGTTGAGGCCGGCGACCGTGCCCACGACCTGAAGCGGTGAGCTCGCGCTTCCCTTCTCGATGCGCGTGGCAACGATGGCGCCGCTGGAGTCGGTCATGCCGGAGACATGGATGACATCGCCCGTCTTGAGCCCGGTGATGTCGGCCGGCTGAATGTCCTTACTGAAGGAGGTGCCGGCGTTGATCTTCACGATCTGAGCGAGCACGGTGACCGTGCCGGCCGTCGTGTCGATCTTGTCGATCGGACCGTTGACGGCCTCGTCGACGTCCACCTCGTCGGCAACGCCCGTGTCGTCGGCGTCGTCCTTCGAGCCCTTGATGCGGGCCACCTCGCCGACGGCGAGCTGCGACTGGTCGACCGTCTGACCGTTCTTGCGGATCGTGGCGCTGGTGGTCTGGAAATGGATGCCGTTGACGTAAACGCTGCCAAACCCGGTGATGGTTCCCGTCGCGATGAGTGGCGTCGCGCCGGAAGACTGGCTGATGCCGGAGCCCCCGCTCCCGCACGCCACTGCGACCATCGCGATGACAGTCGCGAGGAGGAATTGCCTGATTCTGAGCACGTTGACTCTCCTTGATCTTTTTGCCTGAAGGTTGCCTTCGCGCGCCGCGCTGGGAGTTAGCTGACTTGGGCGGCGGGGCCGTATATGAGCCACAATGTCCCACCCAAGGCAATATGTCGCCACATTGCGGCATGGCTTCCGATGAGCCTCGGTCTCGGGCGACGCGGATCTGAAGCCCGCTTCCCTCAGCGCTACGCCTCCCCTACTGCGTCGCCCGGTATAGCTCCCGGGTGATCTCGGCGATCAGCGCGGTGCTTTCCTTGGGATTCTCGAGGCCGCGTGTCAGCACGACCAGCACGAACGGCCGGCGTGCAAGGACAATCCCCGCATCGTGCCAGATGCGCGTGATGTCACCGGTCTTGTGCGCCACGCGCGTGCCGGCGGGAAGCCCGGCGGGTATCCCGTCATTGATCGTCTGGCGCTCGAGAGTCTCGAGCATCTGCCGGGAGGATTCCCGGTCGACGGCCTGACCGCGCGCGATCGCTTCGAGCAGCGTGAGCAGCGCCTGCGCAGTGGTCGTGTTGACGAGCCCTTGCTCGAATGCCTTCGCATCCTCGAGATCGCGCAGCACGTTCATGCCGTCGGCTCCGAGCGCGCGTACGCCGGCGCGGATGTTCTCGACGCCAAGCCTGTCCATCAGCAGGTTCGCGGCGAGATTGCTGCTGACCGTGATCATGAGCTCGCTGAGCTCTCTCAGCGTGCGTGTGCCTCCGCCCGCCCGATACAGAGTCCTTTCCGAGTCGTCGTTGGGGTCCAGCGCGAACGCCGAGCCATCGACCAGACTGTGGAACTCATTCTTAACGCTCAAGGGATCGTCGAGCTTCAGCTTTCCCTGCCGTGCCTGGCGATAGAGCTCGATCAGGACCGCCACCTTCATGGTGCTGGCGGCGTGAAACGGCTCGTCGGGACGCCGCAGCCATTGCGTCCTGCCGTCGAGCGTCCGAAACGCCACCGCGACGTCCGCTCCGCTCTTCTTGATCGTCGATTCGATGGCGGGAATCGCGGCGGCGAGCCGCGGGTCCGGCGCGGCGGAGCCGTCCCGCCAGAGGAAGGCAGCGAACGCAAGCAGCAAAGTCCCCCGCATCAGGCGCGGCACGTCCGCCTCGGGCAGCTTAGCTTCAGCAGCAGCCCTTGAGGCGACCCTTTTCGGTGGCGTAGCGAGCCGCCTCACGCTCGCGGAAGAATTCCGGGTAGCTCATCACCGGCTCGCCCGGGTGGTGCGCCCGGCGGTGTACCACGTAGGTGTCGTAGTCGGGGATGCCGACCATGAGACGGGCGGTCTGCACCGCCCTCTCCCACAACCGCGCGAGCTTAGCCATGGCCCACCGCCGCCCCGGCCGGGCCGCCGAACTCGATCGCGGTGTTCTGAGGCGTGGCGCGGGCGGCACGGATACGGACGATGCCGTACGCCACGACCGTCACCACGATGGCCACCGCGAGGGCCGCCAGGGCCGCGTCGAGATAGTCATTGACGATGACGCGGCTCATTTCCCGCAGCGACTTGGCGGGCGCGAGCACCTGGCTGTCCGCCAGCGCACGGCTGAACTTCGCCGCGTGGCTGAGGAAACCCACCTTGGGGTTCGCACTGAACACCTTCTCGAGCCCGGCGGTCACGGTGCAGACCACCAGCCACGCCGCCGGCACGATCGTGACCCAGGCGTAGCGCTCGCGCTTCATCTTGAACAGCACTACCGTGCAGAGCGTCAGTGCGATCGCCGCCAGCATCTGGTTGGTCGCGCCGAAGAGCGGCCACATCGTCCAGATTCCGCCATAGGGGTCGATCACGCCCGCATACAGCAGGTACCCCCACAGCGCACAGGCGAGCCCCGAGCCGATCACATTGTTGCCCCACGACCGGGTCTCCTTGAACGCGGGAATCGCATGACCGACCAGGTCCTGAATCATGAAGCGGCAGACACGAGTGCCGGCGTCGACGGTAGTCAGGATGAACAGAGCCTCGAACAGGATCGCGAAGTGATACCAGATGGCCATCAACGCGCGCCCGCCGAGGAAGCTCGAGAAGATCGTGGCCATGCCGACGGCCAGCGTCGGCGCCCCGCCGGTACGCGACAGGATGCTGATCTCGCCGACATCGTGCGCCACCTGATTGAGCATCTCGGGTGTCACGGTGAAGCCCCACGACGAGACGACCTCGGCCGCATGTGCCGCAGTGGTCCCGATCAGCCCCGCCCCGGTGTTCATGGCGAAATAGACACCCGGGTGGATGATCGAGGCGCCGATCATGGCCATGATCGCCACGAAGGACTCGGTGAGCATCCCGCCGTAGCCGATGAAGACGATCTGCCTCTCGCTCTCGATCATCTTCGGCGTGGTACCGGATGACACCAGGGAGTGAAACCCCGATACCGCGCCGCAGGCGATGGTGATGAACAGGAACGGGAACAGGCTTCCCGACCACACCGGGCCGCTGCCGTCGATGAACTGGGTGATCGCCGGCATCTGTAGCTCCGGGCGTGCGATCAGGACACCGATCGCGAGGAGTGCCACCGTGCCGACTTTGAGGAAAGTTGACAGGTAATCGCGCGGCGCCAGCAGCAGCCAGACGGGCAGCACCGAGGCCACGAAGCCGTAGCCGACGATGAGCAGCGCCAGCGTCGGCGCCGAAAGGGTGAAGACCTGGGCCAGCGCGGGCGTCTCTGAGACGGTCTTGCCGTAGAGCAGTGCCACGAGCAGCAGCGCCGCGCCGAGGATCGACATTTCCCCGATGCGTCCCGGACGCACGAAGCGCCCGTAGATTCCCATGATCAGAGCGATCGGAATGGTGCAAGACACCGTGAAGGTGCCCCACGGGCTGCTCTTGAGGGCATTCACCACGACAAGCGCGAGCACCGCCAGGATGATCACGCAGATGAGCAGCACGCCGACGCCGGCGATGGTGCCTGCGACCGGACCCATTTCCGAACGGATCATGTCGCCGAGCGAGCGGGCGTCGCGACGTGTCGAGAGGAACAGCACGATCATGTCCTGGACCGCTCCCGCGAACACCACTCCCGCGAGAATCCACAGCGTCCCCGGCAGGTAGCCCATCTGCGCCGCGAGCACGGGTCCCACCAGCGGTCCCGCGCCGGCAATGGCGGCGAAGTGGTGCCCGTAGAGCACGTACTGATTGGTCGGCACGTAGTCGAGACCGTCGTTGTGCCGATAGGCGGGCGTCTGTCGTGCGGCATTCACGCCGAGCACGGTGTTGGCGATGAACAGTCCGTAGAAGCGAAAGGCGATGACGTAGATGCACAAGGCCGCAATCACCAGCCACATCGCGTTCACGGGCTCGCCGCGCTTGAGGGCCACGATGCCGAAGGACAAGGCGCCCAACGCGGTAATGGCGGCCCAGAGCAATTTGCTGCGGATGGACATGGCTCGCTCCCGGTTCTTGTACGCGGTGTCGCGGCCTGACCGCATCGCGCCCGGCACGGCGCCAGGCCTGCGGAGAGCGGCGACCCTGTCGGCTCTGACGCCATTATGCGACGGAAAGCGCGGCGGGGGCATATTCCCCCGCGTGCTAGATCAGGATGATCCCGCGCTGGATCCCCACCATAACGGCCTCGGTCCGGCTGCTGACCCCCAGCTTCCCGAAGACCGACGACAGGTGGTACTTCACCGTGTGCTCCGAGATATGAAGGCGCCGTGCGACTTCCTTGTTGGAGAGCCCGTCCGAGAGCATCCGGAGCACATCCATTTCACGCGGCGTCAGCGGATCGTGGAGCTCGCCCGAGGGCGGCTTTCGAGCGGGGACCCTCTGCGGCTCCGTGCCGGCAAGGAGGCCGGGGGAGAAGACGATCAGCCCGGCGGCCACCGACTCGATGGCGGCGATGATCTCTGCCGGTTGCGCCGACCGGGCGATGGCGCCCGCGGCACGGCTGCTCAAGAGCTCCCCCGCCCACTCCTCTGACAATCGGTCCGTGAGGATCAGCGTCCGCGCGGTGGCGGGAGCATGCGGCGGGCCCGGCGACGAGGAGTCAGCGAACGGCTCGGGATCGAGAATGACGACATCGGGTGCCGCGGCGGACCCGGCGGATTCTTCGCGAAGCTCGAGATGAGGCGCTGCGGCGAGATCCGCGCGCAGTCGCGCGCGGATCTCGGCCGACTGGGTGATGATCAGGACGCTAATCCGCTTGGATTCCTCCGGCACTGACGGCACTCACGGACAAGACTGCCGTTGCGGGCGTTCGCCCACCACCAGAGTGACCTCCCGGCGATTCCCGCCGCGAACGAGCACCGCCTGCAGGAGTTGCTCGGGCCGCGTCCGGCCGAGAACGGCCAGGACGTCTTCCGCGGCGCGGCAGGGCCGGCCGTCGAGGCTGACGAGAATGTCGCCCACGATCACCCCGCCTTGCTCCGCGGGTCCTCCCGCCTGGACCGCCGCCACCAGGAGAGCCCCGCTCGAATCAGCGGCTCCCGCGCCGGCCGGCAGCTCAGCCGGCTGCAGCCCCAGACCCAGATAGCCCCGGAACACCCGCCCATGAGAGAGCAGCTCCTCTGTGATCCGGCCGACCGTGCCGACCGGAATGATGGTGCCCGACCGGCGGATGAAGGCGGAGGTGCACAGGCCCACGATCTGGCCACGTGCATCGACCAGCGGGCCGCCCGAGTAGCCGGGCCGCAGACCCCCGTCGAGCGCCACGAGCCGCTCGATCTCACCGCCCTGCCACGTGCGCCAGGCCGGCCCTACGGCGGCCACCAGGCCATAGTCGAGGCTCACCTGACTTTCCGCAAACCGCGCGAGGGCCAGAGCGAAGTGGCCGACCCTGAGAGACCCCGCGTCCCCCCGCTCCGCAGGCGCGATGGCCGCCTGCGGTACCCGAAGAACCGCAAGGTCAGTGCCGGCGTCGCGACCGACGAGCGAAGCGTCGACCCAGCCGCGGCCGGCGAGCAGCACGCGTATGTCCTCCTCCCGCCTGATTGTGTGCGCCGAGGTCACCACCACGCCGCGGGCCCACACGATTCCGCTGGAGGGGATGCGACGGCGCGCGTGCACGCCCACCACCGTCTCGCCGACTCGCTCGGCGATATTGGCCACCTGATCCGATATCGCCTGAAGGGCGTTCAAGCTTGCCTTGGTCGCTGTCACTCGCGGACTCCTCTCTCCTCGCCCGGATCGCTAAAACGTCGCCCGATGGGTCCCAGCATTCCACCGCTCTAGAGCCCCGTGCCCCGCCCGAACGACCGGGTGACTACCGTTCGTAGGGCGCTAGCGGCCGTCCGTCGGATCGACGCGTCGATGTGACTTAACACAGCGTGCCGGCCGTCACACTCCGGTACATTACGTCGCATGAGGCGGCACGGGGGCTTCTCCATAACGGAGCTGATGGTGGTGGTGGCCATCGTCGCGATCCTCCTCGGCATCGGCGCGCCTTCCTACCGCTACATCACGAACTCCTACCGCATGTCCGCGGAGGTCAACGGGCTCCTCGGGGATCTGCAGTACGCACGGGCGGAAGCGATCCGGGAGGGCCAGCCCGTCACGGCCTGTGTCTCGAACGACGGCGCCTCCTGCACGCGCGGCGCCGACTGGGCGAACGGCTGGATCGTGTTCTCGGCTGGCGGTGTGCTGCGGGTGCAAGGCGCGTTCACCGGTACCACGCCGGACACCTTCATCGCCGACAGCAACGTCACCGCGGTCACGTATAACCGCGAGGGCTTTGCGACTACCGCCGCTGGCTTTGCCGGTACGACGCTCACGCTGCACGACTCAACCGCCAATTCGGCCTGGTCTCGCTGTCTGGTGATCACGGCCGTTGGCCTGATGACTACCCAGACGCACGTAAGCAACCCGGGGACCTGCACGTGATTCCGTTGTCGCCAAACGTCCGCTCGCGCGGCTTCAGTCTCGTCGAGGTCATGGTGGCGGTCATCGTGATCTGTGTCGGGCTCCTCGGGATTGCCAAGCTGCAGGCCCTTTCGCTCTCGAACACGACCACGTCGCGCCTGCGGGCGCTGGCCGCGATTCAGGTGGCGAGCGTCGCCGCGGCGATGCATTCGAACCGTCAGTACTGGGGAAACACGCCCCCGGATACGGTGATCGTGACCGCGGCGGCGATTACCTCCACCGATGGAGCGCTACAGACACAGGCGACCAATGACCTGACGGGCACGAGTCCGAGCATGCCCAGCAACGTCTGCGTTGGCACCGCTGGCAGCGGAGCGCGCTGTAACACGCTGCAGCTCGCCGCCTTCGACCTCGCCCGATGGAGCGTGTCGCTCGCGGCCCTGCTGCCCAATCCGACCGCTACGATCAGCTGTCCTCCCACGCCGGGCGGAGGACCCGCCAGCTGCACCGTCCAGATCACCTGGATCGAGCAGGCGGTGTCGGTCAACCAGCAGGAAGCGGCCGCCACGGTGAACAAGACGGCCTGCAATAGCATCAATAACCCGCTCTTCCAGTGCCCGAGTTACATGGTGTACGTCGAGCCATGAGCGCCCGTCACCGCGAGCGCGGATTCACCTTGGTCGAGCTGATGGTCACGG
>MNCZ01000046.1:2560-10830 GCA_001914695.1 Gammaproteobacteria bacterium 13_2_20CM_66_19 | reverse complement strand
CCGCCGCTACTGCCCCCGACACCATCGAAGTCCGCTACCGGACCGCGCTCAAGGATGACGTGATCTTCTGCGACGGCAGCACCAACACTACGCAGGACCCGACGGGGCTCTACGTCAACCAGTTCACCGTGGCGCCGCCGGCCGGCAACACGCCCGGACAGCTTCAGTGCCAGCTCTCGGACGGGGCCACCGGGGCTGTCATCAAGCCTCCGGTCACGATCGTCAACGGCGTGGAGAACCTGCAGGTCCTTTACGGAGTCAAGCGCACTCCTGCGCTCAGCGACTACAACGTCGACACCTATCTCACGGCGGATCAGATGAACACTGCGGGCGTGAACGGCAACGATTGGAACAACGTCAGCTCGGTGCGGGTGATCCTCACCTTCACCAATCCGCTGTACAACCCGGCCAGCCCGGCCGGGCAGCCGGCGACCATCGCCTTCGAGCGCGTCATCCAGGTCATGGCGCGCGCGGGAGTGCACACATGAACGCTCGAGCACGCCTCGGAATCCGTAGCCTGCTGGCTCGCCGCGAGCGCGGTATGGCTTTGATCACGAGCCTCCTGCTGCTGCTCATCATCACCATCCTGGCCCTCAGCATGTTCCGCGGCTTCGGCTCCCAGGAAAAGATCGCCGGCAACCTGCGCGAGAAGGCGCGCGCCGTGCACGCCGCCGAGAGCGCACAGCAGTACGCCGAGTGGTGGCTGCTGCAGGGGAACAACGCCGCCATCGGCTCCGGGACGTGCTCAGCCCCCTTGCTCAACGCGAACCTCGGCCAGGGCGAGATCTGCAACCAGCCTCTGCCCTCTGCGGTGGATCTGCCCTGGAACATTGGCGTCACCTATACGCCTCCGAACATGAACGTCATTCCGAACCCCAGCAGCCTGACGGTGAACGTGAGCAACGAGCCCTACTACGCCCCGCCCGGCTTCTATATCGAGGATCTCGGCATCGCGAAGGACCAGGCGGGCGAGGCTTACCGGATTGATGCCTACGGCTATGGCGGATCAGCGACCACGGTCGCAATCGTCGAAAGCACTTACGAGGTCTCTCAGGGCATCGTCTGCCTGAGTTGTCAATGACATGAATCGAAACACCTTCGACACCTTCCGCGCCGTGTTCGCCGCGCTTGCGGCGCTGGCGGCGCCACTCGTGGCGCATGGCCAGACGCTCATCAGCGAGGACTTCACCGGCACCACGACGAGCAACCCCTGGTACTTCTTCGCCGACGCGTGCCTCACCGCCTCGAGCGCCGCCGGGGTCCAGCCCTCGGGTTCCGGCAACGGGCAGCTACCCGGGTGCGTCGCCATTCAGAGCACCTACAACGAGAATCTGGTCGGTGGTCAGAACGGCGTCGCCGGCTCCACCCAGACGCTTCCCGACCCTAACGGACAGGGGGCGCTGCGCTTCACGAACGGCAACCCCGGCGGCTACGCGCAGCATGGCGCCATCGTCTCCACGACGCCCTTCCCCACCGGTGCGGGAGTCTCGCTCACCTTCAAGACCGTCACCTACCGCGGAGACTCCGGCGGTGCGGGCGGGGATGGGGCCGACGGCATCAGCTTCTTCCTCATGGACGCGAGCCAGTCCCCGAACATCGGCTCGTGGGGTGGAAGTCTCGGATACACCTGCTCGAACGCGAACCCGCCGTACGTCGGGATGGTGGGAGCCTACCTCGGCCTCGGAATCGACGAGTACGGTAACTTCCTGAACGGCGCGAACTGGATGTCGGGCTACAACGGGCCCAATGCCGCGACCGGCGACAACACCGCGCTCGGCTACGGCTACAGACCCAATCGCATCGGCATGCGCGGAGCGGGCAACATCGCGTGGTCGTGGTTGAACGCGAACTATCCCCAGTACTACCCGAGCTCGTTTTCCGCCTCGGACCAGCAGGCCGCCGTCCAGGCCACCTGCCAGAGCGGCCTGGTGTGGGATTTATCGCATCACGGCAAGGCGGTCAAAGTCACCGGCGACACGATCCCGCTCTACGACTACGCGCCGATCCCGAACGCCTATGTCGAGCTGCCCTCGACGATGCAGATCGCCAATGAGGCGGCGATGGCCCGGCCCCAGGCGACGCCGATCTTCTATCAGCTGAAGATCAGCCAGAGAGGCCTCCTCAGCCTGTCCTACAGCGTCAACGGCGGCGCCTATCAGCAGGTCATCAAGTCGCAGGACATCACCGCCGCCAACGGTCCGCTTCCGGCCGGCTTCCTGTTCGGCTTCGCCGGCTCGACCGGAGGCAGCACCAACATCCACGAGATCCTGTGCTTCAAGGCGGCTCCCGCGACGACTGCCGCGAGCTCCGCGGGCGCGAGTGAGAAGCAGTCCGCCAAGCTCGAGTCCGGAGTGCAGGCCTACTTCGCCTACTACGACCCGAATAACGGCTGGACCGGCCGCGTGACCGCGAGCAGCCTGGGCTTTGACTCGTTCGGCAACGTCGTCCTCTCCCCAACGCCGAACTGGGACGCCGCCTGCGCCCTGACCGGAGTGGGGAGCGGCGGCACCTGCCCCACCACCGGCGTGGCCGGACCGACGCCGGCCCAATCGCCGACCGGCCGCGTGATTCTCTCGTGGAACGGCAGCCAGGGCATTCCCTACGAGTGGGGCAATCTGACCAGCGCTCAGCAGACCGCCCTCAACGCCGGCGATACCTCGGGATCACCCTCGCTCAGCTCGCTGAGCTGCCCGACGAGCCCGTCGCCGACGCCATACGCGGCCAACGATCGCCTGGCGTTCCTCCGCGGTGACCGCAGTTGCGAGGTCAGCACCGCGGGCGTGGGCCTGTTCCGCAGGCGCTCCGACGTGCTGGGGGACATCGTCGACTCGAGCCCTGCCTGGGTGGGCCCGCCGATCGCGCCCTACACTGCGGTGTGGAGTGACCGCCTGTACCCCTCGGCTACCAACCCCGAGACCGCGAGCGGCTCCCAAACCTACACGCAGTTTGTCACCGCCGCGCAGACGCGCACGAACGTCGTATATGCCGGCTCGAACGACGGCCTGCTGCACGGCTTCCGCTCGGGCTCCTACGACGCCAACGGCGCCTTCGTCGCCACCGGCAACGATGGCCAGGAGGTGCTGGCGTACATGCCCGGGGCGGTCGTGCAGACGATCCATTCAACCACCAACAACGTCGACTATGCGAACGTCCAGTACGGCCACAACTTCTTCGTCGACGCGACCGCCGCGACCGGCGACTTGTTCTACCGCGGGCAGTGGCACACCTGGCTCGCGAGCGGTCTCGGGCCCGGCGGCAACGCCATCTTCGCGCTCGACGTCACCGACCCGACGCCCGCGAACTTCGCCGAGTCCAAAGCCGCAAGTCTGGTGGTGGGCGAGTGGAATTCCTCGACGATCAGCTGCGCCTCCTCTGCGGGCGGGTCGAGCTGCGGCAGCAATCTCGGCAACACCTACGGCACACCGCAGCTGCGACGACTGCACGACGGCAAGTGGGCGATCATATTCGGCAACGGTTACGGCAGCGCAACCGGCGATGCCGGCATCTTCATCATGACCATCGACCCGAACACGGCGGCCACGACCTTCTATTACCTCAGCACGCAAACGGGTAGCGCGGCGAGCCCCAACGGCATCGCCTTCCCGTCCGCGGCCGATCTGGACGCTGATCACACCACCGACTACGTTTACGCGGGCGACCTGCAGGGAAACCTCTGGCGCTTCGACCTGACGAGCAACAACGAGTCGAACTGGGCCGTCTCGCCCGGGCCATTGTTCAAGACCGCCGCCGGCCAGCCGATCACGACCGCGATCGTCGTAGCCTCGGGTGCGCCGAGCCCCGGAATGCAGCAGCAGGTGATGCTGCTCTTCGGCACCGGGCAGAGGCTGCCGGTCACCAATGCCTCTCCCGCGACCTACGCCTCCGGCACGCAGAGCCTCTATGGCGTCTGGGACTGGAACATGGGCGCGTGGAATGCATACGCGAGCGTGCAGTACGCGAGCATGAATGCTGCCGCCACGGGCCTGTCGACCGCGAACTACTATCTGACTCCGTCCAGCCTGACGCAGCAGGTCGTGACGGTGAACGCTGCGACCGGGGACCGCGAGATCGCGGCGAACGCCACCATCTGCTGGGCGGGCCAGACTTCCTGCGCGACCAACGGGCAGTTCGGCTGGTATCTCAACCTGCCGGGCACCCAGGAGCAGATCATCTACAGTCCCGAGCTCGTGCTGCAGGCGCTGACGGTGAACTCGATCGTCCCGGCCTCCGCCAATGCGACCTCGTGCGCGCTTCCGAGCGACATCGGCTTCACCTACGTCATCAACGCGATGACTGGCGGCGCGTTCAATCAGGTATTCCTGCCCCCGAGTGCGGCGGCCAATCCGGCGTTCAGCACCAATCCGAAGTACACCGATGCGGTGGCGATCGCGATCCAGACCAATGCGACCGGCATGTCCTTCGTCACCACCAACGGCGCGGGTACCCGCTTTCTCGTGTACGAGACCAACCAGGTCGACACGGCCTCGAACAACATCGCTTCCGGCGCGCAGCCCCTCAACCTGCCAGCGAATAATACCGGGCGCCGCCTGAGCTGGATCGAGCGCCGCTAGTCATCGCCGCAACGCCCGGGAGAGGCTCCATGCAATCGCGCAGCGCTCACCGCCCGACCCGAGCGGCCGGCTTCACGCTGGTCGAGCTGATGGTGGTGGTCGCGATCGCCACGATTCTCTTCGCCATCGCGGTTCCCTCCTACATCACCTACGTGCGCCAGTCCCGGCGCACCGAGGCGAGAACCGCCGTCCTCGACCTCGCGGGTCGCGAGGAGCGCTTCTTCAGCACCAATGGGGCCGCCTATACGGGCGCCGCGAACCAGCTCGGCTATACCGCCTTCGGGGTTCCGATCGGCAGCGGTTATTACCAGCTCAAAGTCTGCACGCCGGCGGACGGCAACTGCGTCGCCAACCTGAATATGCTCAATCCCCCCGCAGCGCCCTCTTACACGGTCGTCGCCACCCCGGTTGCAGGTCAAAGCCAGGTCAACGACACGCAGTGCGGCGCGTTCGCGGTGGACTCGGTCGGACAGCAACACGCGATCACCTCGGCTGGCGTCGACAACACGGCCTACTGCTGGGCCAATTAGTCGAAGGCCGCTACTCGCGTCACACTGCCGAGGCGACATAAAGCGGGGTACGCCTGCTTACAGTCCCTTCCGGCGACCGTCCGGAACCCGGTTGACGCCGCTCGTCGGACCGGTCCTTCGAGCGTGAACTGATCCTCAGGGTTGCAGCTGGCGAGTCCAGTAGATTGCACCAGCATGATGCCTGAGGAAAACATGTTGGTAACGGACCGATCGAGCGACGGCTCAGCGAGCGTGGGAACGCAACGGGGCTTTACGCTCACGGAGCTCATGGTCACGGTGGCGGTCGCCGGCGTCCTGGCGATGATGGCCGTGCCGAACATGCGCAGCTTCGTCCAGAACAATCGCTTGAGCTCGGCCTCGAACGATCTGCTGCGCTCCTTCAACCTGGCGCGCACGGAAGCGATCAAGCACCAGACGAATGTCGTCGTGTGCGCTGTGGCCGACCCCACGTTGGCGACTCCCCAGTGCAGCTACGGCCCGTTCAAGGGATGGATCGTCTTCCAGGATAGCGGTCCCACCCCCTGGCAATTTGATAACGGCGAGCCGATCTTCGAGCGGCACGTGCTTCTTGACAGCTCGGTAACGGTCAAAACCGACAATAACGGCATCGAGATGTACCTCGCGAGCGGATTCGCAAGCCCCGCCGGAGCCAAGACGCCGAGCCGCAACATCCTGCTGTGCGATATCCGAGGCAATCAGATGGTCGGCACCAATTCGGTCGAGCGGGCCGTGCTGATCACCGCCAGCGGACGCGCTCGCGTGAGCGCGACCAGTGCGGATGTGGCCGCCGCCGGCACCTGCCCGTAGGAGATCGCAAGTGACCCCCACCTTGCAACCACGACGCCTGGAACAGTACCCCGCCCGGCCGCGGGGATTCACGATGGTCGAGATGCTGGTGGCACTGGTCGTGCTGGCCGTGGGCATGTTGGGAGTGGCAATCCTGTTCGGCATCTCCCTGCATTCCGGCAGCAGCGCGATCTCCCGCATGCAGGCCGTGAACCTGGCGGCCGATATCGCCGACCGCATCCGCGCGAACCGGCGCGCGGGCATCGCTCCGAACAACGCATACGGCGGCGCCGCCGCGGACAACGGCTGCACGGGAGCGGGCGCCGTCAGCTGCACTCCCGCACAGATGGCCGCCGACGACCTGTACCACTGGCAGCGGCAGCTCTCGCGGGCTATCGCCGGCGGCACGGCGACCGGCACGGTCGTGGTCACTCCTGGAACGCCTCAGACGTACACCATATTGGTCAGCTGGACTGAAAAGGCCGGGACACTGCAGTACCAGATGCAGGTCCAGGCGCCCACGACTTGAGGCCATGATGAGCCAACTGCGCAGCAATCACCGCTCTCTCAGTGTTCCCGGCCGGGCCGCCGGTCTGACGCTCGTCGAGCTCATGGTTGCGATGACGATCGGACTGGTGCTGATCGTCGGTGCGACGCAGGTGTACGTCGACAGCAGCGGCGCGTACCGGGTGAACGAGACGACGGCGCGTCTGCAGGAGAACGCCCGTTACGTGCTGAGCGTGCTCGAGCCCGACATTCGCATGTCGGGCTACTGGGGGCTCACGAACCACTCCGACACCATCGTCGGAAAAGCGCTGCCGACGGATGCTCAGAGTGCGCTCGGCGGGGCCGCGGCCTCGACGTGCGGCGTCAATTTCCCGCTGCTGCTCGGGTTTCCCGTGCAGGGCACGAACGATTCCTATACCGCAACCTGCGCGGCGAACAGCGCAGCCATGCCCAACGCAGACACGATAACCGTGCGCCGGGCATCCGCGGTCACGGTGCCGCCAGCGTCGGCCTCGGGGCCGCTGCGCGTCTGCTCGACCCACACCTCAGGCCTCCTGGTCACGGACATCACCGGCACCTTTTGTCAGGACGTCGACGCGCAGATCAACAATCTGATCGTCAACCTCTATTACGTCGATCAGAGCTCGAGCCAGGCCGGCGTGCCCTCGCTGCGGCGCAAGGCCCTGACTGCCGGCCCCGGCCCCGCCTTTCAGCCCATCTTTCCGGTGCCCGACGAGGAGCTGGTGTCCGGCGTCGAGGACCTGCAGGTGCAGTACGGGGTCGATCTGAGCGGCGGCGGCGCAACGAGCGGCGCTGCGAGCGAATATCTCGACGCGGGCGCGACGCTGACGAACCTGTTGACCACCGCTACGCCTCCTGCGCAGAACCCTGCGCAGATCGTCGCGGTGCGAATCTGGGTCCTGGTGCGCTCCGACAGCCCGGAGTCGGGCTTCATCGACGATCATACGTACGAGTACGGAGACCGCCTGACGAAGAACGGTACGACCGGCGACCTGACCAACGTCGCGGACAACGCGAAGGCTTACCAGCCTTCGCTCAGCGCCGACAACAGCTTTACCGGCGTGAAGCGCTACCGGCGCCTGTTGGTCTCGAAAACCATTCAGATCCGCAACGCGTTGATAAATTGAGCCAGAGGATGCCCGTGGTAACGAAGACGCATTTCAGGACTGGCGGCGGCGGCAGGCAGCGTGGCGCGGCGCTCGTCGTCGCGCTACTGCTGTTGCTCGTGATCACGCTGCTCGCCGTCGCCGGCATGAACGCAGCCGCCGTCGAATTCGTCATGGCGGGCAACGAGCAGCACCGGCAGAACGCATTCCAGGCCGCCGAGACCGGAATCGAGCAGACCATCGTGACCGGCGGTTTCATCCCGGGAGCGGCCAACGAGGTTCACAACAATGTCGCCGTGTTCGGCTCGAGCACCGACACGTACAACACCATCCTGCAGTCGGACCTCGGCGGGGCTGCACAGCCGGCGACCCCGGGCAACAGCTGGAACGCTTTCTCGACCTACGATTTCACCATCACGAGCCAAGGGAATTTCCTCGCGAACTCGGTGCGCGGCGCGCAATCCACGCACGCCCAGGGCATTGCCGTGCTCGCACCGGAGAGTGTCCCGACCCCCCCTCCGCCTGGCGGTCCGCTTGGACTGAATTGACGCCCGCGACTCGTGTCACCGCATTGTGAGGCCATGCAGATGAATATCCGCAAACTACTGATCGTGTTCGCCGCGCTGACCGTTTCCGCGCTGAGCGCAGCAGCCCCCGCGGCGACCAAGGTCATCTCGCTCGAGCTCGGCATCGAGGCTACCACCGACACCACCACCCTGCCCGCGAGCAACACGGGTACGGTCGTGCTG
>MNCZ01000046.1:0-2435 GCA_001914695.1 Gammaproteobacteria bacterium 13_2_20CM_66_19 | reverse complement strand
GGTCCCTCACCGGCAAGCCGCCCGGCGCGCCGAAGCACATCGGATATATCCCAAGGACTCCCCATGAGCCTGATACTCAAGCCCCGCTGGCAGAGCCTCGTCGCAGCTTCGCTGTTCGTGATCGTTTGCGGCCGCAGCGCGCTCGCCGATGACAGCGAGATTTTCACCGGAAGCTCAAGTAGCGGCTCCCAGCCCAACATCCTGCTCATTCTGGACACCTCGGGCAGCATGGCTTCGACCGTCACGACACAGACGCCCTTCAATCCGACCACGACCTATGCGGGCGCCTGCAGCTCGACGCTCGTGTACTTTCAGGCGAGCGGCGGCAGCGCTCCGACCGGCTGCATTGGCATGAGCTCCTTCAGCACCGGCTACCAGAAGTGTCAGTCGGCGGTCAACTCACTCATCGATCCAGGCTTCTACACCGACCAGTTCCTCCAGTGGAAATTCAAGAGCCCCAAATACTCCTGGGCCAACACCGTAGTCAGCGGCGCCAACCGCTACGAAGTCGCATGCAAGGGCGACTATTCGAGCACGGCGCCTTTTCCGACCACTTACAACGGCACGACGAACTCAGCGGCCAACGAATGGACCAACACCGCGAACGCGGCGAATTCCTATTGGGCGCAGAACGGCGCCTCGGGCGGGGGGTACACGCTCTACAGTGCCAACTATCTGAATTACCTCGCCTCGAATCCGCCCACCGTGAGCGGCACGCGCATCTCGGTGGTGCAGCAGGCCGCGACCAATCTCATCAACTCCCTGTCGAACGTCAATATCGGCCTGATGCGGTATAGCAATAATCTAAGCAGCCCGGCGGGCCCCGCGGACCCGGGTAACGCCTACGACGCGTACGCGGCCGGCGGCATGGTCGCTTACCCCATCTCACCGGTCGCGGTCGGCACCAACAGGACGAACCTCGTGACCACGGTGAACAGCTACACACCCGGCGGATTGACGCCGTTGTCGGAGACGCTGTACGAGGCGTATCTGTACTACTCAGGCGGAAACGTCTTCTTCGGAAATACGTCACAGCCGACCAAGAGCGTCGCCGGGTCGCGGGTCGGAGGATCCGCCGCCTCCAATCAGTACCAGACGCCCGTGCAGTATCAATGTCAGAAGAACTTCATCGTCTATCTGACCGACGGACTGCCCACCGCAGATAATCAGGCCGATTCGCTGATCACCGCGCTGCCGAGCGAGGCGACGGTGGGCGGCGCGTGCGATGACACCACCAAATCGCCCTACAATGGCCTGGATGCCAACAATGTCGCCATTCCAGGCGGCTGGGATTATCCAGGGCCCTCGGGGAAAGCCGGCAAATGCATGTCCGCGCTCGCGAAATACATGTTCAACACCGACCTGTTCCCGAGCATGCCGGGGCAGCAGAACGTGCAGCTCTACACGATCGGCTTCGGGGACGACCCGGGGCTCGCCGTGGCGAGCAGCTGGCTGGCCACGGCCGCAACGGCGGGCGGCGGGCAGTTCTACCAGACCGGCGATCTGAACGGGCTGCAGACGGCGCTCACGAACATCGTGAGCAACATCCTGAAGACGAGCACGACCTTCACCGCGCCGACCGTATCGGTGAACGCTTTCAATCGCACGCAAACGCTGAACGATCTGTACGTCTCGGTCTTCCAGCCCAGCCTCACGTATCACTGGCCTGGCAACATCAAGAAATATTCCGTGCAGAACGGCGTCATCGTGGATCAGAACAGCGTCGCGGCCGTGGATCCCACCACCGGCTTCTTCAAGAACAGCGCCCAGAGCTTCTGGTCGGCGTCCTCCGACGGATCCACGGTGGCCGCAGGCGGCGCCGCGAGCCAGATACCGGACTGGAATCCGGCCAACGCCGGCGCGCGCAAACTCTACACGTATATCGGAACCAATAAGCCGGCTAACCCCGTCGATCTCACCTCGAGCAACTCCTATGCGGTGACGACCACGAACCCCCTCATCACCAACGCGATTCTGGGCGTCGGCACCGCGACATCGCACGACAACACCATCAACTACGCTCGCGGTGAGGACCTGAAGGACGAGAACGCCAACGGAATCAAGACCGAGCCGCGCTACGCAATGGGCGACCCCCTGCATTCGCAGCCCGCGGTCGTGATCTACGGCGGCACCACGTCGAGCCCGAACATCAACGACGCCGCGATCTTCGCCGCCACCAACGATGGCTATCTGCACGCCTTCGACGTCACCAACGGGCACGAGTTGTGGGCCTTCATCCCGCAGGAGCTGCTGGGAGACTTGAACGCTATCTACTCGAACAGCCCGACCTCGCCCAAGCACTACGAGCTCGACGGCAGCATCCGTATCCTCAAATACGACATCAACGGGGATGGCATCGTCGATCCCGCGGCCGGCGATCGCGTCATTGCCTACTTCGGCAACGGACGCGGCGGGAGCATGTACTACGCGGTCGA
>MNCZ01000096.1 GCA_001914695.1 Gammaproteobacteria bacterium 13_2_20CM_66_19 | reverse complement strand
GATTGCCTGCTGTGGCGCGAGGAGGATCGCCGCCCCTACGAGTGCGATGCGTTGACGGCGTTTCGTCGGCTCCCCGCGCTCGTCGCGCTGCCGCGCACCGAGGAGCAGGTGCGACAGGTGCTGCGGACCTGCAGCCGGCTCGGCATCCCCGTGGTAGCACGCGGTGCCGGCACCGGCCTCTCGGGCGGCTCGACCCCGCACGAGGAGGGAGTGCTGCTCTCGTGCGCGCGACTGAACCGCATCCTTACGATCGATCCGCTCGAGCGCATCGCGCGGGTCGAGCCGGGGGTGCCGAATCTCAAGGTCTCGGAGGCGGCGGCGGCCCACGGTTTGTACTACGCGCCCGATCCCTCCTCTCAGGTCGCCTGCTCGATCGGCGGCAACGTGGCGGAGAACTCCGGCGGCGTGCACTGCCTCAAGTACGGCCTGACGGTGCACAACGTGCTCGGCGTGCGCGGCTACACCATCGATGGCGAGCTGCTCGAGCTGGGCGGCCGTGCACTGGACGGCCCGGGGCTCGACCTCCTCGCACTCGCGATCGGCTCCGAGGGGCTCCTCATGGTGACCACCGAGGTCACCGTGAAGCTCCTGCCCCGCCCGCCGTGCGCGCAGCTCGTCATGGCCTCGTTCGCCGACGTGCACAGCGCCGGCAACGCGGTCGCCGCGGTGATCGCCGCCGGCATCATTCCGGCGGCGCTCGAGATGATGGACCGCAAGGCCACGGCGGCGGTCGAGCCCTTCGCGCACGCCGGCTACGACCTCGACGCGGCGGCCATTCTCCTGGTCGAGGCGGACGGCACGTCCGAGGAGGTCGGCGACCAGATCGCCGAAATCGAGACTGTGCTGCGCCGCGCGGGCGCGAGCACGCTCAAGGTGTCGGGGTCGGAGGCCGAGCGGCTGAGGTGGTGGTCCGGACGCAAGAATGCCTTCCCCGCCGCCGGGCGGCTCTCGCCCGACTACTACTGCATGGACGGCACGATTCCGCGCAAGCACGTCGGCGAGGTGCTGGATGCGATCTCCCGCATGGAATCGCGCTATGGCCTGCGCTGCATGAACGTGTTCCACGCCGGCGACGGGAACCTCCACCCCCTGATCCTGTTCGACGCCAACGATCAGGACTCCTGGGAGCGCGCCGAGCGTTTCGGTACCGAGATCCTCGAGCTGTGCGTCGAGCTCGGCGGAACGATCACCGGCGAGCACGGCGTCGGCCTCGAGAAGTTGAACCCCATGTGCGTGCAGTTCTCACCCGCCGAGCGGGCCGCCTTTGCGGCCGTGAAGGAGGCGTTCGACCCGAAAGGGCTCCTCAATCCGGGCAAGCTCATCCCGACCCTGGCGCGCTGCGCGGAGTACGGCCGGATGCGGGTGCATCGGGGCGCCCTGCCCCACGCAGAGCTGCCGCGCTTCTAAAGCGCAGCGTCGCATGAGCGCGAGCCTTGACGCCGTACTGGGCGAGCTGCGCGAGCGGATCGCAGCCGCCCAGGGTGCGCGCCGCGCGCTGCGTCTGAAGGGAGCGGGCACCAAGGACTTCTACGGCGAGACGCTCGCCGGCGAAGTGCTCGAGCTCGGAGCTTTCAGCGGCATCGTCGACTACGAGCCCTCGGAGCTCGTCCTCACCGCCCGTTGCGGCACGGCCCTGTCCGAGATCGAAGCCGCGCTCAGCGCGCGTGACCAGTTCCTCGCCTTCGAGCCGCCGGCGTTCGGCGCCGACCCGACCATCGGCGGCGTGATCGCCGCCGGGCTATCAGGTCCGCGCCGCGCCTACGCCGGCGCGGCGCGCGATTTCGTGTTGGGCGCCAAGCTCCTGAGCGCCGACGGCGCGCTTCTGCGCTTTGGCGGACGGGTGATGAAGAACGTCGCCGGCTTCGACGTCTCGCGGCTGCTGTGTGGCTCGCTCGGCACTCTCGGGATCATCACCGAGATCTCGCTCAAGGTGCTGCCACGCCCGCGCGCCGAGGAGACGCTGCGGCTCCAGCTGCCGGCCGCCGCCGCGGTGGAATCCTTCAACCGCTGGTCTGCGGCGGGCTTGGCCGTCTCGGGCGCCGCCTGGTGGCAGGGCGGCGCCTGGGTGCGGCTCTCGGGCTCGCCGCCTGCGGTGCGTGCGGCGCGCGAGCGCATCGGTGGTGAGCGCGTCGAGACCGCGCGCGCGCAGGCCTGGTGGCAGTCGCTGCGCCACGCTCAGCTGCCCTTCTTCGCCGGCCGCGTCATCTGGCGGTTGTCGGTTCCCGCCACCACGTCTCCCCTCCCCCTGCCGGGTGACCCGCTCATCGACTGGGGCGGTGCGCTTCGCTGGTACGCGGATCCTCCCGGCGAGGTCGCGATCCGCGAGATCGCGTCAGCGGCCGCAGGCACCGCGCTGTGCTGGCGCGGACCCGCGCCGCAGGGACGCTTTCACCCCTTGCCGCCGGCCCTCGCGCGGCTGCAGCGTCGCCTCAAGGAACGCTTCGACCCGCACGGGATCTTCAACCCGGGGCGGCTGCTCACAGATTGATCGTGCCGCGACCCAGCTCGATCACATCGCCGCTCACGTAGATCTGACGATCGGCGTCCACGCGCAGCTGCAGCGCCGACGGCCGGCCGGTGTACTCGCCCTGCGCGATCTCGAACTCGCACGGCAACGTGCGGCCGATCGCGAGGCACCAGCCGCCGAGATTGGCGGTCGCCGACCCCGTGGCGGGATCCTCGAGGAGGCTGCCACCGTGCGGGAAGAAAAAGCGGGCCAGGAGTCCCGCGCCGGCGGGGGCAAACACGTAGGCCATGCTGTGGCCGTCGACGCTCGAGAGCTGCGCGAGGCGCTGGGCGCGCACCCGCACACGCCGTACCGCCGCATCGGAGCCGAGCGGCACGATGAGCTGCTCTTTGCCCGTGTTCACCCACAGCGGCCGCTCGCCGATATCCTGCTCCTCGAGCCCGAGCATCGCCGCCAGCGTGGGCCGCGGCACCTCGACCTCCCGCCAGGTCGGCGCCTTGGCCTGCAGCGTCCAGCGATCCCCGCTGGCGCGCACCGGGATGATCCCCGCGGGCATCTCGAGCGTCAGCCGGTCGCCGCCCAGGCCCAGCGCGCGGCAAACGTGGGCGGTGCCGAGCGTCGGATGTCCCGCAAAGGCATCTCGTAGCCGGGCGTGAAGATCCTCACCCGGGCGCTGGCGCGCTCGGAAGGCAGGATGAACGTGGTCTCCGACAGATTGAACTGCAGGGCCAGCGCCTGCATGCTCTCGGCGTCGAGAGTCTGCGCGCGCTCGAAGACACACAGCGGATTGCCGCTCAGCACGGCGCGCCCCTGCGTGAACACGTTCACGATACGATAGGCGTACGCGGACATTGCGGCACGATTCTATCCGAAGCGATCACGCCCATGACCACCGAGCTGCTGTTCCGGGACGATGCGTATCTCAAGACCGCCACCGCGCGCGTGCTGGCAGTGAGCGAGCACGGCATCGAGCTCGATCGGACTGTGTTCTATCCGCAGGGCGGCGGCCAGGCGGGCGACACCGGCACCCTGCTGCGGGGCAACGGCGAGCGCATCGTCGTCGCCGACACCCGCAAGGGGGACGGGGCGGATCGCGTGCGGCACCACATCGCCACCGGGAGTCCCCTCCCCGAGCCGGGCGAGGCGCTCGCGCTCGAGCTCGACTGGGAGCGGCGCTATCGGCTGATGCGGCTGCACACGGCGCTGCACCTGTTGTCGTGCGTGATCGAAGCGCCGGTCACCGGCGGCAACATCGTCCCCGACAAGGCGCGCCTCGACTTCGACATCGAGCTCGGCCTCCTGAACGCCGCCCGGATCGAGAGCGAGACCAACGCCCTCATCGCCGCCGGCGCCGCCACCGAGAGTGTCTGGATCAGCGATGCCGAGCTCGACGCCCAGCCGGAGCTGGTGAAGACGATGAGCGTGCAGCCGCCGCGCGGCGCCGGCCGCGTGCGGCTGCTGCGGATTCCGGGCATCGATCTGCAACCCTGCGGCGGCACGCACGTCGCCAACATCGCCGAAATCGGCCCCATCCGGGTGCTTAAGGTTCGCAGCGAGGGCAAACACAACAAGCGCGTAGAGATCGCGCTCACTGATAGCGGCTGACCTCGAGGCCATTGCCGACCGCGAGCAGCACCGAGCTCATGCCGGCGGCCGCGCGCACCCGCTGCCGGTACGCCCGCGCCTCGGCGCGAAACTCCTCCGGGAAGAGCATGTTGTCGGCGACCACGATCGCGCCCGGCGAGAGCTTGTGGTGCAGCAGCTCGAAGACCGGAACGTACAGGTCCTTCCACAGGTCGATCAACACGAAATCGAACGGGCCCGGGAGCTGGCGGAGCGAGGCCAGCGCGTCGTCGACGCGAAACTCGACGAAGTCGGCGAGCGCGGCGCGCTCGAGCTGCGTGTACGCGTATTGTGTCTTCGCCCCCTGCAGCTCGAGCGAGATCACCTTGCCGCCGATGGTTCGCGCCGCCTCCGCCAGCCAGGTGGTGGAGTAGCCGTAGGAGCTGCCGACCTCCAGGATCCGGCGTGCCTCGCCTTCCTTGATGAGGAGATTCATCAGCATGCCGGCCGCGCGGCCCACCGGCAGCAGCATCTCATCGCGACGCCGCAGGTTTTCGTCGGCCGACCGCCTGCTCCAGATCTCCTGCTCGCGCTCCGCGCGAGCCTCGTAGTCGGCGAGCACCGCGCTCACCGCCGGATCCATCGGCTCAGGCCGCACTCGAGAAATACTCCTGGAGCGAGGCGACTCCGAGGCGCTTCGCCTCGAAGAGGCTCTCGAGATGCTCGCGGGAATTGACCAGCCCCCGCGCCCGCAGGATCCCCTGCTCGTCGAGGAGCGCCGCGAACGGCAGGCGGCTGACCTGGTACGCGAGCCCGAGAGCCGCCGATACCACGTAGGGAATTCCGTCGAGCCCCTGGCTGCGCACGAACTCGCGCTGCTCCGCACTGTCGCCATCGCTCGCCAGGATGACGTCCATCCACCCGCGCTCATCCTTGCGGGCGGACTTGACGGCCGGCAGCAGCGACTTGCAAACCGGGCACGTCGGCGATACGAAGAGCAGCAGCGTGCTGCGGCCGTCGGGGCGCGCGGCCCCGGGCCGGTGCGTACGGCCCTCGAGATCGGCGACTTCGAGGGCCGGCGCCGGCTCACCGACCACGAGCCCGCGATTCAGCATCAGCGCGCCGGCGGGCGCAATGCGCTCGTGGAGCACGCCCACCTGGCGCACCAGCGCCAGCACGACCGCCGACAGCACGAGCAGCAGTATCCACAGCGCGACGTTGGAGACCGCGAGCGCCGTCACGGCGCGCCTCGCAGCAGCGCGTTACCGGGCGCCACGCGCCCGAGCAGCCGGTCAACACTCATATATAAGAGTGCGGCCACCGCCGTCCCGGCACCGATCGTGAGGGCATCCGCCCCCGTCATCGCCCGTGTGCGCCAGGGCAGCAGCATCGCGGCGAGCACAGCTGCGAGCAGGAGATTCCGCCACACCATCCACTCTGCAATCGCGCGCCGCTCGCCGGGTGCGCCACAGCCGCAGGCGAGATCGCGCCTGCCGCGCTGCAGATTGATCGCCATCGCCGCCGCGTAGCTGAGAAGCAACGCCGCGCCCACGGCACAGGCGCCGGCGCGCGAGCCGCCGGCGAGGAGCCCCGCGCCGGTCGTCAATTCGAGCACCGGCACCAGCCACGAGAGCCGTGCCACACCGTCCGGGACCACCCGGTAGGCGCGGAACAGCTCGGCGAAGCGCTCGGGACTGCGAAGCTTCTGGAGCGCAGCCCCGATGAAGAGGAGCGCGAATGCGCCCGCGAGCAGGGCGCCGATGGCCGGGTCGATCATGGCGCGGTACATCATAAACCAGCGGCGCGTGTAGTATCCCGGCACCCGTCGGCTGAGCTTGGGTTGCCCGATGAACGCCCTGCATCTGTCGGTCGCCGAATTCAGATCCCTGGCCGCGCGGATGACGGACTTGAGCGCGGATCTGCTCGCGGGGCTCGACGGCGCGCGTGCCTTTCCGGAGGTCTCGGGCGCGCACACCACGCGCGCGTTCGTGGCGCCGCTTCCCGAGGAGGGTCTCGGGGCCGCGGCGCTCGATGCCCTCGGCGAGGTGCTCGCGCTGTCGCGCGCGCCGACGCCGCGCTTCTACGGCTACGTGCTCGGCTCGGGTGAGCCGGTCGCAGCTCTCGCGGATCTGCTCGCGAGCGTGCTCAATCAGAACGTGACCGCCTGGCGCTCGGCGCCGGCGGCCGTGACGATCGAGCGGCACCTGGTGGAGAGTATCGGCGGCGCGCTCGGCTGCGACGGCTTCACCGGGAGCCTGTGCGGCGGCGGCTCGATGGCGAATCTGATGGGGCTCGCGATGGCCCGCGAGACGCGCTTGCCGGCGAACGAAGCGGGCGCGCGCCCCGGCATCGTGTACGCCTCGAGCGAAGCGCACATGTCGATCGGGAAGGCGATGGCGCTGCTCGGACTCGGGCGCGAGAGCCTCTCGCTCATCGACGCGGGCGACGACTATCGCCTCGACCCCGAGGCGCTGCGCGCGGCCGTCGCCGCCGATCGCGCCGCCGGACGCACGCCGCTCGCCGTGGTCGCCACCGCCGGCACCGTCAATAGCGGAGCAATCGATCCGCTCGCCGACATCGCATCCGTCTGCCGCGAGCAAGAGCTCTGGCTGCATGTCGACGGCGCCTACGGCGCCCTCGCTGCGCTCGCCATCCCGGAGGCGTTCCGGGGACTTGCCGCCGCGGACTCCCTCTCGCTCGATCCTCACAAGTGGCTCTACCAGCCTCTCGACTGCGGCCTGCTCCTCTACCGGAGCCAGGACGCGGCGCGCCGCGCGTTCTCCTTCACCGGCGATTATGCGAAGTCGCTCGCTTCCGATCCGGTCGAGGCCTTCGCGTTCTTCGATGAGTCCGTCGAGCTCTCGCGCCGTTTCAGGGCGCTGAAGCTCTGGCTGTCGCTGCGCTATCACGGCCTCGCGGCGTTTCGCAGCGCGATCCGCGCCGACCTCGATCACGCGCGCAATCTCGCCGCTGCCGTCTCACGCGCCGGGGAGCTGGAGCTGCTCGCGCCCGTCGGCCTCAGCGCCGTGTGCTTCCGCTGCCGGCCCGGCGAGCGGCATCGCGATGCCGACCGCTTCAACGCGGCCGTCCTCAGGCGCGTCATCGAGCGTGGGCGGGTGTACCTTTCCAACGCGACGCTCAAGGGGCGCTTCGCGCTGCGCGCCTGTTTCGTCAACCATCGCACCACCGATCGGGACGTCGCGGAGATCGTCCCGGAAGTGCTGCAGGCGGCGCGCGAGGTATCCGGACCGGGGCCCCCACGAAATTGCGCCTCTTGCTGAGCGGCGAATGCCCGCCGGGCACGGCGAGCGCAATTTCGTGGGGTGGCTTAACGCAGATCCTCCTCCCAGAACTCCTGCGCGCGCCGGGCAGCGCCGGCGCCGCGCGCCTCCTCGAGCTTGCGCAGCTCGACGCGGCGGATCTTTCCGGAGATGGTCTTGGGCAGCGCTGCGAACTCGAGGCGGCGGATGCGCTTGAAGGGCGAGACGCGCTCGCGCACGTGCGTCAGGATCGAGCGCGCGGTGTCGGCATCGGGGCTGCAGTTCGCCGCCAGCACCACGAAGGCTTTCGGTACCGAGAGGCGCAGCGCGTCCGGACTCGGCACGACCGCCGCCTCGGCGACCGCGGGATGCTCGATCAGCACGCTCTCGAGCTCGAAGGGACTGATGCGGTAGTCGGAGGACTTGAAGACATCGTCCATGCGGCCTACGTATGTCAGGTAGCCGTCGGCGTCTCGCGAGGCCACGTCTCCAGTGTGATAGTAGCCATCGCCCATGGCGCTCGCGTTGCGCGCGGGGTCATCCAGATAGCCCTGCATGAGCCCGAGCGGACGCTGCGCGAGGTCGATGCAGATCTCGCCTTCCTCGCTCACGCGACCCGCGGCATCCAGCAGCACGATCCGGTATCCGGGCAGCGGCCGCCCCATCGAGCCGGGCTTGAGCGGCTGCCCCGGGGAATTGCCGACCTGCGCGGTGGTCTCGGTCTGGCCGTAGCCGTCGCGGATCGTGATGCCCCAGGCCTCGCGCACCCGGGCGATCACCTCGGGATTCAGCGGCTCGCCGGCGCTTGCCGCCTCGCGGAGCGTCACGCCTGAGGCGCGCAGGTCTTGTTGGATCAACATCCGCCACACCGTCGGCGGCGCGCAGAAGCTCGTCACGCGGCAGCGCGCGAGCTGCCCGAGGAGCGCGCGGGCGTCGAAACGCTCGTAGTGATACGCGAGCACCGTCGCCGCCGCGTTCCAGGGCGCGAACAGGCTCGACCAGGCGTGCTTCGCCCACCCGGGCGAGCTGAGATTCAGGTGCACGTCCCCGGGCTTGAGGCCCAGCCAGTACATGGTCGACAGATGCCCGATCGGATAGCTCGCTTGCGTGTGCGCGACCAGCTTCGGCCGTGCGGTGGTACCGGAGGTGAAGTACAGGAGCAGCAGCTCATCGGCGCGCGTCCGCGCCGTGTCGAACCGATCGCCGGCCTCGTAAGAGCGGTCGTAGTCGGCCCAGCCCGGGGCGCCCGCTCCCACGGCGATACGCACCGGCGCGCCGGGCAATCCCGCGAAGCGCCCCGCGAGCTGCGCGTCGGTCACGATGCCCTTGACCCGCCCGCGCTCTATCCGATCGCTCAGATCGTCGCGCTCGAGGAGCGTCGTCGCGGGAATCACGACTGCGCCGAGCCGGATCGCAGCGAGCATCGTTTCCCACAGCGGCACGCCGTTGGGCAGCATGACGAGGAGTCGGTCGCCTTGCTCGAGGCCCTGAGAGTCGAGGAAGCTCGCCACCTGAGCCGAGCGGCGCGCCAGCTCGGAGAACGAGAGCGACCGATCGCCCCCCGCATCGTCGACGACGCGCAGCGCTGGCGCGTCGTTGGCCGCGGCGATCACGTCGAAGTAGTCGTGCGCCCAGTTGAATTGCTCGAAGGCCGGCCAGCGGAACTCGCGCTGCGCACCCGCCCAGTCCTCCCTGAAGCGCAGCAGCAGGTCCCGCAGCTCGAGAAAGCGGCGGCTGGTGCTCATGACGGCGCCCCTCACTCAATCCTGCCGGGTGAGCTTAACATCGCGCTCGGGGGGACTAAGCGAAGCGCCGTCCCGGGTGCAAAGGCGCCGGCGTCGGCGTGACACATTCACGCGGGTTAACAATGGCTTGCAAGATCAAATGAATCCGGAATCGAAGCCATGAGCGCGTCCCGTCTCGAAGCGTTCACCGACGGCGTGATCGCCATCATCATCACCATCATGGTGCTGGAGATCCGCGTTCCGCACGGGAGCGATCTGGCCTCACTCGAGGCGGACATGCCGGTGCTCTCGGCCTACGTGCTGAGCTACGTGAACGTCGGCATCTTCTGGAACAACCACCACCACATGCTGCACGTCACCGAGCGCGTGAACGGCAAGGTGCTGTGGGCGAACCTGGCGCTGCTGTTCTGGCTGTCGCTGGTGCCGTTCGTCATCCGTTGGATAAACGACACGGGATTCACCGCCCTACCAACGGCTGCGTACGGGATCGTGCTGGTGGGTGCCGCGGTGAGCTACCAGATGCTGGAGCACCAGATCATCGCGCACAACGGCCGCACCTCGCGCCTCGCCCTGGCGCTCGGCGGAAGCGACCGCAAGGGGAAGCTGTCCCTCGCGTTGTACCTCGCCGCCGTGGCGCTCGCCTTCATGCGGCCGTGGATCGCGATCGTCCTGTACGTCGCCGTGGCGCTGCTCTGGCTGGTGCCCGACAGGCGCATCGAGTCGCTGATCAAGAAAGGAGAAGGATCCTCTACTTGAAGACCACCGTCCGGCAGCCGTTCAGGAACACCCGATGCTCGATGGCGTAGCGCACCGCGGCCGAGAGCGCGCGCCGCTCCGAGTCCCGTCCGGCCGATACCAGCATTTCGGGCGTGTAGGTGTGATCGACGCGCTCGACGATCTGCTCGATGATCGGGCCTTCGTCGAGATCGTGGGTGACGTAGTGGGCCGTGGCGCCGATCACCTTGACGCCGCGATCGTAGGCCTGATGGTAAGGCTTGGCGCCCTTGAAGCCGGGCAGAAACGAGTGGTGGATGTTGATCGCCCGGCCCCGCAGTCTCTCACACAGATCATCGGAGAGGATCTGCATGTAACGCGCCAACACCACCAGCTCGGTGCGCGTCGAGTCGATGAGCTCGAGGAGCCGCCGCTCCTGCTCAGGTTTGTTGGCCGGTGTGGCGGCCAAGTGAAAGAACGGCAGATTGTGCCGGGCTGCGGTCGGCTGCAACGTCACGTGGTTCGATACCACCGCCGTGATATCCATCCTCAGCTCGCCGGTGCGATGCCGATAGAGCAGATCCTCCAGACAGTGATCGAAGTTTGACACCATGATCAGCACCCGCGTGCGCTCGCGAGTGTCGTGGATGCGCCACTCCATCCCCTCGCGAGTCGCAATCGCCTGGAATTCCTGGCGCAGCTGCGCGAGCTCCACGCTCTCTCGCTCGACGCCGCAGAACGTGATGCGCACGAAGAAACGCTGCGAGATGGTGTCGTCGAACTGATGCATCTCGATCAGGTAGAAGCGCCTCGCGGCCAGGAAGCCGGTGATGGCCGCAGTAGTCCCCATGCGGCTCGGACAACTCGCCGTCAGCACATACGGATGATCCGTCGCAAA
The DNA here is from genome assembly GCA_001914695.1 of Gammaproteobacteria bacterium 13_2_20CM_66_19. GTDB lineage: Bacteria > Pseudomonadota > Gammaproteobacteria > Steroidobacterales > Steroidobacteraceae > 13-2-20CM-66-19. The sequence goes on along the minus strand of MNCZ01000096.1, from coordinate 11,183 downwards.
CCTCACACGCCCGCTCCCGCGCCGTCCCGAAGGGGAGCTAGCGTGACAAAGCGCTCCACCGCGCTGTGATCCAAATGGGACGGCCGCTGGCGCGTAAGCGTCACGCGAATGACGAGGAGGCGTGAATCTCGACGAGCCAGAAGGTGGCAGCCCCCGAGCGCGGGGCGATGGCGCAATGCGACTCTCCCTCCATGAGCACCGCATCGAGGCTCGAGAGGCTCAAGGGGCCGGTGGGGCAACCCACGACGAGGTCCGACAGCGCGAGTATCAGCGTCGCCCCGGCGTGCGCGTTCAGCTCCCGCGGCTCCCTCGCCGTCGAGAAAGTCAGTTGCGAATCGAAGCGGCCGCGCCGCGTCATGACATTGAGGTCGGTCACGGGTCCGCCGCAGGGCTCGGCAAACACCGCGGCCTCCCCTGGAAACGTGAGCGGCGGGGTCTCGGGAGTCGCAATCATCCCGGCACCCTTTCCGATCGAGAGCGACAGGCGGCCTTCGAGCACCGCCATGCGCCGATCGATCCCCGGAAAACTCGAGAAGGGACCCGGCGCGCGGATCTCCGCAAGGCTCACGCGCCAGTCGAATCGAGTGAGATCGCTCCCCGATGGGTGGACGATGACCTCGCGCGTCAGTCCGCCGCCGTTCTTCCAGGGAGTCGGCGGGCGTTCCGCGGCGCGAAGAATTCGCAGCGTGCGGCTGCGCATCCGTGGCCACCTCACGAGTCCGGAAACGGCACCGAGAAGCGCCCGTCGCGGATCTGCGGCGCGCCGGACTCGATCTCGTAGTAGTCGCCCTTGTCGGCGACGAAGATATGACAGGCGATCTTAAGGCCCCGGGTGTCATCGAGCGTACCGGCGGCGATGCTGATGCCATCGAGCCCCACGCCCTCCCAGAACAGCGTCGAGCCGCAACGCCCGCAGAAACCGCGCCGTGCCTCGACCGAGGACACGTACCACTTCAGCTCGCCGTCCGAGACGAGGCTGAAGTCGGCGCGCCGTGCCGCAGTGGCGGCCATGATGTGTCCGGTCATGCGCCGGCACTGAGTGCAGTGACACATGACGACCGGCCGCAGAGGGCCGGCGATCGAATAGCGCACGGCCCCGCACAGGCAGCCGCCGGTGTGCACCACATGGCTCACGGCCTAGCCGACCCCGAGCTTCAGCGCGAGATACACGAAGCTGAGCGCCCACATTTCGGCGGCCTGCTTATGGTCAGCCGCCCCCGCGTGGCCGCCGTCGGTGTTCTCGTAGAAGAGCACCTCGTGCCCCTGCTCCAGCATGCGCGCGGCCATCTTGCGCGCATGTACGGGGGTGACGCGGTCGTCGCTGGTGGCCGTGACGAAGAACACGGGTGGGTAGCTCCTGTCCGCCTTGACGTTCTGATAGGGCGAGTACTTCATGATCCAGGTGCGGTCGGCGGGCCGCTCGGGGTCGCCGTATTCGGCGGCCCAGGACGCACCGGCTCCGATGTGCGTATAGCGGATCATGTCGATCAGCGGCACCTGGCAGACCACGGCGCCGAAGAGCTCCGGCCGTTGCACCATGTTGGCGCTCACCAGGAGGCCGCCATTCGATCCGCCCATGATGCCGAGTTGAGGCGGCGTCGTGATGCCGCGCTTCACGAGGTCCCGCGCCACCGCCTGGAAATCGTCGTAGGCCTTCTGCCGGTTCTGGAGCAGCGCCGCCTGGTGCCACGCCGGGCCGTATTCGCCGCCGCCGCGGATGTTGGCGACCACGAAGGCCCCGCCGCGACTGAGCCACAGCATGCCGAAGTTGGGCGAATAGCTCGGCGTCATCGAAATCTCGAAGCCGCCGTAGCCGTAGAGGACGGTCGGAACGGGCCCCACGGGAGCTCTGCCAAGCGTCACGAAGTAAGGGACGCGGGTGCCATCCTTCGAGGTCGCGAAGAACTGCTCGGTCCGGAGGCTCGAGGCATCGAAGCGTGCGGGCAGCGACTTGAGCGGCAGCGGCTTGCCATCACCGGCATCGGCGTACAGCGTGGTCGGCGTCGTGTAGCTCTCGAAGCGAAACTGCGCCTCCGGCCCCCAGGAGTTGGCCGCGACGATGTGCGTCGAGCCGCCCGCCGGCAGGGAGAGCGTGGAGTCGCTCCACTTTCCGCCCGCCGCGGGACGAAACACGTGAATCGCGCCGGTGACATCGTGATAGATCGAGGCATAGACGGCGTCACGGCCTGCGGCGACCTCATCGATGGCACTGTGGGCATCCGGGGTATAGAGCACCGCGAGCGTATCGGCGGCCTCCGGACGCCCGCCCGCAGGCAGCCGATCCGGCACGCGATACGTGAGGAGCGACCCCTTACTCATCCGCTTGCTCTTCGGCGGCGTCCAGTCCTCGCGCAGCGTGAAGACGAGGTTCCGCCCCTGCGCGCCCTTGAGATCGGCCCCGAGCGGCAGCGGCAGCTGCCGGGTCGTCCCGTCGCTCGCGATCAGGTAGTACTCGGCGGTGAAGAAACCGACATCGCGCTCGACGAGCGCGAGGGTGCCGGAGGGATCGTGGAACACCACGCCCTGGGCGCCGACGTCGCTCTGCCGGCCCTCGTAGATCGTCCTGGCCTGCGACTGCGGTGCACCACGCTTCCAGAGCTTCACGATGCGCGGATAGCCGGAAGCCGTCATGGAGCCGGGCCCGAAGTCCGTCCCGAAGAGCACCGTGTCCTCGTCGAGATAGGTGACCGCGGATTTCGCCTCGGCGAGCTGAAAGCCATCCTTGACGAAGGCGCGCGCAGCGAGGTCGAGCTCCCTCACCACCACCGCATCGCCCCCGCCACGGGAGAGATGCAGCAGGCAGCGCTTCAGCGCGGGCGTGCATTCCGCGCCTTTCCAAACCCAGTTCTCGTGCTCGTCCTTCGCCAGCTGATCGAGGTCGAGGAGGATGTCCCAGCTGGGAGCTGAGTCGGCGTAGTCTGCGATCGTGGTGCGCCGCCAGATGCCCTTGGGATGCTCCGCGTCCTGCCAGAAGTTGAAAACGTACTGATGCTCGAGGTCGCCGTAGGGAATGCGGTCGGTCGCGTCCATCACCTTGAGAATGGCCTCGTAGTCCTTGTGATAACTCGGATCGGCCTTGAGAATCCCGGCGGATCGCGCGTTCTGGGCCTTGACCCACTCGAGCGGCTTCGCGCCGTGAACGTCCTCGAGCCACAGATACGGATCGGGGCTCGCGGAGTGCTCCCGATGCGCCTGACGCTGCTCTGGTCCGCTGTTCACCTTGCCTTCTCCTGATGCGCCGGTTCCCGGCGCGCGAGCCTCGCCCACCCACGACTCGGTGGGCACATCATCCGGCAGCGGGAGCGACCGGATGTACGTCACCAGGCTCCAGACCGCTTCGGTGCCGACCGTCCCGCCGAATGCGGGCATGCCCTTCGGGCGACCGTAGTAGATCGAGCTGAAGATCTCTCCGTCCGCGCCGCCGTAGCGCCAGCGCCGGTCCGCCAGGCTCGGCCCGACCCAGCCGGACCCATCCGTCCCGTGGCAGCCGTCGCAGTTCATCGCCGTGAAGAGTGACGCCCCGTTCTTCGCCACCGCGGCATCGCCCTCGTGCGGATTTCGGAGCGTCGCGCCCGCCGGGACGCGGACCCCGGCGGCCAGATGCGCCTCGTAGGCGATTGCGGGCGGCGCCCCGGACTGCTCCGAGGGCGCTGTCCCGTGCTGCCCGCAGGCGATGAGCGCGAGGCACATCGACAACCCTGGCAACGAGCGCAGCATGGCGGCCCTCACAGACCAAAGATCCAGATCATGCCGCCCTGGCTCGTGTGGCGGGCAATGTTTTTCATGTAATCCGGCGGCGGCCGTACGTCCGTCGGATCATCGGAGCGGACGTCCCCGGCGAGCAGCGCCCAGTCCCCGCCGATCCCGGCATACACCGCGACGTACTGCCGGCCGTCCGGACCGCGGTACGTGATCGGATTGCCGACGACCCCGGAGCCGACCTTGAACTTGGAGAGGAGTTTTCCGGTTTTGGCGTCCACCCACTTGAACCAGCCGTCGAGGGTTCCGTAAAAGGCCACATCGCCCGCGGTCACGAGCGCCCCGCTCCAGGTCGGAAACGGCTCCTTATTTTCCCAGACCTTCCGCCCAGTCGCCGCGTCCCACGCCATGAACGTTCCGAGATATCCGCCGGGGCCGGCGAAGTAGGGACTCGTGACACCCACGAAGGGCGTGCCCTTGAGGCGTGAAGCGTGCACAGCCGCATAGTCCATGCACAGGTTGTTGGTCGACGTATAGAAAAGATGGGTGCGCGGGGAATACGCCGCGGGCGAAGACGGGCTCACGCCTCCTTCGAGACTGGGACAGACACCGCGCACGTTGCCGCGCGAGGCTCCCGTCTGCTTGCTCGGATCGAGCACCGGCCGCCCGGTGGCGAGGTCCACCGACTTCGCCCAGGTCACGGGCGCAAAGGGTGCGGCGACCAGCAGTCGGCCCGTGGCCCGATCCAGCGTGTAGGCGAAGCCGTTCTTGTCGAAATGCACCAGTGCCCGGGTGAGTTTTCCGGCGACGCTCAGATCGGCCAGTATCATGGCGCCCGCGGCGTCGTAGTCCCAGTTGTCGTGTGGCGTGAACTGATACGCCCACACGAGAGTCCCGTCCTCCGGTCGGCGCGCCAGCACGCTCGCGCTCCACTTGTTGTCCCCGAGGCGCTGCTCGGGGTTGTAGGGCGAGGCATTCCCGGTGCCGTAATAAATGAGATCGAGCTCGGGATCGTAGGAAACCCAGCCCCAGACGGGCGCGCCGCCCGTGCGCCAGCTGTCGCCGGCCCAGCTGCCCGCGCCGAGGTCGGCGCCGCTCACGTAGGGCGGCTTGAACTCCCCCGTGCGGGCCAGCACCTCCGCGTCCGGTCCGACGTTGCGCGCGGTCCAGACGATGCGCCCACTGGCCAGATCGAGACCCCTCACCCAGCCGTAGATGCCGAACTCGCCGCCGGACGCGCCGACGATGACCCGGTCCTTCACCACCAGCGGCGCCATGGTCGTGGTCTCGCCGTCGCCGACGTCGGCGATCTGCGTCTTCCACAGCTCGCGGCCTGAGCTCGCATCCACCGCGACCGTGTGACCGTCGAGCAGGTTGTAGACGATCTTGCCGTCGGCGTAGAAAGCGCCGCGATTGACCACGTCGCAACAGGACACCCCGATTGCGTTCGAGCTCACGTCCGGCCGGTACTTCCAGCGCAGCGGATACCCCTCGGTGGTGAGGTCGAAGGCGTAGAGCACGTTCGGCCACGGCGTGACCACATACATGGTGTCGCCCACCACGAGCGGCTGGCCTTCGTGCCCACCGAGCACGCCCGTCGAGAAAGTCCACACCGGGTGGAGCGAGCGGGCGTTGCCCACGGTGATCTGCTCGAGGGCACTGTAGCGGGTCGCGGCGTAGTCCTTCGACGGCATCACCCACTGGCCATCCCCGGTTGCCGGCCCGTCCGGGCCGGTGCGCGCACCGGCGCCGAGCGCGCTCCCGGGTGCGCCGATTGCGCCGAGGCAGACCAGTATCGCAACGAGCGGCGCATGCGACATGCAGCGTCTCCCGATTCCAGACGGAAGGATAACGGCAAGCGTGGGACCGCGCGCGGCGCAGGTCAAGGGCGCGGTTGGGAGCGCACCGCGGCGCATGTCAGTGGGGCGCGCGGCCGTAGTGCGCCGCGAAGGCATTGCCGACATCTTCCAGTACGCTCATTCCAAATGCGCCCCACTCTCTACGGCTCTCCGAGGTCCGTGATCGCTGAAGCTGCGACACGGCCAGCGCGAACCGCCACCCCCTCGGCGCGCAGCCGCCGCGCCTGCTCTGCGTGCGCGCGCGATGACTTCGGAAACGCGATGCGACCGCCCGCGCCCACGACGCGATGCCACGGCAGCTTGAGCGACGGAGGCGCCACGCGCAACGCGTAGCCCGTCTGGCGCGCCCGGCCGGGCAGTCCCGCCGCACGCGCGACCGCCCCGTAAGTCGAGACTTGTCCCCGCGGAATGGCGCAAACCGTGTACCAGATCGCCTCGAGCGCGGCATTGCCCGTGAGGCTTTGGGTTCTCGCTGGGTCGAGCAGTTGCACGCTCCCTCGTCGCACGGCGCCCTCGGTGACTTCAGCGCTTGGGTTGAGCAGGCATCCGGGCGGCTGCCTTCCGTCGGCCCTTTACCCTCTTGCGGTGGTACTTTTTCGGTCTGTCGGGTCCGCGCCGGTCAGCCTCTCCTGCGGGTCCAAGAACTGTCGGCGGTATCAGTGTGCTCAAGTGCAGCGCCAACTCAACCGGAGTGACGCCACGCCGGTACTCGCGCAGGCAACGGGCAATATAGTCGGTGAGTTGCGGACCGCGGCTCCCGCCGATGAACGCCGCAAGCAGCTTCTCTGCGGCGCCGGCAGCCTCCGCGCCGCCACCTTGGGCCTTGTCTATCAGCTCCTCGTGATCACGCGCGGCCCTGAAGTACCACGCGGGGAAGCTCAGCAACTCACTGCTGCGCTCGCCTTCGGCCAGCCGTCTGAAGACCTCCGCGCGCGCCTTCGGGTTGCCGTCTTTGGCCTCCCTTACCAGGACGGCATCGTTTGTAAGTTGCTGATCCGGACTCATTGCTGTATCCCGCCGCGCAACCCGGGATCCGCCCGTTGCGCAGTCACTAGTTGTTGTCAACTCGACGGCCTCGAGCTTCGCAAGGGATTTATTTCCGTGGCGGAGAGGGGGAGATTCGAACTCCCGAAACTCTTGCGAGTTTGCCGGTTTTCAAGACCGGTGCAATCGACCGCTCTGCCACCTCTCCGTTCCGGGGAATTCGCTCACTCGTTTTCATTCTATCAGGCCGCCGGCAGCGTTTCGCGCCCAGGAGCGCCGCCGCCGGCGGTGTTGGCCGCCGTATTTAGCGGTATCGCGTTCTCGCCAACTGCAGCTGGTCCTGGAGATCGGACAACAGCCGGCCGAACGCCGGATCAGCGTGAATCGGCTGCAGCAGCGGATCACCCGCGTACCAGGGGTAGCAGGGAAACCCGGAATCAGCCGCCTTCCGGAGCCACGCCACGGCCTGCCCAGGCTGCCCGAGCTGGGCGTACGCGGCACCGAGCGAATAGGCAACGTGATGGTCCATGTATGCAATTGCCAGTGTTTGCCCGATCAGGACCTCCGCCTGCACCTTGGCGCCGTCAGCGGCGAGAAAACTGGCGAGCGTGGCTCTCGCTCGTTGGCCGGCTTGCGCGCTGCCGCGCAACCCCTGCAGCAGGCTCTCCGCCCCGTGGCGATCGCCCGCGTAATACAGCGACTGCGCGTAATACCAGGCGGTGACCTCCGGCGCGCTCAATTTTCGGGCCTCACCCAGCCAATGCAGCGCCTCTTGAAATCGTCCACTGACGAGCGCCGCAGTGCCGCGCAGCCGGTATGCCTCCAAGCGGTTCACCGGGTCGATGTCGAGGCCCGCTCTGACTTCGCTCTCGATCATTTCCAACAGGCCGTAGTGATAGAACGCTCGCGCCAGGTAGTAGTGCGGCAGCGGCAGACTGGGGTTGAGCGCAAGTGTCTGTCGGCTCTCACTGATCGTTCGCGGCCAGTCGAAGTCCGTTTGGCCGTACACCGCGGCGAGCGCTTCGTGCACCTCGGCCAGCTCCGGGTCCAGGTCGAGCGCCAGACTGGCTTCTCGCTGCGCACGCGCGCTCCACAGGGCGACTTCGTCGTCCGCGGCAAAGCGCAGGTGCATCTGCGCGCTGGCGGACGCGAGACCCGCATGCGCGAGCGGATAACGGGGATCGAGCCGCGCGGCGGCGTCGAAGGATTTGATGGCCGCCAGCGTCCCCTCTTGCGTATACCGCAGCAGCTCCGCCCGGCCCCGCAGATAGGACTCGTACGCCGGCGCGTTCGAGGTGTACCGGTGGGTGAGTTGCGCCCGTTCGGCGGACGTGACAGGAACCTTCAGAGCGCCCGCAACCTTCTCGGAAATGGCATCTTCCAGAGTCAGCAGATTCGCGTGCGGCAGGTCGTAGTGCTCAGCCCACACCGACCCGTTGTCCGCCGCGGATACGAGCTGTACGGTAACGCGGGTGTTCTCGGCGATCAGCTGGATCGTACCGGTGAGCAGATAGTCGACTCCAAGCGCGCGCGCCGTCTCCGGGATCGCCCGCCTGTCCGGCTGAGCGTGCACGACTGCGTTGGTCGGGGTCACTCGAAGCCTGCCCGCGCGCGCGAGACGCGCGGTGATCGCATCGGGGATCGCCAACCCCAGAAATCCGATGTCCTCTTGCCGATTGAGCACATGAAAAGGGAGGACGGCGAGCGTCGTGCGTGTCGCGGTGATTCCCTTCGACGGCTCGCGACGGGTCGTCGCCACGAATGCGACCGTCAGCGCGATTGCGCTCAATATCGCAGCGGCGAGCACCCACTGCCGGCCCCTTCGAGTCCGCCCCGGTCCGGTACCGGGGGAGCCGTCGCCCGCGAGGTCGGGCTCTGGCGCCGCCGCAGCGTGCACGCGGTCATAAGCATGAATGTCCGCGATGAACCGGTAGCCGCGTTTCGGCACCGTTTCAATGAAGCGGGGGTTGTCCGCATCGTCCCCGAGCGCCAAGCGAACCTGCTTGATGCAGTGATTGAGCCCCTGCTCGAAGTCGACGATGGGTCCGGGCCCCCAGATCTGGTCGCACAGCTCCTGGCGCGTCACGAGCCTCCCCGCGTGCGTCGCGAGCGTCGCCAGGAGCTTGAACGGTTGTGGCGGCAAGCGGACCAGTGACCCGCTTTTGCGCAACTGCTCCTCTTTGAGGTCGAGCTCAAACGTTGCAAATCGGACGATGGAATTGTCAGACGCGGCGTTCACCGGCGGCTGCTCTGCGTCAGCCGATCACTCGTATTGCCGGGAAACGCCCCGCAAAGCAATGACTTGAGCGCTCACAAAAACATCCGGGAATCATCACCGCGCAACCATTGCCGGGCGGATATTGCCTGCCTACGGTGGCCGCGCCCGCCCCATATAGCGGGCGAGGAGAACAGATTATGAAACCTTTCAACAACCTGGTGAAGCGCACGCTGGCGGTGATGGGGGTAATGCTGGTAGCGGCTGCTGGCTTCGATGCCCCAGCGCGGGCTCAGTCGACGCCGACGATCTTTCAGGCGACGCTGCAGGAAGCCGGCCAGCTGACTGCTGAGATCAGTACGGAGGACCTCGAGGGGATACTCGCGCGCGGCGACACTCCGGTTCTCGACGTGCGTTCGCCGCTCGAATATGCCATCGCCCACATTCCGGGAGCGATCAACATACCGGAACAGGAAGTCGCCAGGATCATGCAGCTCTACTTCGGGCTGAACGCGAAAATCGTCCTCACGTGCAACGGTCCGTTCTGCGGCAAGAGCAAGCGCACCTCCGAGCAGCTCATCCTTGCCGGCTATCCGAGTGCGAACATCACCCGCTATCAGCTCGGCATCCCGGTGTGGCGCGCGCTCGGCAACACGGTGCAAACCGATCTCGCCGGATTCCTCCATATCCTGCGCCACGATCACACGGCGGTGTTCGTGGACGCGCGCACGCCCCAGGAATTCGCATCGGCAACTCTGCGCTGTGCGGTCAACATTCAGGCCGGGGAGGCCACCGCGGCGAACGACGATGGACGGCTGCCGAAGTGGGACAAGGGTGCGCGCGTGGTCGTGTTCGCGAACGGCCCAGCCGCAGCCAAGCAGGTTGCCAGCGAGATTGCGAAGAAAGCGTACTGGAACAGCAGCTATTTCGGCGGCTCCCTCCTCGATCTGCGTCGCGCCGAGGTCTTGGACATCGAGTCCGAAGGGCCGTGTCCCGGCCCGAATTGAGTCCACGACCTCGAGCCGATCAGCATGGGGCGGTCGCCGGCCAGTGGGCGGGCGACCGCCTCGATCACCGGGGCAAGCTACCGGCGGCACCGTGTTCGGTAGCAATCTGCAGCCGCATGCTCAGCCGCTTGAGCGGCGCCACTTGCCTTCCTGGTCCGAGACCCAGGTTCCGGAGTCCTTCAGCTCGCCCGCTTCGTCGTACTGATCCACGAGGAGAACGGGCGCTCCTCGCTCGCGCGACAGAGGCAGCGACATCTCGCAGGTGAAGAGCCAGGTATGGTAGCTGTCGGCCCAGCAGGCCCAGACGTGGCCCTTCGGGGTCGCCCGCGCCACGACCCGCTGCAACTGCGGCGACAGCGCGCGCAGCGCGCGAATCTGAAACGCATCGCTCGGCAGCAGGCCTGACCGCGACACATAGGCTTCGAGCAGCCGCTCCACGTGGGAGGGCTCCTGGATTCTGCGTAATCGCACGGTTTCCATCCCCCCATTGGAACCCGCCGGACGGCTCACGTTCCGCGACTTGACTCACAGGAGGGGAATATGTGGCTTTCGGCCGCGCGCAATCTGTCAACTGCGTCCGCCGCCCGGACCAGGCGCGTTTCCCAGATTCGTGGCGGTGACGCGGTTGCGGCCGCTCTCCTTGCTGCGGTAAAGCGCAGCGTCGGCGATCTTGAGCATCCGGTCCGCCAGCCTGGGCTCGTCGGTCGGGACCTGATCGAGGCCGCACAGGCCGAAGCTCGCCGTCACCGTGAGGCCCTTTTTGCCGGCCGTGAAAGGCGTGTGCGAGACCGCAGTCCGGAGCTTTCGGGCGACGTTGAAGGCCGGCTCGTAAGGCGTTTCCGGCATGACGATCGCGAACTCCTCGCCACCGATGCGTGCCACCCAGTCGATCCCGCGGCGCAGAGCCTGCTGCAGCCGCGGGCCGAACTGCTGCAGGATCTCGTCTCCGGCCGCGTGCCCGAGCGTGTCGTTGATTTTCTTGAAGTGATCGATGTCGCACAGGACCAGGGACAGCGCGCGCTTGTAGCGTGCCGCCCGCTCGACCTCGCGGGGGAAATGCTTGCCGAAGAAACGCCGGCTCGCCGCGCGCGTCAGGTCGTCGGTCGCCGAGAGCTTGCGGTTCTCCTCCATGATGAGGCGCAGCACCGACTCGAGCTCGCAGATCCGCCGCGCGGCGCGCAGCCGCGCCTCGAGCTCGCGCTCGGTCACCCGCCGCCCGACGCACTCGTCCGCTCCGGCGAGAATGCCCGCCTCGCGCTCGGTCGGGTCATCGACCTCCGACACGTAAATGATGAACGGAGGGCGGACGAGGGGCCGGGAGCGCAATTTGCGAATCAGCTCCGCGCTATCGGTGACCACGACCGGACGGAACTCCGCCTCGAAGCGGCGCAGCGCCTCCTGCTCGTCCGCGAGGCACTC
>MNCZ01000060.1 GCA_001914695.1 Gammaproteobacteria bacterium 13_2_20CM_66_19 | reverse complement strand
TTGCGGCAATTCTCGGCGCGGCCACCATCGCCGTGCCGGTCAGCGCGCTCTACGCGGTCGCAGAGAGCCGCGCGGTCGCGACCGCCGCAGCCGCGGCGCCCGCCGCCGCAGCCACGGGCGCGAGCCCGGTCACGCCGGCGCCCGGCTCGCCTACTCCCACCGTGACGCTCCCGGACTTCAGCGCCATGGTGCAGAAGTACGGCCCGGCCGTGGTCAACATCAGCGTCGTCACCAAGGTGCCGACGTCCTTCAACTCGCAGGGGGACGAGAACCCCGACGAGAACGAGGGTCCGAGCGAGAACGATCCCTTCGGTCCCAACAGCCCGTTCGCGCCTTTCTTCCGCGGCATGCCGCCGTTCGGCTTCCAGATGCCCGCGCCGCAGCCGATACGCGGTGAGGGATCCGGGTTCATCATCCGTCCCGACGGCGTGATCATGACCAACGCGCACGTCGTGAACGGGGCGAGCGAGGTGACCGTGCGCCTCACCGACCGGCGCGAATACACCGCCAAGGTCGTCGGCGTCGATCCCAAGTCCGACATCGCGATCCTGAAGATCTCCGCCAGGGACCTGCCGACGGTGAGGCTGGGCGAATCGCGCTCGCTCAGGGTCGGTGAGTGGGTGCTCGCGATCGGCGCGCCGTTCGGCTTCGAGAACAGCGCCACCGCGGGCATCGTCAGCGCCAAGGGTCGCACGCTCGGCGGAGGCTACGTGCCCTTCATCCAGACCGACGTGCCGATCAACCCCGGCAACTCCGGCGGCCCGCTGTTCAACATGCGCGGCGAGGTCGTCGGCATCAACTCGCAGATCTACAGCCGCAGCGGCGGCTACATGGGCGTGTCTTTCTCCATCCCGATCGATGTGGCGATGCAGGTCGGCGAGCAGCTGCAGGCCACCGGTCACGCGACGCGCGGCAAGCTCGGCGTGCTGATCCAGCCGGTCACGCAGGGCCTGGCCGATTCCTTCGGACTGCCGCAGCCCGCAGGGGCGCTCGTGTCGAGCGTCGAGAAGGGCGGACCGGCCGAGAAGGCCGGAGTCGAGGCGGGCGACGTGATCCTCAAGCTCAACGGCCGGACGATCGAGGACTCGAGCGAGCTACCGGTGCAGATCGCGAGCCTCGCGCCGGGCACGGCGGTGAATCTCGAGGTTTGGCGCGCTCACGCTCCGCGCGAGTTGAGCGTGAAGCTCGGCACGATGGAGGAGAAGGGGACCACCGCCCGGAACGGCTCGCACAAGGAGAGCGGAAAGCTCGGCCTCGCGGTCCGTCCACTCACCCCGGATGAGCAGAAAAACGGCAACGTGAAGGGCGGACTCCTGGTCGAGCGCGTCACCGGTCCCGCCGCCGAGGCGGGCATCCAGCCGGGCGACGTGGTGATCGCCGCGAACGGCTCCAACGTGACGAGCGCCGAGCAGCTCAAGAGCGCAGTGGAGAAATCGAAGGGGCACATCGCGCTCCTGATCCAGCGCGGGGAGACGCGGATATTCGTGCCGGTGAGGGTGGGTTAGCCGGCGACAGTATCGATGCAGGCTCGCCGGTAGCGCGTCAGCTCTTCCGGCGAGCTTGCACCTTTCTCGGCGACCAACTTCTCGAGCGCCGCCAGCCAGTGACGGTAATAGGTGTCGCCGAGGTCGGGATCGCCTGAAGTCTGCGCCGCGCTGATCTCAACCGCGAGCGCCTCCGCCCACTCGGGCCAGGTGAAGAGACCTCGCTCATAGAGAGCGAGCGTCATCGCAAAGGCCTGCGCCTCCCACGGCTCGCGGAAGATCGGCCCGCTCTCGTCTCGCGGCTCACCCGGCGGCGCCGCAAGCGCCTGCTTCATGGCGCGATCTCCAGATACGGCTCCCAGGCATCGATCGATACACCGAGACCCGGTGCGCAATCGTCCCCCCAGAGCTCGCGCCCGCTGAAGACGACCGTGTAGAGCCATTGCGGCTGCTCGCCGCGTCCGTGCGCGTGCGTGTCCGCGAACACGTGCACGCCGCGGACGTGCTCGACGCGACCGATCTTCCCGCGCGCGTAACCCGGCAGGCGTGTGTGGTGGTCGAACCGGGAAGCGCGCGTGCGCACCCGCTCGCCGGCCGCAAAGCGCGGCGGTGCCGCCGCCGGCCGCTCCGTGGGCGCACCTCTCGCCAGCAGGGCGGGCACGTCGGCGGCCCGCAGCACGCGGTCGAGCGGGGGCGCCGGGTGGAGCATCCGGCCTGCGTCCAGCTCGTCTGCGGCGATGAGGCCGCGCTCGGCGAGCAGCTTCTCGAGCCCTTTGATCCAGAGCTCGTAATAACTCAGCGTCGAATAGTCCGGCAGCGTCTCGCGGGCGCTGCGGCTCATGTCGAGATTCCAGGCACCGGTCGCGCCCATCGCCAGCGTCAGCGCGAGCGCCTGCCGCTCCCAGGGAGCATGAAAGAGCTCACCCTCCGGCTCCGGAACGACCCGGCCATGGCCGTCCTCGCCGCCGAGGTCCGCGTGGGATCGATAGCTCATGGAGGTCTTGCGAGCCCGGTGCCGATCATCGAGTCCCGCGTCACGCAAGCCGCCAGCTGCTCCTCGCTCAAAGTGTCGGTTCCCGGCGGGCGCTGCGGAATCACGAGGTAGCGCACCTCCGCCGTGGAATCCCAGACGCGGATCTCGGTGGATTCGGGGAGGCGGATGCCGAAATCAGCGAGCACTCCGCGCGGGTCCTTCACCGCACGGGCGCGGTAGGGCGCGCTCTTGTACCAGGTGGGAGGCAGCCCCAGCACCGGCCAGGGGTAACAGCTGCACAGCGTGCAGACGACCAGGTTGTGACAGGACGCGGTGTTCTCGAGGGCAACCATGTGCTCGCCCTGCCGGCCCGTGTAGCCGAGCGAAGCGATGGCAGCGGTGGCGTCCCGAAGCAGCCAGTTGCGAAACTCCGCATCGACCCACGCCCGCGCGACCACCCGCGCGCCATTGCGTGGCCCGGTCTTCCTCTCATAGGTGTCGATCAGGACATCGAGCGCCGCAGGATCGATGTATCCCTTCTCCGCCAGGACCGTCCGCAGCGCCCGGACCCGCCGCTCCATGTCGCCGGGCCCGCCGTCTTCCGTTTGGCCGTGGCGAGCGTGAGGCTGAGGCGCGTCGGAAGCCATGCCGCAAGTCCGCTAGGCGGCCGATCCGTTCGTGACCATCGCCGCCATCAGCTCGCTCACCGGCAAGGCGTCGAGCTGCTTCGGCTTCGCGAACAGCGCCTTGATGCGCTCGGCCTGCCTGGCGCCGAAGTGCGCCTCCACGGACGCCTCGAACTTCCTCACCAGCACCGGCATGCCCTCGGCGCGGCGCTTGCGGTGCCCGATGGGGAAGTCCACCTGCACGCGCTCGGTGTGGCTGCCGTCGCGGAAATCCACCTGCACGCGCTCGGTGTGGCTGCCGTCGCGGAAGAACACCTGCACGGCGTTGCCGATGTAGCGCTTGTCGGGCGCGTAGTATTCCTCGGTGAACACTCGATTCTCGCGCACCTGCATGCTCGCCCGAAGCTCATCGATGCGCGGATCGGCGGCCACGGCGTCCTCGTAGTCCGCGGCCGTCAAGCGCCCGAAGATGAGCGGCACCGCGACCATGTACTGGATGCAGTGATCGCGATCGGCGGGATTGGCGAGCGGCCCCACCTTGTCGATGATGCGCACGCCGGGCTCCTGGGTCTCGATCACGATGCGCTCGATGTCGGCGAGCCGGTCCTTCACCTTCGGGTGGAGAGTCATCGCCGCCTCGACCGCGGTCTGCGCGTGAAACTCTGCCGGGTAGGAGATCTTGAACAGCACGTTCTCCATGACGTAGCTGCCGAAGGGCTGCGGGAGCGAGAAGGGCTGGCCCCGGAAGAGCACGTCGTAGAAGCCCCAGGTCTTCGCCGAGAGCGCCGACGGATAGCCCATCTCGCCTGCGAGCGCCATGAGCGCATGACGCACCGCGCGGCTCGTGGCATCCCCTGCCGCCCAGCTCTTGCGGGAGCCCGTGTTTGGAGCATGGCGATAGGTGCGCAGTGCCCCGCCGTCGATCCAGGCGTTCGAGAGCGCGTTCACCACTTGCTCGAGGCTGCCGCCGAGCAGGCTCGTCACCACGGCGGTCGAGGCGACGCGCACGAGGACGACATGGTCGAGCCCGACGCGATTGAAGCTGTTCTCGAGCGCCAGCACCCCCTGGATCTCGTGCGCCTTGATCATGGCGGTGAGCACCTCGCGCACGCGCAGCGGGGTCTTGCCCGACATGATGGCGTTCCTCGCCAGGTAATCCGCCACCGCGAGAATGGCGCCGAGATTGTCGGAAGGATGACCCCACTCGGCCGCGAGCCAGGTGTCGTTGAAGTCGAGCCAGCGGATCATCGCGCCGATGTTGAAGGCCGCCTGCACCGGCTCGAGCTCGAACGAGGTGCCGGGAATGCGCGCGCCGCCCGGCATGACCGCTCCCGGCACGAGGGGACCGAGGAGTTTGCGGCACGCCGGGTATTTCAGCGCCTGAAAGCCGCAGGCGAGCGTGTCCATGAGGCAGTAGCGCGCGGTCTCGTACGCCGTGTCGCTCCGCACGGTGAAATTGCGCGCGTAGTCGGCGATCGCCGTCAGCACCGCGTCGGGCGCCGGGCGCTCGGCGGATCTCACATCGTGGGCCGACATCCGCTCAGCGCCGCTCCGCGATGGGGACGAACTTGAGGTCCTCGGGACCGATGTAGTTGGCCGCCGGACGGATGAGCTTGCCGTCCTCGCGCTGCTCGATGACGTGCGCCGACCAGCCGGTGGTGCGGGCGATCACGAACAGCGGCGTGAACATCTCGGTCGGCACGCCCATCATGTGATAGGCCACGGCCGAGAACCAGTCGAGATTCGGGAATAGCCCCTTCGCCCCTTTCATTACCGTCTCGATCCGCTCGGCGATATCGAACATCCGCATGTCGCCCGCTTCCTTCGAGAGCCGCCGCGCCACTTCCCGGATCACCTGATTGCGCGGATCGGCGAGCGTGTACACCGGGTGCCCGAAGCCGACGATGATCTCGTGGCTCGCGACGCGCTCGCGGATGTCCCGATCCGCTTCCTCCGGCGTGTGGTAGCGCCGCTGGATCTGCATCGCGGCTTCGTTCGCGCCGCCGTGCTTGGGCCCCCGCAGCGCGCCGATCGCCCCGGTGATGCACGAGTAGAGGTCCGAGCCCGTGCCGGCGATGACGCGCGCCGTGAAGGTCGAGGCGGCGAGCTCGTGCTCGGCGTAGAGGATGAGCGAGGTGTGCATCGCGCGCACCCAGATCGGCGGCGGTGGCCGACGGTGCAGCAGGTGCAGGAAATGCCCGCCGATCGAGTCGTCGTCGGTCTCGAGCTCGATGCGCTGGCCGTCGCGGCTGAAGTGATACCAGTACGCGAGCATCGGGCCGAGCGAGGCGATGAGGCGGTCGGCGATGTCGCGCGCCCCGGGGGCGGAATGCTCGTCGGGCTCGGGCAGAGTACAGCCGAGCGCCGACACCCCGGTGCGCAGCACGTCCATCGGGTGACTCGAGGCGGGGAGCTCCTCGAGGACGCTCCGCACCGGCGCCGGGAGGCCGCGCAGCGACCTGAGCTTGACCTTGTAAGCGGCGAGCGCGGCGCGGGTGGGCAGCCGCTCGTGGATCAGGAGATAGGCGATCTCCTCGAACTCGCAGACTTCCGCGATCTCGAGGATGTCGTAGCCGCGGTAGTGGAGATCGTTGCCGGTCCGTCCCACGGTGCAGATCGCGGTGTTGGCCGCGACGACGCCCGAGAGGGCGACGGATTTCTTGGGCTTGGGGGCGCTGCTCTCGTTCATGGCGTTCATGGCTCATCTCCCTCCGGGCTTCCTTTTCCGAACAGCTCGTCGAGCTTCCTCTCGTACGCATGATAGCCGAGCACCTCATAGAGCTCGGCGCGGGTCTGCATGTACGGGACCACGCTCTTCTGCGTGCCGGTACGGCGGATCGCCTCATACACGACGACCTGGGCCTTGGCGGCGGCGCGGAACGCGGACAGGGGGTAGAGCACGAGGCGCACCCCGGCGCTGCCGAGCTCCTCGGTGGTGAACAGCGGGGTAGTTCCGAACTCGGTGATGTTGGCGAGCACCGGCACGCGCAGCCGCGCGGCGAATTCCCGGAACTCCTCGAGCGTCCGGAGCGCTTCCGCGAAGATCATGTCGGCGCCCGCCTCGACGTAGGCCGCCGCGCGCTCGAGCGCCGCGGCCTGGCCCTCGACGGCTTGCGCGTCGGTGCGCGCCATGATCACGAAGCCGGGGTCGGTGCGCGCATCGACCGCGGCCTTCAGGCGATCGACCATTTCCGCGGCCGGGACCAGGGCCTTGCCGGGCCGGTGGCCGCAGCGCTTGGCGGACACCTGGTCTTCCAGATGCATGCCGGCGGCGCCCGAGCGGATGAGATCGGCGCAGGTGCGGGCGATGTTGAAGGCGGCGCCGAAGCCCGTGTCGGCATCGACCAGGAGCGGGAGCGCGGTGGCGGCGCAGATGCGCCGCACGTCCTCGCACACGTCGTTACGCGAGGTGATGCCTAAGTCCGGGAGACCAAAGGAGGCGTTGGCGACTCCGGCACCGGAGAGGTAGAGCGCACGAAAGCCGGCCCGTTCCGCAAGCAGCGCCGCGTAGGCGTTCACGGTCCCGACCACCTGCAGGGGGCGCTCCGCCTCCACCGCGGCGCGCAGCCGAGCGCCGGCGCTCACTGAAGTTCCCGACATGGCGCTTGCTCCCGAAAGAGCCGCGCTATTGTATGCGCACCACGGTGCGCCCGGTGATCTTGCCTTCGAGGTAGGCGGGAAAAGCGCCCGGAAGCTCATCGAAATCAATGGTGCGCGTGACGATGCGCGAAAGGTGACGGGGCCGGAGGTCCGTGGCGATGCGCTGCCACACCGCGAGCCGCCACTCGCGGCGCGTCGCCGAGGAGTTGATGCCGAGGAGCGCCACCCCGCGCAGGATGAAGGGCATCACGGTGGTCTTGAGCTCCGCCCCGCCGGTGAGGCCGATGCTGGCGATGTTGCCCCAGAAGTCCACGGTCCGGGTGAGCCACGTGAGGACATCGCCCCCCACGTTGTCGATGGCCCCGCCGAAGCGGGCGGTCTCGAGCGGCCGGGAGCCGAGGCCGGTCTCCTGCCGGGCGAGGACCTCCGCTGCGCCGAGCGCCTTGAGATAGTCCGCCGCCGCCGCCTTGCCGGTCACCGCCACGACGCGATAGCCGCGCGCGGCGAGCATGTCGACCGCCAGGCTCCCGACGCCTCCCGAGGCGCCGGTGACCGCGATCGGGCCGCCCTCCGGGGACTGGCCGTTCTGCTCCATGCGATGGATGGCGAGCGCCGCCGTGAAGCCCGCGGTGCCGAGCGCCATGGCGGTCTCGGCATCGAGCCCGGCGGGCATCGGGATCACCCAGTCACCGGGCACCCGCGCGAACTGTGCGTAGCCCCCGTCGTGGGTCTCGGAGAGCCCGCAGCCGGTCACGAGTACCGCTTCTCCCGGCCGGTAGCGCGCATCCTTCGAGCTCTCGACGACTCCCGCGAGGTCGATCCCGCCGACGAGCGGATAGCGGCGCAGGATCTTGCCTGCTCCGGTCGCGGCGAGCGCGTCTTTGTAGTTGATGTCGGAGTGGGTGACGCGGATCACGACCTCGCCGGGGTCGAGGTCGTCCAGCGTGAGCTTCTCGAAGCGGGCGGCGATCTTTCCGCCCTCGGAGTGGATGCGGAAGGCCTTGAACGCGTCCATGGCGGGAGTATGGCTCATGTTCCCAACCTGGGTGAATGGTGCCAAGCCGAGCCCGGATCAACTGCGCCGCGGCCTTAAGCGTGCTGCGGCCGGCGGCCGAGCCGCTCGAGCCACACCATGAGGCCCTGGGTGTTGAGCGTGAGATCGTTCTCGAGGACCGCCTCGATCTCGCCATCGCTCAAAGGCGAGCCGTGCCGGTGCACGAGATCGAGCCAGAGGGAGCGCATCTCGGCGCGAATCCCGGCGGCCGGGTCGGCGTCGTGCGCGTGCGCCTGCGCGATGCGGGCGAGCTCGCGCACCTGCATCTTGAGGAGCTCGCCGAGGCGCGCGACGCCGGTCACGCGGCTGAAGTGCATGAGGTACATCGACTCCGGGCGGTAGCACAGCATCCGGTCGATCGAGGCGATGTGCTGATCGGGATCGAACTGCGAGGGGGGCGTCGTCGGGGTGATGAAAGCGCCGCGCTCGGTATCGAGCGCGCGGTACGAGATGCCGAAGGTGTCGCCGCTGAAGATGCTCCGGTGCGCCTCATCCACGACGGCGTAGTGGTGCAGGGCGTGTCCGGGCACGTGAATGAGCTCGAGCGTCCGGTCGCCGAGCCTCACGCGCTCGCCGTCCTCGACCGCCCGCACGCGCTCGGCGGGGATCGGCACGAGCGTGCCGTAGAGCTCGTCCAGGCGCTCGCCGTAGACAGCGCGGGAGCCGGCCATGAGCTTCGCCGGGTCGATCATGTGCGGCGCGCCGCGCGGGTGCAGCAGCGCCCGCGCGTTGGGGAGCTCCTGCATGAGGCGCCCCGCGCCGCCGGCGTGATCGAGATGCACGTGCGTCAGCAGCAGGTAGTCGACGGCTTCCCGCGCAATGCCGAGCTGCGCGAGCCCGGCGAGCAGATACGGGACGGACGAGTTGGTCCCCACATCGACGAAGGCCGCGCGTCCCGAGTCGACGATGATGTGCGCGGCGGCGTGCCCCGGATACAGGTACTCGCAGTCGACGGCGCTGATGCCGTGCGGATGTCGATAGAGTCGCACTTTCAAGGGAATGTTGACCGGCGCGAGCGGTTCGCGGGTATACACATCGTACCCTGTAGGCTAGCTTTAGGACGCATGACCCACCCTGGCTCGTTCTCCGCGGCGCGGATCGTCTGTGCCGTGGCAGGGTTCGCCGTGCTGGCTGGACCCGCGTCGCTCGCTCCGCTGGCCGAGGCCGCCGCCGATGCGGCCGCCGCGGCGGCACCGCCCCCGCTCGCGCCCCCGCAGCACCGCGAGCGCGGCAGTCTCGTCTTCGAGAACATCCCCGTCCCCGACGCGGCACTCGCGGCGCGCGCGGCGCGCTACGAGCAGTCGCGCGAGGCGTCCTTTCTCGACTGGCTCGCCGACGGCAGCATGCTGATCGGGACGCGCTTCGCCGACACCGACCAGCTGCACCGCGTGGCCATTCCGCTCGGCATGCGCGAGCAGCTCACGTTCTACGAGGACCCGGTCGAATGGGCGCGCGCTCCGCTGCGCGGCGGCGGCTTCGCGTTCCTGAAGGATCAGGGGGGCGATGAGAACGCGGAGGTCTACTATCAGCCGCCCACCGGGGCCGCGCGTCCGCTCACCCAGGGCAGCTTCATTCACGGCAGCCCCGTCTGGGCCCACGACGGCCGCCGCGTGGCTTTCTACGGCAACGATCGCGACTCCTTGAGCTACGACGTGTACGTCGCGGACGTGACGAGCGGAGCCGCGCCAACTCTCCTGGTGGGCGGCCGCGAGGACACCTGGTATCCGCTCGACTGGTCGCCGGATGACACGAAGCTCCTCGTGTGGAAGTACGTCTCGATCACCGAGAGCTATCTCTACCTCGTGGACGCGGTGACGGGGGCGCTGACGCCGCTCGATGATCCCGCGCATCCGCGCAAGGCGGGCATCCGCATGGCGAAATTCGCGCCCGACGGCCGCGGCGTGTACGTGGTGACGGACGAGGATGGCGAGTTCGGCCAGCTCAAGCTCAAGGACCTCGTCACTCATTCGAGCCGCAACGTCACACCCGACACGCTGTGGGATGTCGAGGACTTCGATGTCAGCGACGACGGGCGCTACATCGCCTACGTGGTGAATGACGACGGCCGCAGCCGCCTCACTGTGCTCGACACGCTCGGCAGGCTCGAGCTCGCGCCGGCGGGGCTTCCCGAGGGGCGGATCGGGAACCTGCGCTTCGACCGCACGGGGCGCAGGCTCGCGATGTCGGCTGAGTCGCCCGTGGCACCGCGCGATGCCTATGTCTACGACATCGAGCACGGCCGGCTCGAGCGCTGGACCCGGAGCGAGGCGGGTCCGATCGATGTCGGCACGTTCGTGACGCCGCAGCTCGTCCACTATCCGACCTGGGACCGGGTCGGCCGCCACGCGCGCATGCTCTCGGCGTACGTCTACCGGCCGCGCACCGCGGGGCCTCACCCGGTGGTGATCCTCATCCACGGGGGGCCCGAGTCGCAGTACCGCCCGGGCTGGGATCCGTTCCTGCAGTTCATGGTCAACGAGCTCGGCTATGCCGTGGTCGCACCGAACGTGCGCGGCTCCTCGGGTTACGGCAAGAGCTTCCTGGCGCTCGATAACGGCCCACTGCGCGAGGACGCGGTGCGCGACGTCGGGTCGCTCCTCGTGTGGATCGGCTTGCAGCCGCAGCTCGACCGCGACCGGGTGGTGGCGATGGGGGCGTCCTACGGCGGCTACCTGGCGCTCGCCACGCTCATCACCTACGGCGAGCGGCTGCGCGGCGGCATCGATTTCATGGGCATCAGCAACTTCGTCAGCTTCCTGCGCAACACCTCGGGTTACCGGCGGGATCTGCGCCGCACCGAATACGGGGACGAGCGCGACAACAGCACGCGCGTGTTCCTCGATCGCATCTCCCCGCTCACG
Source organism: Gammaproteobacteria bacterium 13_2_20CM_66_19 (assembly GCA_001914695.1). Lineage (GTDB taxonomy): Bacteria > Pseudomonadota > Gammaproteobacteria > Steroidobacterales > Steroidobacteraceae > 13-2-20CM-66-19. Next base: position 2,411 of record MNCZ01000060.1, on the reverse strand, counting down.
AACGCCGGCCGGATCAGAAAGCCCCTGCTGGTGGCGGCGGGCGCGAACGATCCGCGGGTCCCGGTCTCCGAGTCCGAGCAGCTGGTGTGGCGCGTGCGTGCAGCCGGCGGCGAGGTGTGGTACCTCCTCGCAAAGGACGAGGGACACGGCTTCAGGAAGAAGGCCAACCGCGACGCCTACCTCGAGACGGTCGCGACTTTCCTGCAGAGGCTTCGTTAGCTTAGGTCCCCACGAAATCAAGCGTCTTGATGGACGGCCGTCACCTGCCGTTCGTGTAATGCTTGATTTCGTGGGGTGCTTTAGCCACCCCTCAATTGGCCGAAAGGGCCTGCGGCTCGGCCGGAGCGTCCTGCCGGAACGACACCGTCACCGATAATCCCTTTCCCGAAGCTCCGCCGGCGAGGGTGAGCGTAGCTCCGTGGGCGTCGGCGATGCTCTTGACGATCGAGAGCCCGAGCCCGCTGCCCGGGGGCGTGGCCCCGGCGCGGCGATGGAAGCGATCGAATACCCGCTCGCGCTCCTCGGGAGGAATGCCGGGGCCGTCGTCGCTCACCGTGAGACGGGCCGCGCGGGCGCCACCCTCCTCCTCCTCCACCGACACGTCGACCCGGCCGCCGGCTCCCGTGTAGCGCACGGCGTTGTCCACGAGGTTGCGCAGGAGCGTGCGCAGATCGTCCGCGTCGCCGCGCACGCTCAGAGCTTGCGCGCTCGAGACGCCGAGGTCGACGCGCCCGGCATCCGCGAGCGGCACGAGCTCGGCGACGACCTCGCGCGCGAGCTCATCGAGCCGCACGGGCATGCGCTGCGTTACCGCCCGCGGCTCCTGGCGGGCGAGCGAGAGCAGCTGCTCGACGAGTCGGATGGCGCGCTGCACGCCGGCGGAGAGCCTCTCCGTGGCCGCGGCGCGCTCGGCTTCGCTGCTCGCCCGCGCCAGCATGCCCATCTGAAGATGCAGCGCCGTGAGGGGCGTGCGCAGCTCGTGTGCGGCATCCGCCATGAACGCCCGCTCGCGCTCGAGCGCCGCGCGCAGCCGTGCGAGGAGGTCGTTCAGCGCGGTGGCGAGCGGGCGCACCTCGTCGGGGAGCGGGGTGTCGGGGAACGGCTCGAGGGCGTTGACGCGGCGCGCCTTCACCAGCGCGGTGAGCCGCTGCAGGGGCTCGAGCGCGCGCCCGACCGCGAGCCAGATCAGCAGCGCCAGCCCGGGAAGCAGCAGCGCGAAGGGCTTGAGCGTCTCGAGCGCGAGCTCGACGGCGCGCTGCCGGCGCACGCTCATCGGCTGCGCCACCTGGATGACCTTGGTGAGCGACTGCACGCCGAACACCCGCCAGGCACCCCCGCTGGTGGTGACGGTGGCGAAGCCGAGTGTGATGACGCCGGGCAGCACCGCGTGCGGGCGCGACTGATACATCCGCACGCCATCGAGCGACCAGACCTGGACCACGAAGTCGTAGGCGGCGTCGGCGCGCGGAATCTGCGGCGCGAGCAGATACTCCACCGGCTGGTCGCGCAGGATGAGCGCGGTCTGCCTCAGGTGATAGTCGAAGAACGCGTCGGCCTCGACGAGGGCGTTGCGATAGACGACCCAGCCGCCGGCGGCGCCGACGAACACGACGCCCGCCATGAGCCAGGCGAGGAGCCGCGCCCGGAGCGAGGTCACGGCGCGGGCCTCACCCGGTAGCCCACCCCGCGAACGGTGAGGATGAACTGCGCCCCGAGCTTCCTGCGAAGCCCGTGGATGTGCACCTCGACCGCATTGCTCTCGACTTCCTCGCCCCAGCCGTAGAGACGTTCCTCGATCTGCGCCCGCGAGAGGATCACTCCCGGCCGCTCGAGCAGCAGCTGCAGCAGCGCGAACTCCCGCGGCGAGAGGGACACCTCGACGCCGTCCTGCGTCACGCGATGCGAGGCGGGATCCAGCACCACGCCCAGGTGCTCGATGCGCGGCGCCGAGCGACCGGCCCTGCGCCGCAGGAGCGCGCGGATGCGCGCCGCGAGCTCGTCGAGATCAAAAGGCTTGATGAGGTAGTCGTCCGCTCCGGCGTCGAGCCCCTGAACCCGATCGGCGATCGCGTCGCGCGCCGTGATGATGAGCACGGGGAGCGCCAGCCCGCGCTCGCGCTCCGAGCGCAGGAGCTCGAGTCCGTCGGCCCCCGGCAGCGCGAGATCGAGCAGCACGAGCTCGAAGGGCTCGGTGCGCAGCACCCGCGCGGCAGCCTCCGCGTCGTGCACCCAGTCGACGACGAAGCCCTCGCGCTTCAGGCCCGAGCGGATGGCCTCGCCGATCATCACGTCGTCTTCCACCAGCAGCAGCCGCACCTGCGAAGTATGATCAATCGCGCGGATGAGCGTGCAAGGAGCCTTAGGTTGAGTGCCGTGGAGCTGAGCGCCGCCGAGCGCCTGGTCGAGGATGC
>MNCZ01000093.1 GCA_001914695.1 Gammaproteobacteria bacterium 13_2_20CM_66_19 | reverse complement strand
GCACGCGCGTCGTCACGTACAGCGGCTCGAGGGCGCGCGCCCCGGTCTTGTGGCTGACGCGAGTCTCGACCGTGTACATCGCCCGCCCGGATCCCCGATACGCCTCGTCCACGCCGGCGTAGCGCAGCAGCGCATCCGTCGCATCGCCGAACACCTGCAGGTAGCGCGAATCCGTCATGTGGCCGTTGTAGTCGACCCACTCCGGTCGCACCGCGATTTCGAGGAGCCGCAGAGGCTCCCCGGCGGCGGGCGCTCCGGCATCCGCGGCAGTGCGGACGCGCTCGCGCGCGGCGGCGGCGGACTCCTCGTAAAGACGCTCCTCGAGCGAGCGCAGCGTCGCCCCCGCGCCGATGTTGTACTCCCTCAGCACCTGCTGGATCGCGACCAGGTAGTCATCGCGCAGACGCTCGAGCTCGCGGATCGAGCGGCCGGCGGCCTGCGCGTGCGTGCCCGCCACCATCTTGTCGATCAGCTCCTCGGTGAGCTCCGGGGCCTCGAGCCTGGTCCAAGGCCATTTGAGGGCGGGTCCGAACTGCCTGAGCATGTGGCGCATGCCGGTCTCGCCGCCCGCGAGATGATAGATCAGGTTGGTGCCCATCCCGGCCCAGCGCAGCCCCGGACCGTACACGATGGAGTCGTCGAGCTCCCCGGTGGTGGCCACATCCTCGTTCACCATGTGCAGGATCTCGCGCCACAGCGCCTCCTGCAGCCGGTCGGTCAGGTGTCCCGGCACCTCGCGGCGCACCTTGAGCGGATGCATGCCGATGTAGGTGAAGAACCGGGCGGCCCCATCGAGGGTCGCGGCGGCGGTCTGCCGGCCGCCGACCAGCTCCACCAGCGGCAACAGGTACACGGGATTGAAGGGATGCGCCACCAGGAAGCGCTCGGGCGCCGCCATCCCCAGCTGCAGGTCCGAGGGCATGAGACCCGAGGTGCTGGAAGCGATCACGACGTCGGGCGGCGCGTGGCGGCTCATGTCCGCGAGCACCCGCTGCTTCAGCTGCAGCTGCTCGGGAATGTTCTCCTGGATGAAATCCGCCTGCCGCGCCATGGCATTTGGATCGGTGGTGAAGGAGAGCTTCCCCTTGGGCGGCAGCGGTGCCAGCGTGAGTCGCGAGAGCGCCCCTTCGGCGTTGGCGACCGCGCCGCGGATCCAGTCCTCCATCTCGGGCCTCAAGTCCGCGGCCACGACGTCGATGCCGAAGTGCAGCGCGCGCGCCGCCCAGCCGCCGCCGATGACTCCCGTGCCGAGAAGACCCAGCGTTCGTACCCTTCTCATGATCGCGCGCGCGCTCCCGGCCCAGGTTTTTTTAATGTCGTCATAATAATATATAAAAGGGGCGCGGCGCGCACTCCGCCTCGGTGCGGCCGGACGAGGCTAGGGGAGCGACTCGCAGAAGCGCCGCAGCCGTGCCGCGGCTGCATCGAGCGTCGCCTCCTCGGTGGCGAAGCACACGCGCACGCAACCGGCGCTCGAGCGCCCGAACGCCGCCCCATCGAGCACCGAGACCCGCTCGGCTGCGTACAGCGCACGCGCGAACTCACCGCCCGAGAGTCCGGTGGCGCTCACGTCGATCAGCATGAACATGCCGGCTTCGGGAGGGACGGCGCGCAGATGCGGGATGTCGCCGATCGCGACGGCGAAGCGCTCCTGGCGCGTCGCGCAGAAGGCGCGCATCCGCTGCCCCGCCTCGTCCGCCAGGGCGAGCGCGGCGATCGCCGCCTCCTGAATGAAACCCGGCAGCCCGAACAGCATGCACATGGCGAGCTTTTCGGCGTGGGCCGCGAGCTCGCGCGGCCCTGCCAGCCACCCCGCCCGCCAGCCGGTCATGGCGTGCGACTTGGAGAGACTGCCGAGCGTCACGACGCGTTCCGGGAGGCGCGCCGCGAGGCTCGGCACGCGCCCGCCCGGCGCCAGTCCCGCGTAGACCTCGTCCACGATCAGCCATAGATCGTGTCGGCGCGCGAGCGCGGCGATCGAGCCGAGCTCCGCCTCGTTCAGCACCACGCCGCTCGGGTTGTTGGGCGAGGCCCAGAGGAGCGCCCGCGTGCGCGGTGTGACGTGGGCGGCGAGCGCGGCGAGGTCCGGACGCCAGCCGGCGGCGGCCGGCACGGGCACGAGCCGCGCTCCCGACACCTCGATGGTCGCGGGATAGGTCGGATAGAGCGGCTCGAAGGTCACGACCTCGTCGCCCGGCCCCGCGAGGCAGAGCGAGGCGGCGAAGAGCGCGTTCTGCGCGCCGGCGAAGTACACGACGTTCTCCGCGCCGATCTGCTGACCGCTGCGCGCGGCGTGCGCCCGGGCGATCGCCTCGCGGAGCGCGGCGCGGCCGGCCGCGGGCACGTAGTGGGTATCGCCACCGCGAAGCTGCGCGACGGCGCGCTCGATGACGGGCGCGGGCGTCTCGAGATCCGGATCGCCGACGCTCAGGATCAGCACGTCCTCGCCGCGCTCGCGCGCGGCGACTGCCTCGTAGTGCGTGAGCCACGCGTCGGCGCCGTGACCGCCGATCCGATGCACCAGCGCCGAGTAATTCACGTTCTTACTGTGCGTGGGCGGTGTTAACATTTCAAGCGCATGAGCTCGGCTCCCTGGACGGTCGGACGGTACGTTGTCGAGACGCTGGCGGCCAACGGCGTCGACACCGTGTTCGGCATTCCGGGCGTTCACAACATCGAGCTGTATCGCGGGCTCGAATTCGCGCGGCTGCGCCACGTGCTGGTGCGTCATGAGCAGAACGCCGGCTTCGCCGCCGACGGCTACGCGCGCGCGAGCGGCGCGGTGGCGGCGGCGTTCGTGATCTCCGGCCCGGGCCTCACCAACGCGCTCACCGCCATCGCGCAGGCGTATTCGGACTCGGTGCCGCTGCTGGTGATCGCGAGCAGCCCGGTGCGCGCCTCGCTCGGCAAGCGCTGGGGCGTGCTGCACGAGCTCGAGGACCAGCGCGCCATCGCCGCCGGGGTCACGGGCCTCGCCCGCAGCGCGCTGAGCGCCCAGGACGTGCGCGACCATCTGCGCGCCGCGTTCGCGACGCTCCGGGCGGCGCGGGCGCGACCCGCCTATCTCGAGATCCCGCTCGACCTGCTCCCCGAACCGACGCCGCTGCGCCCAGAGCGCTTTGCGCGCGGCAGCGGCGCGCCACCGCCCTCGCCCGCATCGCTCGCGGCCGCGCACGCGCTGCTCGCGGAGGCCGAGCGGCCGCTCTTCATCGCCGGGGGCGGCGCCCGGGGCGCGGGAGCCGCGCTGCGGCGACTGGTGGAAGCCACCGACGGCTATCTCGTCACCACGGTCGCCGGCAAGGGCGTGGTCGCCGAGAGCCATCCCGCCAATCTCGGCGCGAGCCTGCCGTTTGCTGCGATCCAGGAGCTCGTCGCCGCCGCCGATGTCGTGATCGCGGCGGGAACGGAGCTCTCCGAGACCGACGTTTACACGACCACGCGCCTCGCGATGAGCGGACGGCTGGTGCGCCTCGACGTCGACGACTTCAAGCTCGCCGACCAGTTCGCGGCCGAGGTGGTGGTGAGGGGCGATGCGGCCGCGAGTCTCGAGGCGCTCGCCGGGGACTGCCGCACGCGCAAGGGGTGGCGCACGGCCTCGGGCGCCGCGGCCGCCTATCGCGCGCGCGTCGAGGCGCAGTTCGATGCGCCCTCGCGCGCGCGCCTCGCCGCCGTGCAGGCGCTGCGCGAGAGCGTGCCCGCCGACGGCGTGGTGTTCACCGACATGACCCAGCTCGCCTACCTCGGCAACTACGCATTTCCCGCCGAGCGTCCGGGACTGTGGTTTCACCCGTCGGGCTACGGCGCGCTCGGGTTTGCCCTGCCCGCCGCCCTCGGTGCGAAGATCGCGCAACCGCAGCGCGCGGTGGTGGCGCTCGCTGGAGATTTCGGGGTGCAGTTCACGCTACAGGAGCTCATGACCGCCGTGGAGCTCGACCTGACTCTTCCGCTCGTAGTCTGGAACAACGGCGCCCTCGGGCAGATCCGCGACGACATGCGCGCCGCCGGCATTACGCCGATCGGCGTCGTGGCGCGTAATCCCGACTTCGCGGCGCTCGCTGCCGCGTGCGGCGCGACCGGCGTCCGTGTGCACGGAGCGGCGGCTCTCGCGGAGGAGCTGCGCGCCGCCCTCACGCGGGCGGGCCCGACGCTGCTCGAAGCGGTTGCCGAGGACTTCCGCGCCCCCTGAGCTGCCCCGCTGCCCGCCGCCTCAGCCGAAGCGCCTGAGGTCGAAGCCGCGCACGTCGTGCTCGGGCTCGCGACCGGCCACGAGCGCGACGATGAGCTCGGCGGTGACCGGCGCGAGCGTCAGCCCGAGATGATGATGGCCGATCGCGTAGAACACTCGCGCTCCGCCCGGCACCCGACCGATGCCGGGCAGGTAGTCCGGAAGGACCGGACGCGGGCCAACCCATCCGGAGTTGCCGCTGTCGCAGCGATACCCGAGCCGCCTCAGGGTGGCCGCGAGGCGTGCGGGCTTGCGCGGGTCGGGGGCGGCCTCGGGGACGGAGAACTCCATGTAGCTCGTCGCGCGCAGCCGCGAGGCCAACGGCGTCACCACGATGTCATCATCCATGTAGACCACCGGCGCATCGGCGAGCGGGGCGTGCCCGGGCAGCTCGACGTGATAGCCGCGCACCGCCTCGAGCGGCGCGCGCAAGCCGAAGTGAGCGAGGAGCGGCGCCGACCAGACGCCGGCGCACACGATCGCCGCGCTCACGGTGAGCGTCCCGGCATCGGTGCGCAGCTCGATGCGGTCGCCGCACGGGGCGAGCTCGAGCACGCGCAACCGCCGCACGCTCGCGCCGCGCGCGACCGCCGCGCGCGCCAGGGCCTCGCAGACTCCGCGCGGATCGAGCACGTGGCCGGTGTCGGGAAACTCGAGACCCGCGATGGTGCCGGTGCCCGCGGCGCGCGCCACCGCGTGCAGCAGCTCTGGCGGCGCAGGTGCGGTCGGGACGCCGAGCCTCTCCATGCGGCGCGCCTCGGCGGCCGCTTTTCTCGCGCCGGCGGGGGTGAGCCAGACCTGGTGGTGGCCGTTGCGGCGCAGGAGCGCCCGGCTCCCGACCTCGCGCAGCGTGCGCTCCCACGCCGCGGCCGCGGGTCTCACCAGCGGCGCAAATTGCCGGGTGTTGGCACGCTGACGGAAGGCGGCGGCGGCGAAGCGCCACGCCCAGGGCGCAAACTGCGGCAGCCGGCGCCACGGGAGGTCGAGCGCGCCTCCGAACACGAACAGCTGCCGCCAGAAACCGAACAGCAGTGCCGGGGAAGGCAGGGGCTCGACCAGCTCAGCGCCGAGGTGCCCCGCGTTGCCGAAGCTCGCTCCCCCGGAGCCGGGCTCCGCCGGGTCGGCGAGCATCACCGGCCACCCCTCGCGAGTGAGGCTCCAGGCGATCGCACAGCCGACGACTCCGGCGCCGATCACCGCGACCGAGTCTTGTTCCCCCATGAGTCGATCGTATACGATCTACGATCCCACGCGCACTGAAGCCCGCGGCGGCACAGGAGGCACTCCATGAGCACCCCTGCCCAATGCTCCTGGTCCGGAGTCTTTCCGGCGGCCACCACCCAGTTCGGCGCCGACCTCGCGCTCGACACCACAGCGACCTCGGCCGTGCAGGCGGCGCTGGTGCGCGACGGGGTTCACGGCGTGGTGCTGCTCGGCACCGTCGGGGAGAACAACTCCCTCACCGCCGAGGAGAAGCGCACCGTGCTCAAGGGCGCGGTCGAGACCGTCGGCGGGCGGGTGCCGCTCATTGCCGGGGTCTCGGAGCTCACCACCGCGAGTGCCGTGGCCTACGCCCGCGACGCCGAGCGCATCGGGGTCGACGGTCTGATGGTGTTGCCGGCGATGGTCTACGTGCCGACGCGCGCCGAGCTCGAGTACCACCTGCGCGCGGTCGCCCGGGCCACCTCGCTCCCGATCATGCTCTACAACAATCCGCCCGCTTACCGGGTCAACATCGAGATCGAGACGCTCGAGCGCCTGGCCGAGCTCAGGAACATCGTGGCGATCAAGGAGTCCGCGCCCGACCCGCGCCGCTTCACCGACTTGCTGAACGCGCTCGGCGAGCGCTACGTGCTCTTCGCCGGGCTCGATGATGTCGTCTTCGAGGCGCTGACGCTCGGGGCGCGGGGCTGGGTATCGGGGCTCACCAACGCCTTCCCCGCCGAGTCGCTGGCGCTCTATGAAGCCATCCGCGCAGACGACCTCGAGCGCGCCCGCCGGATCTACCGCTGGTTCATGCCGCTCCTGCACCTCGACTCGGACCCCGACCTGGTGCAGTCCATCAAGCTCGCCGAGGCCCTCATGGGCCGGGGCTCGGAGCGCGTGCGCCCCCCAAGGCTGCCGCTCGCGGGCGAGCGGCGCGCCGATGTCGCCCGGCGGGTCGAGCGGGCGCGCGCTACGCGCCCGATGTGAGCGCACCACCCCATGACAGCGAGCCGCGGACCCATCGCGATCGAGGTCATCGATTCGCATACCGCGGGTGAGCCGACCCGGCTCGTCATCGAGGGGGGGCCGGACCTCGGGACCGGCCCCCTCGCCGACCGCCTCGAGCGCTTTCGCGAGCACTTCGATCGGTATCGCTCGGCCATCGTCAACGAGCCGCGCGGGTCCGAGGCGCTGGTCGGGGCGCTACTCTGCACGCCGCACCGCGCCGACTGCGACTTCGGCGTGATCTTCTTCAACAACGTGGGCTTCCTCGGCATGTGCGGCCACGGAACGATCGGGCTCATCGCCTCGCTCGCGCACGCGGGGCGATGCACTCCGGGGAGCTTTCGCATCGACACCCCGGTCGGATTGGTGAATGCGCGCCTCCACGCGGACGGCCGCATCGATGTCGAGAACGTCACGAGCTACCGCAAGGCGCGGCAGGTGCGCGTTCCGGTGGGGGGCGTCGGCAGCGTCCGGGGCGACATCGCCTGGGGCGGCAACTGGTTCTTTCTCACCCATGAGCAGCCGCTCGACATCGAGCCCGGCAACGTCGCGGCCCTGAGTGAGTTTGCCTGGCAGCTCCGGCAGGCGGTGAATGCCGCCGGTTTCCCCGAGGTGGATCACGTCGAGCTGTTCGCCCCCTCGCCCGGCGGCGCTCCGCGCGCACGCAACTTCGTGCTCTGCCCGGGCGGTGCCTACGATCGCTCCCCGTGCGGCACCGGCACCAGCGCCAAGCTCGCCTGTCTCGCGGCCGAGGGCGAGCTCGAAGAGGGCGAGACGTGGACCCAGGAGAGCCTGATCGGCAGCAGCTTCAGCGCGCGCTACCGCTGGCACGCGCGCGACCGCGGCGAGATCACCCCGACCATCACCGGCGCTGCCCACGTCACCGGCGAGGCCAGGCTGCGGCTCGATCCCGACGATCCCTTCTGCTGGGGCATCCGTCCATGAGCCCCACGGCCGCGGGCGCCACGCCCAGGGGCGCCACCGCGGAGCCGCTGTCGCGCACCGTCAGCGGGCAGATCAGAGTCCGCATCCGCGAGAAGATCCTCTCGGGCGCCTACGCGCCCGGGGCGCAGCTCCTGCAGGACTCGCTCGCGGCCGAGTTCGGTACCAGCAAGATCCCGGTGCGCGAGGCGCTGCTCGAGCTGCGCTCCGAGGGCCTGGTCGACATCTTCGCCCACCGCGGATTTCAGGTTCGGCCTCTCTCGAGAGCGGAGGTGGCGGAGGTGTTCCGCCTGCGCCTCGACATCGAGCCGCCCTCCGCCGCCAAGGGCGCCCGCGCTGCGTCGACCGCCGAACGCGAGGCGGCGGCCGCGGCCCTTCATGCGCTCAACGCGGCGCTCGCGGCCGGGCAGCTCCCGATGGCGGGAGATCTCAACTGCGCGTTCCATCTCGCACTCGTCGTGCCACGTCTCAACCCGGTGACGAGCGAGGTGCTCTATCGGCTTCATACCCTCTCGGAGCGCTACGTGCGCCTGCACCTGCAGCCGGCCGGTCGGGTCACGCGAGCCGCGCGCGAGCACCATGCGATTTATCGGGCCTGGGCCCGGAGCGACGGTAAGGAGACGGAGCGCCTGGTGCGCGCTCATATAAAAGAGACCCGTGCTGAGCTCGAGGCGACCGTCGCGCGCACCGCCTGAGCCAAGGGCCCGCGGGCACAGGCGCGGCCCTCGGTCAAGCTCTAGCTTGGGCTGGGCCACCCGCGATCGCCGCAGCACCATCCTTTAACTGCCCGGGGGCCGTAACGAATACTGGGTAGCCTGTCAAGACTTCGTGACATCCGTGTCGCGGCCTGTGTAGGGACTTCCCTACCCAACAATCCGCCTTAAGCCGACGCCGAATTAAGGGTGGCCTCCGTCGAGCCGCTACCGGGCCAGCACTATGCTTTGGTCCCAGGTCGAGTGGCTGCTGTCCAGGAAGGTCTCCGATGCAAGCCGCCTCAGGGTCGCAGTCCATGCAGTCGGTCGAACAAGGCGCGTTACGCGCGCGCCATGCCGAGCTCGGCGGGCAGCTGCGCGTCGCCGTCATGGAGGGCGACGAGGCACGCATCCGGCGAGTGTTATCGGAGCTGCTGCGCGGCCAAGGTCTGAGCAAAGCCCAGCGGATCTCGGTGCAGCTGAAGGCGCTGTTGAGCCTCGTGCAGTCGCTCCGCTGTGCCACGGTGACCGACGAGCTCACCGGGCTCTGCAACCAGCGCGGTTTCGTGCAGACCGGCACGCGACTGCTCGATGTCGCGGCCCGCGATGGCTCCGCGGCCCACCTCGTCTGCTTCGAGGTCAATGACCTTGCGCGGGTCATCGAAGCCATGGGCCCCACCGCGGCCGACGTGCTGCTGCGGCAGATGGGCAACTTCATGCGCGATCTCTACCCGAGCTACGGGGTCTACGAGGTCCTCGGCCGGCTCGAGGGCGCCGAGTTCGCCGCCCTGACCACGAACCCGGAGTACGCCTCGCGCGGCGCGCTCATGCTGCGCGTCCGACGGCCACAGCAATCCGGCAGCGACCTGCCGCCGCTGTCGCTCCGCGTCGGAGTCGCACATTTCAATCCACGGCGTCCTGTGGGGATCGACGAGCTGCTCACAAACGCCAGACAGTCACTGCACGAGCCCGCTCGTGCAACCGAGACCGCGTCGTCCGGATTACCCCCCCAACCGGTGCGACGCGTACTTAACGGCCTCGAGGCGGAGGACGCGATGTGATCTGAGGGAATCTGAGAGGGTCGGTCTGTTCGCTGCCACGGAGGGCAGCGCGCCAATGGATGGCGGAATGCCAGGATGGCAACCAGGGCTCAGGGATAGCGATGGCGTCAGACTCTCAGTTTTCCGAAATCACGTCCCCCGCCTCCGAGGCCGGTCCTTTTTTTCCCCCCGCTTCGCGCCCGTGCGGCTCGCTCACGAGCGGCTCGGCTTGACCTCGCTTCGGATCCTCCTGCCCTTCGAGATCTCTACCCGGCGCAGGTCATAGCGCGCCTGCAGGTTCATCCACGCCTGCGCCTCGCCGTGGAAGTAGCGTGCGAGCCGCATGGCTGTATCGGCGGAAATGCCGCGCCGCTCTCGCAGGATCTGGTTGATACGCGGCGCCGGCACGCGCAACGCCTTCGCGAGCGCACTCGCGCTCAGGCGCGCCGGCCGCAGGAAGTTCTCGCGCAACACCTCGCCGGGGTGTACTGGCCGCCTGCCGTTCATGAGCTTCATGGCATCCTATCCGCGCGGATCGGGTTGCGCACTTTTAACCGCCGGCCGGCGCCTTGGCAACATGCTCGGCAAAGGCCTTGACCTTGGCCGAGAAGGTTTCGGAGCGGAGCTCGCCGCCCTGGCTCGTCGGCGTCGGCCAGCCGGGCATTGCTGCGTTGCAGAGCGTCGGTACTCAGCTCGACCAGCGTTTCCAGATCCTGCACGCGGGGCCGGGCGACTTCGGCCACGCGCCACTTCTCCGTCAGAGCGCTCGCGAGCTGCATCCTCGGATCCAGCTCCCAGATACGCAAGGTTGTCTCAATGCTGAATGGCGCGCTCCACTTTCTTGCCGATCTTCCTGCTCGCGATCTCGAGGTCATACTGCGTCTGCAGGTTCTGCCAGAGTTGCGCGCTCGTACCGAAGTAGCGCGACAACCGCAACGCCATTTCGGCCGTGATCGCACGCCGGCGTCGCACTATTTCGTTGACAGTCGGAGCGGCCACACCAAGCTCCTTTGCCACCCTGTAGGAGCTCAGCTTCAGCGGCTGCATGAAGTCATGCAGCAAAATGTCGCCTGGGTGTACCGGGCGCAGCTTCTTGGTCATCATGGTCTCTACTCTCAATGGTAATCCACGATCTCCACGTCGAAAGCGTCCCTTTCTCTCCACTTGAAACAAACGCGCCATTGTTTGTTGATCCGGATGCTGTGCTGCCCCTGACGATCCCCCTTGAGAGGCTCCAGTTGATTCGACGGCGGAATCGTCAGATCGCGCAAATCAGCGTTAAGACTGGGGCGTGACGGAAT
>MNCZ01000048.1 GCA_001914695.1 Gammaproteobacteria bacterium 13_2_20CM_66_19 | reverse complement strand
GGACTTCCCGTCACGGCGACCGGCATCCCATTGATTACCAGGTTGTCGATGTAGGCCCTGCCGACGCCCGCGCCTCGCAGCACTTGCGAGGCCTCTGCGACAAGCGAGTCAGCCGCAATCGTGACCCCGGCGAGGGTCAAACCGACGTTCCCCATCGAGGCCATGGAGTCAACCTGATCGGCATAGCTGTACGTAGCTGCGTTGAGGACTCCAGTGCTCAGCACTAACGGGATGCTCCCGGTCAGCTGACCCACATCGCTTTCGGCGTTCGTGCCCGAGATTCCGGTGCTGGCAAGGCTGCTCGAAGTCGCCGTTCCCAGCAGTCCCAGAAGCACGACCTGCGCAGCGCTCGCCTGTCCGCTGGCGGTAGTCTGCGCTTGGCCTGCCGTCGGCCATGACGACAAGCCCAAGCCCGCCAAAAACAGTGCACCCGCTATTGTTGCTGGGCGGTGATGGTTCTTGCGATGCATACGCTTTTCCTCCTCCTTGGCTTTCCTCGTTGGTCTTCCTCGTGACTTACGCCGTCGTGTCTTGCGGCCGTGAGCGTGGCCTACGGTTCAGATCGGACAGCGCAACAATGAATCCCGCAGAGTGACGGCCCGCATAAATCCGGCAACTGTCGGCCCGGTTGACTTGAAATGAGACCGAGACCTTAGTTCAGCAGAACACGTAGCCCAGCACCGGCGGTGGTAGCGACCTTCTACGTGCCGGGCATGCGTTATCTCCACAGGAGGCACTCTTAGTATCGCCACTATTTTTTCACCAGTGTGTCGTGTGGTAGATCCATCCGGACTATCACATCCAGGGCGGGCGACGAGTGCGCGCGCCCAGAGCTCTGCGTCCCTCCGTATGTCCGGCAGGGTCTGTTCTCGCGCTCCATCAATAACGACGACCTCCTGCCGAAGATCCGCAAGCCTGTGCTGATTGCGCATGGCGCTGCGGATGCGGTCGTCAAACCCGCCGTCGTCGCTCAGCACAAGGGGGCGATGCCTCATGCGCAAGTCCAGTTGATGGCAAATACTGGGCACGCGGCATTCTGGGACGACGCGTCAGGCTTCAATGAATGCCTGCACGCGTTTTGCGAGACTCTGTAGAGCTGTCGATCAACGGCGGCCGGGAGCTCGGGGCCCAACCGAGTTCGGACCGGCTTGGACGCGAGAGCCGGGCGACGCTTGGGAATTGTTTGCCCGCGAGGGTCGGGATCAGCGCGGGAACATAACATAATAATAGTTTGCAGGTACCTTGCTGAGGTAAAGCAGGGCTTTGCTTGAGGCGTTGAGGCGTTGAGGCGTTGAGGCGAAGCGGACCTGCATGCCAACCGCGCGCCAGAAGGAGCGGCGCTCGCCGTTGACATAATTCAGAACGACGACGGCCGCACGCTGCCTAACTGCTAGAGCAGCTTATGCAGGACGCGAAGCAACCATTTTGGCGTGAGGTTCGGATTCAGGTAACGGCCGGTCTGATCGTTACAGCTGTCGCCGCATGGCGCTGGCAGAACATCAAGCCGTACCTCGCGACCGCGGGGGCACTCATCGCAGCCGCCCGGTCGGCCGTCGCGTATTACCTGGCCGGCAGCGTGCAAGTTCGTCGATGGCTGCTGCTCGCGCTGCTCGGAGCCTGCGTCGCATTGCCTGCAATGATCACGCGATCTGTCTCCTGGTGGCATGCCAGGAGAAGTGAGCGAGAGCTCGCACTCGTTGTGCCGCACGACTTCAGCCCAACGGTCTTGCAGCGGGCTGTGATCGTCCTCATGCTCGAGAACTATCCGCACAGCATCAGCGCCGATGACGCAGCGCTCTCGATAATGGGCCGCATACCGGGCCAGCATGTGACGCGGGCTCAGGCCGAACTGGTGCTCGAGGAACTGTGCCGGGTCTATCTCATCGCGCCCGAGCGCAATGGCCGGTATCGACTGACCGGCGCGGGCCGTGACTGGACCCTGGCGAATCTGGACAAGCCCTGGACGCCTTGAATGTGCGGCTGGGTGGGCAGGTGACGTGTGGCGATACGATCCGACCAGAAATTTTCGCGCGCCCGGAGAGATTACTCGGCGCTGCGCGCCTCGCCCTTGCGGGCGTTCGCCGCCGACCGCAGAAAGCTCTGCCGGATTCGATCCCGGTGTTGCCCTTCCTGATTCATGGGTAACACCCATTCCGGAGAACATCACGAGCCGCGTTTACATACAGCTCGAGGAGGCCTCGAAGCGCACCGCGGTCGATGCTGTCGAGCGGCTCATGACTGGTAAGCCGGAGAAGGTAACGAAGATTGCTGGGCGGAAGCGGCACGCATGAAGGCCTCGCGCAGCAAGCCCACCGATGCCACGACTGCAAGGACGACGACGGCGGCACTGTGCCGATGCCGGCTAAGGATCTGTAAAATAATAACGTGTCCTATTTGGAAACTGCGCGTCCCGGTCCGGATGATCTGTCCCCTCTTTGCTCTTGCGATTGGCTTGCAAGTTGTAATCCATGCCCTGAAGCAGCGTCCCGACCGACGTGTGGCTGATCTCTATATGCTCTTTCGCCAGCGCTCGCGCCAGATGCCTGAGAGCATGAGGTACCCTCCTCTGTAGCTGTCAGGGCTCTGACAGTTCCGTCCAATTGGTCCGAATTTGGACAAACTCCTCAATTTCGTCAGGGACCTGACAGCAGCCGGCGCGGGTACTATTCCGTGCGCTCAGTAGTTTTCCATCGCGCTGAGCGCGACCCCGGGGGATGAAGCGCGCGAGCGGTGGAATTTGGGCGGCTGTGGCATATGCTCAGCCCGGCGGTGGGAACGAGGTCGGTTTGTGCTTGGTGCCACGAGCCCGTTCAGTAGTTGGACCCGAGACCCTGCGCGCACCCCGGATTGTTGCCACGGGCCGCCAGGCCCCGCAGCACGATTAATAGACTTCGATGACTGGGGTCTCTCCCGCCGTCGTCTGACAGAGGAGACCGACGGATGGAAGTACTGTACCCGCGTTGCGCGGGAGTTGACGTTCACAAAGACCTGGTCGTGGCGCGGGCGCGCTGCGTAAGCGAGCCGCAGGTCGATGAGACGCGCAGCTTCGCCACGACCACCGCCGCGCTGATCGAACTGCAGGAGTGGCTCAGTGCTCACGCAGTCACGCACGTCGCGATGGAGGCGACCGGGGTCTATTGGAAGCCCGTGTGGCATCTGCTCGAGGGACACTTTGAGCTCGTGCTCGCCAATGCTCAGCACATCAAGAACGTTCCGGGCCGCAAGACCGACGTGAACGATGCGGCCTGGATCGCAGACCTGCTCGCCCACGGGCTAATTTCGCGCGCCCGGAGAGATTCGAACTCCCGACCCTCAGGTTCGAAGCCTGATGCTCTATCCAACTGAGCTACGGGCGCGGCGCGCGGATTCTACCCGGGACGCGGGGCAGATTCCCCTCCGGGCGCGCCTGCGCGCAGAATGCGCCGTGGATCGACCCGAGGGGTTGTCCCCATGAGCCTGTTTGATCTGTCGGGCAAGGTGGCCCTCATCACCGGCTCGAGCCGCGGCATCGGCAAGGCGATCGCGATGCAGATGGCGCTGCACGGGGCGCGGGTGGTCATCTCGAGCCGCAAGCTCGAGGGCTGCGAGGCGGCGGCCGCGGAGATTACCGCGGCGGGCGGCACGGCGTTCGCCCACGCCTGTCACGTCGGGCACAAGCCCGAGCTCCAGGGGCTCGTCGACGCCACGGTCGCGAAATGGGGTCGCATCGACATCGTGGTGTGCAACGCGGGCGCGAACCCGCACTTCGGCCCGTCCGCGAGCCTCACGGACGAGGTGTTCGACAAGATCATGCACACCAACCTCCTGAGCAACGTGTGGCTCAGCAACATGACGCTGCCGGCGATGGCGCAGCGCAAGGACGGAGCCCTCATCGTCGTCTCCTCGGTCGGCGGCTTCGTCGGCAGCGCGATGCTCGGCGCCTACTGCCTCTCCAAGGCCGCCGACATGCAGCTCGCGCGCAATCTCGCGGTGGAATGGGGACCACACAACATCCGCGTCAACTGCATCGCTCCGGGCATCATCCGCACCAGCTTTTCGCGGGCGCTGTGGGCGGATCCGGCTCGCGCCGCGGCCTTCGCGCGCGCCAATCCGCTGCGCCGCCTCGGCGATCCCGACGACGTCGCCGGGCTCGCGGTGCTGCTCGCCTCGCGCGCCGGCGCCTTCATCACCGGCCAGACGCTCATAGTCGACGGCGGCGGCCTGATCGGCGGTGGTGAGCCCCTGACGTAGGGCGCCGCTGTCAGGTCACGTCTTCTGAGGAGCACGTGATTTCGACGCGAGGTAGCCGATGGTGAGCAGCCCGAACCACACCGGCGCCACGTAGAGGGCCACCCGGTTGTCCGGATCGCGCCACAAAAGCGCGCTCACCGCAACGAGAAACGCGAGCACCGCCCAGTTGGCGAACGGCGCGCCCGGCATGCGGAAGGGGGCCGCGGGCACGCGGCCGGCGAGCACTGCCCGGCGGTAGTTGAGATGCGATACCAGGATGATCCCCCAGGTCCAGAACGTCCCGACGAGCGCCACGCTCGTGACCCAGATGAACACACGCTCGGGAACCATGTAGTTCAGGGCTACCCCGAGCAGCATCACGGCGGCCGAGGCGTGGATCCCGGCGGCCGGCACGTGCCGCGGGCTGAGGCGCGCGAAGGGGCGCGGTCCGTGGCCGCGCTGGGCGAGCGCCCAGAGCATCCGGCCGGTGCTGAAGAGGCCGCTGTTGCAGGAGGAGCTGGCGGCGGTGATTACGACGAGATTGATGAGGCCCGCGGCCGCCGGAACGCGCAGCTTCTCGAACACGAACACGAAGGGACTCACACTCGGGCTGAGCTCGTTCCACGGCACCAGCGCCATGATTACGATGAGTGCGCCGATGTAGAAGATGAGGATGCGCAGGATGATGCCGTTGGTCGCCCGCGGCAGCACCACCTTGGGATCCTGCGCCTCGCCCGCGGTGACGCCGATCAGCTCCACACCCACGTAGGCGAACATCACGATCTGCATGGTGAGCAGCATCCCGCCGACGCCGTAGGGCAGGAAGCCGCCGTGCGACCAGAGGTTGCTGAAGCTCGCGCCGGCGCCGAGATCCCCGACGTGGAACACGATCACCACGACGCCCGAGACGATCAGTGCGACGATAGTGACTACCTTGATGAGCGCGAACCAGAACTCGAGCTCGCCGAACATGCGTACCGCGAGCAGGTTCGAGCCGTAGAGCGCGAGCAGCGCGACGAGCGCGGGCAGCCACTGCGGCACGGCGGGCAGCCACCAGCGCACGTAGACGCCGATGGCGGTGAGCTCGGCCATCGCCGTCGCGATCCACGCGAACCAGTAGGACCAGCCGGTCACGAAGCCCGCAAACGGGCCGCAGAACTCGTCGGCATAGGTGGCGAAGGAGCCGGCCACCGGGCGGTAGGTGAGGAGCTCACCGAGAGCTCGCATGATGAAGAAGATGGCGATGCCCCCGAGCGCATAGGCGAGCACGAGGGCGGGACCGGCGTTGTGGATCGCCCTGGCGGAGCCGAGGAACAGCCCGACGCCGATCGTTCCGCCGATCGCGATGAGTTGGATGTGCCGGCTGCGAAGCCTGCGCGAGAGATCGGACCCTGGTTGCGACATGAATATTCCCCTGTGAGCCTCAAGGCGGCGGCGGCGGCGGCCCGAGCAGCGCGTACCGCCGCCCCTGCGGCAACTCGTAGCGTCGCACGAGCGCGGCGGCGCCGGATGCCGTGAGGCTCCCGGCGACACCGTCGCTCTCGGGAGGCGGCGCATGGAAGTGCTCGAGGTAGCGCGTGAGAGCGCCACGGGCGTGGCCGGGAACGAGGATCAGCACCCGCGCCTCGCGCCCCTGGTCGCTGAACCAGCGGGTCACGATGGCGCGCGAAGTGTCGTGATCAGATGTCAGGATGGTGAATCGCGTGTCGAGCCCGTGATCGAGCACGGCGATCGTCGTCTCGTCCGGATCGAGCAGCGCGAGCGGCGCTCGCGCGCAGTCGGCGTGGATGCGCCGGGCGAGCCCGGGCAGATCCTGCCAGCGGTCGAGCACCGGCAGCAGCGCGAGCGCGCTGAAGCTCACCGCCGCCGCGTAGGCGGTATAGCTCCAGAGGAGGCTGCGCTTGAGATCGCCGCGCTGCTGCGACCGCGTGGCGAGCAGCAGTGCCGCGATCGCCGGAACACCGGCGCCGAGTGCCGCCGCGAGGCACGCGAGCGGCGGACCCGCGCCCGAGAGGATCAGGAGGGCGAGCGCGGCGAGCAGCACGCCGGCGAGCGCCGCGACCAGAACGCGCGTGCCGGTCACGGCGAGCCGGTCGAGCCGGGTGGCCGCGCGCTCGGCCTCGCGGCTCCACAGGCCTGCGAGCGCGGCGAGCCCGAGGATCGCCGGCGCGGCGTAAATGTCGCGCGCGGTCGCGGCCAACGACAGCAGAGCAAGGAAGGGCAGGCTCGCACCGAGCGCGAAGCGCCACGCCGTGCCTGCGGCATCGCTCTCGCGCACGCGCCGCCAGGCGTGCACGAGCGCCGCCGCCACGACCGGCGTCCACGGCAGCAGGTAGAACGGAAGCTCGAAGAGATACTTGCCGGGTGCGTTGCGATGTCCGAGGGTGTAGTCGAGGGCGGCGGGGGAGTCGATGCGGGTGAAGCGTCCCACGACGTTGTTCCAGAAGAGCGCCCGGAGCGCGTCCGCGCCGTGCTCGCTGCGCGCGACCGCGAGAACCCACGGGCCGATGATCAGCCCCTGGAGCGCGAGCCCGGCATAGAGCTCCCAGCGGCGCAGCTCCGACCAGCGCCGCTCCCACACGATGAGAGTGAGGAGCGCCATCGCCGGCACCAGCCATCCGGGCGCGCTCTTCGCCATGAATCCGACCGCGGCTCCGAGGTGCATCAGAGTGTAGCCCGCCGCCTTCGCCGGACCGGGCGGTGCGCGAGTCCCTCGCCAGGCGCCGAGCAGCGCGAGCGCGTTGCCGGCGAGGAGGCAGGCGTCGGGGGCGAGCCACACGCCGACCCGAAACGCGGTCAGGGCGCTCGCCGCGACGAGCGCCGCGATCAGCGCCGCGTCGGCCCCCGTGTCCATGGCGAGCGCGAGCGCCCCCACGGCGACTGCCGTGACCGCCGCGTACAAGAGGTTCGGGGCGCGTTCCGCCGCGGCCGAATCGCCGAACAGCGAGATCGCGGCCCCCGACATCCAGTAAGAGAGCGGCGGCTTCTCGAGAAAGGGTGTGCCGGCGAGCTGCGGCAGGGTGCGATCGCTCTGGCGGCTCATGCGCCAGGCGATGTCGGCCTCGCGCGGCTCGTCAGGGGTCCACAGCCCGCGGCCGAACATGCCCGTAACCCACAGCGGCGCCAGTGCCAACACGATGAGCACGGCCACCGAACGCGCGGATGGATGCGGCGCAGAATCCAACAGCCCCCCTCACGGGACGACCCCGCAGGCGGGCATTATGCGGACCTTCGGGCTATAGGGAGTAGCGCACGAGCATGCGCACGCTGCGCGCGTGCTCGGCCGACCAGTGCGTGAACACCTGGCAGACCTGCTGAGTGGCGCCCTCGGGCGTGCTCTGCGAATATTTCTCCGCAAAGCGCGCCTGGCCGGATTCCTGCCCCGGCACGAAGCGGTTCGCGCTCCACGGCGCATCGCTGTCGGCGAGTCGGCTGAAGAGCTGGACCTCGGTGACCTTGGCGCTGCCCGGGATGGTGGCACACAAGGTGACGGGGCTCGCTTCGGCTTCGGTGCACGCGCGGCCCGCCTCCGCGGATGCGGCGGGAGGCGAGGCGGTGCCGGGCGCATTGATCACCAGCGCCGGCCGGCACGCGGCCACGGTCGCCGCGACGACCACACCGTCGGCGCCGATCTGACGCAGCACCGCGTTCTCGATCTCGGCCCGGGCTCCCGCGCGGGTGAGCTCGAGCTGACTCGCGGTGCGGCTGATCTCCGCCACGCGCGCCTGCAGCTCCTGCTGGAGTGTCCTCTGGGCGAGCCGCTCGCCCGAGGTGAGCCACTGCGAGAGCGCGAAGCCCGCCACGGCCGCAGCGCCCACCACGATGAGCAGGAGGATCGTCTGCACGCGGTTCTTGCGGCGGCTGGCCGATTGGCCACGGGCGGCCTCCCTCAGCAGGGCGGAACGCAGCTGCAGCAACGAGGCCGACAGCGTCGCGGTGCCCGCGATGATGGCGGCAAGCACGGAATCGGACATGGGGATCGACATCTTAAAGCTCCCGGCGGCAACGCTACCACGGTCGCCCGCCGAGGCGCGGCGCGAGGGCGGAAAATCGCGATACTGGTCACAGGCGGCGCTGTTGCCTCAGTGCGACGCGAGCGCGGATGCGCGCGGGAGGCTCTCGAGCCAGCCCTCGAGGGGACGGGTGTCGTGCCCGAGCAGCTGCAATCCGAGCTTGGTCCGTCGCCACAGGATGTCCTCGGCCGTGCGCGCGAACTCCTCGCGGGTGAGGTACTCGACCTCGCGCTCGTAGAGCTGCGGCAAGAGCTCCCGCCCGAGATCGGCGAGCGAGCCGGGGGGCCCGAGCACGCGCTCGAGAAGGGAACCATAGGCGTGCGCGCAGCGCAGCCGCAGCCGGGCGGGGAGGTAGGGGTAGCGCCGCTCGACCGTGCGCAGGAACACGGCGAAGCTGCCCCGCGGCAGCTCGCCCCCCGGGAGCCTGGCGCCCGACGTCCAGGGCGGGCCGCCGGCGCCGAGAGCGGCGACGAGACGGTTCACCGCCTCTTCCGCGAGGCGCCGATAGGTGGTGATCTTGCCGCCGAACACGGACAGGAGCGGCGCCGGCTCGCGCTCGAGCTCGAGGGCGTATTCGCGCGTGACGCTCATCGGATCGCGCGACTCATCGGCAAGGAGCGGGCGGACGCCGGCGTAGCTCCACACGACGTCCGCGGCCGCGATCGGCTGGCGGAAGTAGCGGTTGGCGAGCGTGCACAGGTAGGTCACTTCCGCGGGGTCGGCCGCGACTGCGGCCGGATCGCCGCGGAAATCCACATCCGTTGTGCCGAGGAGCGTGAAGTCGTGCTGGTAGGGAATCGCAAACACGACACGCCGGTCCTCGTTCTGGAAGATGTAGGCGAAGCGATGCGTGAAGAGGCGCGGCACGACGATGTGGCTGCCCTTGACGAGGCGTGTCTGATGCGCCGCCCGGATCGGGGTGCACGCGGCGACGAAGCGGCTCACCCAGGGACCCGTGGCGTTCACCACCGCGCGCGCCCGGACGAGCCGCTGATCGTCTCCCGCCGCGAGCGTCGCGCTCCAGATGCCGTCCTGCGCGGTCAGCCGCTCGCAACGGGTGCGCGTGAGGATCGTGGCGCCGCGCGAGCGCGCATCGAGCGCGTTCAGCACCACGAGCCGCGCGTCGTCGGTCTGCACGTCGGAATACACGAAGCCGCGCCGGTAGCTCTCCTTGAGAGGCTCGCCCGCGATATGCCGGCGCAGGTCGATGGAGGAGGAGGCCGCCAGGCGGGTGCGCCGGGCCAGGTGGTCGTAGAGAAAGAGCCCTGCGCGGATCATCCATGCCGGTCGCAGATGCGCGGCGTGCGGCATGATGAAGTGCAGCGGACGCATGACGTGCGGGGCGGCGTCGAGCAGTACCTCGCGCTCCTCCAGCGCCTTGCGCACCAGCGCGAAGTGATACTCCTCCAGGTAGCGCAGGCCGCCGTGGATCAGCTTGGTGCTGGCGGAGGAGGTGTGCGCGGCCAGATCGTCCTGCTCGCAGAGCAGCACCGTGAGGCCCCGCCCGGATGCGTCGCGCGCGATGCCGGTGCCGTTGATTCCCCCGCCCACGACCAGCAGGTCGTAGGTCGGCGCCGCCCGCTCGCTCACGCCCGGCGCGCCCGCTGGCCGTAGTAATCCGGATAGTCCTCGGAGAGGCCCTTGAAGCGGCGATGAATCCACAAGTACTGCTCGGGCGCGACGCGCACCTGTGCCTCGATCATACGGTTGAAGCGCGCGGTGTCGGTCACCGGGCAGTCACTCGGGAAGTTCTCGAGCGGCGGATGGATGGTCGCCCTGTAGCCCTGCGCTCCAGGGAGTCGCTGCAGGAAATACGGCAGCACCGTGGCCCCGGTCATCCGTGCGAGGCGGGGAGTGAGGGTGTTGGTGGCAGCCGGGATGCCGAAGAGCGGCACCATCTGGGCGCCTTTCTTGCGATAGCTCTGGTCGGGGGCGTACCACACGCACTCGTTGTTCTTCAGCGCCGCGATGAACGCGCGGATGTCGTCCTTCGGAATCCCCTGGCCGCCGTGCGCGCAGCGGAAGCGGCTCAAGGCGTAGGCCAGCACTTCGTTGCGCGTCGGCCGGTAGAGGAATCGCACCGGGGCCACCGATGCCAGTGCGCGGCCCGCCATTTCCATGGGGGTAAAGTGGGCGGTGAGGAGGATGACGCCCTGGCCGCGTGCCACGGCCGCCCGCAGATGCTCGGCGCCCTCGACGCGCACCATGCGGGCGATGCGCGCAGGCGGGCTCCACCAGGCGAGCGGGATCTCGAGCAGCGCGATGCCGAGGCTTACGAAGTGCGCATCGAGCAGCCGCTCGCGCGCCGCGGGGGAGAGCTCCGGGAAACACAGCTCGAGGTTGCGCCGTGCGGTTCTGACGAATCCGATCGGCAGGCGGCGCAGGAGCTTCCCCAGCAGCCCCCCGAGGGCCACGATCCACGGGAATGGCAGCAGCGCCACCAAACGGAGCAGCCCCAGCCCGGCCCACGTGAGCCAGTAGTGGGGCGCGAGCAGCCGCAGTCGCATTGCACCCCCTGTAGGTCCGCGTGCACGCCTCGAGCGCGCGAAGAATAACCCATCCGAGCACGGCAACTGTGATCCAATTCCCCGGATGAGCCGTTCCGCCACGCGATATCTCGAGGTGCGCCTCGAGCACGTGAGCCTGCACCGCGCCGGTCGAAGCGTCCTGAAGGACATCAGCTGGACCATTCGGCCCGGGGAACGCTGGGTGTTGGCTGGCGCCAACGGGGCCGGAAAGACGCAACTGCTGAAGCTGGTCGCGGGCGCTGTCTGGCCCACGCCTTCGACGCGCGCGATCCGCCACTACCTCCTCGGCCGCGAGCGCAGCAGCACCCCCGCCGAGGTGAAGGAGCAGATCGCCTATCTCGGGGCCGAGCGCCAGGACAAGTACCAACGCTACGGCTGGAACATGGCGGTCGAGCGTATCGTCGGGACCGGCTTGTATCGAACCGATATTCCGCTCGATGCGCTCACCGCATCGGACCGGGGGCGGATCGGTAAGGCGCTCGGGCGGCTCGCGGTCTCTCAGCTTGCGGCGCGCCGCTTCCTTTCGCTGTCGTACGGGGAGCGCCGAGTGGTGCTGCTGGCGCGCGCGCTCCTGTCACGCCCGCGCCTGCTGCTGCTCGATGAGGTGCTGAACGGGCTCGATGAGATCAATCGCGCTCGCCTCAAGCGCTGGCTCGGGCGGCAGAAGGGGCCGCTGCCGTGGGTCCTCGCCACGCACCGGATGGAAGACGTGCCCCCGAGTGCGACTCACGCACTGGTACTCGATGATGGACGAATCGTGTACGCGGGTGCGCTGCGTGCGGCCCCGCTCTCCGAGTGGCTCGAAGCGCCGCACCGGCGCGCGGCGCTCCCTAAGCGCTCGCGCGGTGCGCAACGCCGCAGCGGGCGCACTCTGGTCCGCCTGGATCAGGCGCGGGTGTATCTCGAGGGCAGCCGCGTCCTCGAGGGGGTCTCGCTCACGGTGCATGCGGGCGAGTTGTGGGTGATCCACGGACGCAACGGATCGGGCAAGACGACACTGCTGCGCACGCTCTACGGGGATCACGGGGTCGCCGTCGGCGGCACGATCGTGCGCGCGGGCGCGGCCGCGGGCGTGCCGCTCGAAGCGTTCCGCAAGCGCGTGGGGCTCGTCGCCCCCCACCTGCAGGCCGACCACCCGCAGGAGCTCACGGTGGAGGAGGTCGTGCAGTCCGGGCGCTACGCGAGCCTCGGACTCAACGAGCCGCCAACCGCGGCCGATCGCGCGGCTGCGCACCGCGCGCTCGCCGCGCTCGGGCTCACCCCGCTCGCCAGGCGCGCGCTCGGCGAGCTGTCCTACGGACAGGCGCGACGCGTACTGTTCGCGCGCGCGCTGGTGCGGGCTCCCCGGCTGCTGCTGCTCGATGAGCCCTTTGCCGGCGTCGACAGCCTGACCCGCGGCGCCCTGTTCGAGCGCGTGCTCGAGCTCGCCGCAGGCGGCACCGCCGTGGTCGTGAGCGCTCATCGGCCGGGCGAGTGGCTCAAGTCGGCGACGCACGAGCTCGAGCTCGCCGCGGGCCGTGCACGCTATTGCGGTCCGATCCGGACTGGCCTCGGGTCCGGTCGCGCGGGCGCAGGAAGCGCGCGGTGAGGGCGCACCTTCTGCGCTCGAGGCCGGCGTTGACGGCGGCGCTGCTCCTCGCGGGGGCGATCGCCGCCGGGGCGCTCCTCTCGCTCGGCCATCGGGCTTTGGGTGAGCGGCCGCGCGAGCGGGTCGCAGGCGGCAACGAGCCCCCGGCGCCGCGGGTCGCCCCCGAGCTCGAGTCGCTCGATGCGCGCGCCCTCGAGGAAGCTGCACATTACGCGAGCCTGCACGACTCGCAGGCGCTGATTGTCAGCCGTCACGATCACATCGTGTTCGAGCGCTACTGGCACGGCAGCGGCTTCGATACCCTCTGCGATGCGCAGTCCTTCACCCCGTTGCTCGCCGCGCTCGCCACCGGGGTCGCGATCTCACACCGCCGGATCGGCCGGCCGGACGAGCCGATCGGCGCCCTGATCGCCGAGTGGAGAGACGACCCGCGCGGCGCCATCACGGTGCGCAACCTCCTTGAGAGCACGAGCGGAGCGCAGCTCCTCGCCCTGATCCTCGAGCGCGCCACGCGCGAGCGCTACGCGAGCTATCTGTCCGAGGCGCTCTGGCGGCGAATCGGGGCGGGGGACGCCTGGCTCGAGGTCGACCGTCCCGGAGGGACGGCGCGAGCGGACTGCTGCCTGCTCGCCCGGCAGGGCGACTGGATCCGCATCGGGCAGCTGCTGCTGCGCGATGGCAACTACCGCGGCGATGAGGTGATTCGGCCCGGCTGGGTGGCGTTGCTGCGCACGCCCAACCGCGCCGACCCGCGCTTTGGCGCGTATCTGCGGGTCGGCGGGCCGGCCACGCCCGGTGGCGGGGGGTACGCCGCGCGTGACCTCTACGTGGTCTCCGGCGAGGGCGGAAATCGGCTTTGGCTCGTGCCCTCGCTCGAGATCGCGATCCTCCGGACCGCCGCCGCGGTCGATGCCGGGTGGGACGAGACGCGGATCCCCAACCGCATCATTCGCGGGGCACGCGATTTTCTCCCGCCGCCCGCGCCGGCCCGCGTCGACGTGTCGGCGCTCGTTCCGGGCCACCAGCCCTGAAGGCGTGGGACCGTGCGCCGACGGCTGGCCGCGCTCTTCGGCTTCTGCGTCATCGATATGCTCGGGTTCGGCATCCTGATTCCGCTGGTGCCGTACATGGCCGACCGCTTCGGCGTCCCGCCGCAGCTCATCACGCCGATCCTCGGCAGCTATTCGCTGTGCCAGCTGCTCGCCGCGCCGCTCTGGGGGCGTCTGAGCGATCGCTACGGACGGCGGCCCATCCTCATGAGCAGCCTCGCCGGCGCCTGCGTCTCGTACCTGCTGCTCGGCTGCGCGCGCAACATCGGGTGGCTGCTCGCCTCGCGAATTCTGGCGGGTCTCATGGCCGGCAACATCGCCGCGGCCTTCGCCTACGCTTCCGATGTGAGTCCGCCGGAGAAGCGCGCCGCGACGCTCGGACTCATCGGGGCGGCCATCGGCGTCGGCTTCACTCTCGGCCCGCCGCTCGGGGGCGTGCTCTCGGGGAAGGATCCCGCGCGCGCAGACTTCCTCGCCCCCGCGTTGGTTTCCGCGTTCTTGAGCGTGCTCGCGATCCTGCTGGTGAGATTTGCGCTGCCCGAGAGTCACACCGCCGAGCATCGCCGGCTGCATGCCGGTGAGCCGCGACGCGGGGCGCTGCGGCTGCTGCGCGAGCGGCCCGCGCTCGCCACGCTCGCCGCCGCGACCCTCCTCGTGACCTACTCGCAGTCGATCCTCGAGTCGATCTTCGCCATCTTCGCGATGCACCGCTACGGTTTCGGACCGCGCACGGTCGGTCTGCTGCTCTTTGCCGCGGCACTGCCGGCGCTCGTGATGCAGGGCGGGGCGGTGCGCATCCTCGCTCCGCGCCTCGGCGAGGCGCGCCTCGCGATGTGCGGGGTCTTCGTCTACGTCGCTGGCCTCGTGATCCTCGGCGAGGCGCCGGCGCTCGAGGCCGCCATAGCCGGGCTGGTGTTGTGCGGCATCGGGCTCGGCGCCTACAACCCGAGCGCGTTCGCGCTCGCTTCGAAGCAATCCCGCAGCCATGACCGCGGGGCGGTGCTGGGTGCGTACGCGGCGAGCGCGAGTCTCGCGCGGGTGATCGGGCCCTTCACCTCCGGTCCGATCTATGCGCTGCTCGGGGCCGCGGCGCCCTTCCTGATCGGCGCCTGCGTCACGCTGCCGGCGGCCTGGCTGGTGCGCCGCGTGCGCGGGACTTAAGGGGCGGTGGAGCGAGTCAGCGCCACTTCGATCGTGCCCTCGACGATGCGCACCGCGTGGGTCGGCAGCGGCACCTCCGCGGGCGGCGCGAGCACGCGCCCGTCGCGGATGTCGAACGACCCGCCATGCAGCGGGCACACCACGCGCGTCGCACGCAGCCGTCCTTCGCACAGTCGCGCGTGGGCATGCGTGCAGATGTTGTCGAGGGCGAACACACCCTCGCGGGTGTGACAAATCAGGATCTCGCGCCCGCCGATGAGGCAGGTGCGCATGCCCCCGAGGGGGACCTCGGCGAGCTTCAGCGCGGCTTCGAACTGCGGCATGGGATCTTTCTAGAAGCTCAGAACTCCATCTCAGTCTCGAATATCGACACCGCCTGGCCGCTGATCCAGACGCTGCCGAGCGCCTCCCCCTTGAATTCGAGCTCGACCTCGACCCGCCCGGGCCGGTGGAGCGATGCGCCCTGGATGCCGGAGAAGCGCACCCGGTCGCCGCTGCGATCGAGCAGCCGCAGCTGCGCGAGGTACGCCCCCAGCAGGCCGTGAGCGTTGCCGCTCACCGGATCCTCGGCGATGCCGAGCGCCGGGCAGAACATGCGCGACTCGGTCAGATGGTCCGCGGCACCCGGTGTCAGGGTGAAGACAAAGTAGCCGGCCGCGCCGATCTGCGCCGAGAGCGTCGTGAGCCGCGCCAGGTCGGGTTTCAGCTGCTTGAGGGGCTCGGGCCCGCGCACCCCGATCAGCAGCCGCGCAGCGCCCACACCGACGATCCGCAGCGGTATGCGCGGATCGAGGCTCTCGGAGGCGAGCGCCAGCGCATCGAGCACGGCGAGGCGCTCGCGGTCGTTGAGCTCGCGCCCGATCGTCGGGGGGCTGCGGCGGATCGCGATGCGGCGTTCCGCATCCGTGCCGCGCACCTCGATGTCGACGATGCCGGCCTTGGACTTCTGACGCTGCCAGCGCGGCGCATCGAAGCGCCGCGACAGCACGTACTGGGCAGCCACGGTGGCGTGGCCGACGAAGCCGGCCTCGGCGCGCGGGGTGAAGAAGCGCGCCCGCACCGTGTGATCCGTGCCGTCGGGGGCGAGGATGAAGGCGGTCTCGGCGTTGTTGAGCTCGCGCGCGATGGCGAGCATCTGCGCCTCGGAGAGCGCATCGGCGTTCAGCACCACACCGGTGGGGTTGCCGGTGAAGGGCTCGCGGGTGAACGCATCAACCTGATGGACCTGGATCCTGCGCGTCATCGTGCCTCGCCCGAAAGGGGTTCGCCCGGGCGGTCAATTCTAGACCGCAGACGCGATCATAGCCGCAGGGCGCACTCCGGGCGTGCAATACTCATGCACAGGTCTCAAGGCCAGGGCGAGCGTCATGGACATCGGGGTCGAGATCAGCCTGTACCCGCTCAAGAGCGATTTCGTTCCGGAGATCCGCGCGTTCCTCGCGCGGCTGCACCAGGACCCGCACCTCAAGATCGTGACCAACAGCCTGAGTACCCAGGTGTTTGGAGCGTACGAGGAGGTGATGGAGGCGCTGCGACGGGAGCTGCGCCCGACGTTCGAGACGGTGGCGAAGGAATCTCACAAGGCGGTGTTCGTCATGAAGGTCCTCGGGCCGCTGCCGCAGGCGTGAGCCGTCCGGCATGGGCTGGCGGGGCGCCCGGCGAAGCGGCAAACTAGCCGGCCGGGGGCACCTCCGCCTCAAGAAAAAATCCCGAGCGGTCACCGAGGTAAGTGCATGGCGCTGATGCGAGTCGTGGATCGCGACGGAGTTGAGCACGAAGTCGAGGCCAGGACCGGTCTGAAGGTGATGGAGAACCTGCGCGAGCTCGACTACGGCGTGGCGGCCATCTGCGGCGGCATGTGCTCGTGCGCCACCTGTCACGTGTACGTGGATCCGGAGTGGCAGTCGCGGCTGCCCGAGATGATGTCGGATGAGCGCGAGCTGCTCTCCGAGCTCACCCACTACCAGCAGAATTCGCGCCTCTCCTGCCAGGTCGAGTTCACCCCGGAGCTGGCGGGGCTGCGCCTGCGCATTGCGCCCGACGAGTAGCCGCGATGGCCGCCGCCACTGTCGAGGTCGAAACCCGCGGGGCCGTGGCGGTCGTCACCCTCAACCGGCCGCAGAGCGCCAACACGCTGAACCTGCAGATGGCGATGGACCTGCTCGCCGCCGCCATGACCTGCGCGCGCAACGCCGCGGTGCGCGCGGTGGTCCTCAGCGGCGCCGGACGGCATTTCTCCTTCGGCGGCGACCTGCGCGGCATGGCGGGCCACGAGCGCGCGGGCGGCGACTACGTGCGCGAGCTCACCACCTACCTGCACGCGGCGATATCGCACTTCGTGCGCATGGACGCCCCGGTCGTCGCCGCCGTCAACGGTACCGCCGCGGGTGCGGCGGTGGGGCTGGTCGCCATGGCGGATCTCGCCGTGTGCGGCCGCAGCTCGCAGTTCAATCTCGCCTACACCAACGTGGGCCTCACGCCCGATGCCGGCACCTCGTTCCTGCTGCCGCGGATCGTCGGTGCGAAGCGCGCCATGGAGCTGCTGCTCCTGAATCGCGCGCTCTCGGCCGCCGAGGCGCTCGGCTGGGGACTGGTGAACGAGGTCGTGGACGATGAGCAGCTGCCCGCGCGCGCGCTCGAGCTCGCCGAGCAGCTCGCGCGCGGAGCGCGCGGCGCCTACGGCGCCACCAAGCGGCTCATCGCGCAGTCCCTCGGCGCCTTCGAGTCGCAGATGGTTCTCGAGAGCGAGACCATCGCGGCGCATGCGGTGAGCGCGGAAGGGATGGAGGGGATCGGCGCGTTTCTCGAGAAGCGCCGCCCGCAATTCCCCGAGGCGCCCGCGCCGCTGAAGCCGCAGAGGGGGTGAGCGCACCGCCATGGGGTGGTTCTTCCTCGCCCTGGTGGCGGCGCTCGGTCTCATCCTGGTACGCGTCTACGTGAAGCTGCGCGCCGCGCGCAGCTCGCGTCGCGAGAGCTGGGACGAGCAGATCGTCGGGCGGCTGCGTTCGCAGGGTTACGCGCCCTTCAACGACTACCGGGTCGATTTCTTCCTCGCGCTGCCGGATGACGCCGCCTGCCAGGCGGCGCGCGTGCGGCTCGAGCCGGAGTTCAGCGTCGACGTGAAGCCGCTCGAGAACGATACGGAGCTCTTCTTCAGCCTGCACGCCACCAAGACGATGCGCCTCATCGTGCCGGACATCCAGGCGATCAGCCGCCGCCTGGGGGCGCTGGCGGCCGAGTACCACGGTCGCTACGACGGCTGGGCGGCGTAAAGCACCCCACGAAATCAAGCATTACACGAACGGCAGGTGATCGCCGTCCATCAACGCTTCTCGGTCTGGCGCTTGACCGCTTCGGCGGCGGCGGCGACGGCCTGCGGATCGCCGAGGTAGCGGCTGCCGAGCGGCTTGAGCTCCGCGTCGAGCTCGTAGAGAAGCGGAACCCCGGTGGGGATGTTGAGCTCGACGATCTCGCGCTCGGGGATCCGGTCCAGCATCTTCACCATGGCGCGCAGGCTGTTGCCGTGCGCGACGACGAGGACGCTCGCGCCCGAGCGCAGCTCGGGAGCGATGCGCGCGTGCCACAAGGGCAGGACGCGCGACAGCGTGTCGGCGAGCGACTCGGTGGAGGGAAGCTCGCGCGGATCGACGCCGGCGTAGCGCGGGTCAAAGCGCGGGTGGCGCGGATCGTCGCTCGCGAGCGGCGGCGGCGCAATGTCGTAGCTGCGGCGCCAGATCTTCACCTGATCCTCACCGTGGCGGGCGGCGGTCTCGGCCTTGTTGAGCCCCTGCAGCGCTCCGTAGTGACGCTCGTTCAGCCGCCAGGAGCGCTCGACCGGGATCCACATGCGATCCATCTCATCGAGCATGATCCAGAGCGTGCGGATCGCGCGCTTCAGCACCGAGGTGAAGGCGACGTGCGCGGCGACACCCGCGCCGAGCAGCTCGCGGCCCGCCTGGCCGGCCTCGGCGCGTCCGGCGTCCGAGAGATCCACATCGGTCCAGCCGGTGAACAGGTTCTCCAGGTTCCAGGCGCTCTGGCCGTGACGGACCAGGATCAGTCTTCCGGGCACTCGAGTTACCCCGCGAGCCTGCGCACCGACTCGACGCCGACGGTGAGCGTGGCGAAGTCGCCGGCGCCCGCGGCACGCATGTCCGCGAGCGTACGCTGCCAGAGCGCCAGGTCCTTGCCGGCCGACTCCGCCCAGGCGCTGACGCGCGCCTCGGCGCTGCCACGCTCGCTGCGGGCCAGCACGCGCTCGCTCAAGCGCCGCTGGACGCGCAGCGCCGCATCGCGCAGCCCGGTGCGGGCGATCGCCTGCCACGGACCGTCCACCGCGAGCTTCTCGATCCGTGCGCGCAGCCAGTCGAAGCCGATGCGGGTACCGACCTCGAAGTAGACGCGGGCGGTCTCGGAGACGCTCACGCGGTGCGCGGCCGAGATCTCGACGATATCGAGCGCGGCGTTGAGCGCCTCGAGGCTCGCGACGCGGGAGGCGAGCGGCGGCGGCATGCCGCTGGCGGCGAGGCGCGCGCGGCTCTCCTCGAAGCGCGTGAGCTCGGCGCCGGTGAGCGCCTGGGGGATTTCCGCCTCGAGCGCGCGCACGCCGGCGCGGAACTCGCCGACCGCGGCGTCCACCTGCAGCGAGCTGCGCGAGGTGAGGAGCCAGTAGGTGGCGTGCCGGAGCAGCCGGCTGGTCTGGAATGAGCCCTCGTACTGGAGCCCCGCCGGCACCTTGTTGTCGAGCGCCTCGATGTGCTCCCAGAGCGCGCGCATGGCGAAGATCTCGCGCGCCGCGCTGTAGGCGCGCGCCACCTGCGCCGGCCCCGCGCCGGTGTCCTCCTGGGCGCGCGGCACGAAGGTCGGCCCCATGCGGTTGACGAGGCTGTTGGTGGTGGCCGTGGCGATGATCTCGCGGCGCAGCCGGTGGCGGGCGATGGCGCGCGGAAAGCGCTCGCGCACCGGGGCGGGGAAGTAGCGCTCGAGCTCGGCGGAGAGGTACGGATCTTCCGGCACGTCGGACGCCAGCAGGTGATTGTTGAGCCAGATCTTGCTGTAGGCGAGCAGGATCGCCAGCTCCGGGCGCGTCAGCCCGATGCCGCTCTTGCGCCGCTCGGCGAGCTCATCGTCGCTCGGCAGGAACTCGAGGGCGCGGCTGAGCTCCCCGGAGCGCTCGAGCGAGCGGATCAGATGCTGGAATTCGGGCAGCCGGGCCGCGGACTGTGCCTCGAGCGTGCTGAGCGCCTGGCTCTGCAGGTAGTTGTTGCGCAGCACCAGGGATGCGACCTCGGAGGTCTGACGCGAGAGCAGGCGGTTGCGATCGCCGCGCGAGAGCTTCCGCTCCGCGACCAGGGGATTGAGCAGGATCTTGATGTTCACCTCGACGTCGGAGGTGTTGACGCCGGCGGAATTGTCGATGAAGTCCGTGTTGAGGCGGCCGCCGGCGAGTGCGTACTCGACGCGCCCCCGCTGGGTGAGTCCGAGGTTACCGCCTTCGCCCACCACCTTGGCGCGCAGCTCGCGGCCGTTGATGCGCAGCGCGTCGTTGGCGCGGTCGCCGACCTCGGCGTTGCGCTCATCCTGCGCCTTCACGTAGGTGCCGATGCCGCCGTTCCACAGGAGATCGACCGGCGCCCGCAGGATCGCGCGCATGATCTCGTTGGGCGTGGCGCTCGCGGCTTCCAGGCCGAGGAGCGCGCGCGCTTCCGCCGGCAGCGCGATCGATTTCGCCGTGCGCGCGAAGATGCCGCCCCCGCGCGAGAGCTTCCTGCGGTCGTAGTCGTCCCAGCTCGAGCGCGGCAGGGCGAAGAGGCGCGCCCGCTCGGCGAAGCTCGCGGCGGGGTCCGGGTCCGGGTCGATGAAGATATGCCGGTGATCGAAGGCGGCCTGCAGGCGGATGTGCCGCGACAGCAGCATGCCGTTGCCGAACACGTCTCCCGACATGTCGCCGACGCCGACGACGGTGAAATCCATCTTCTGCGTGTCGATGCCGAGCTCGCGGAAGTGCCGCTTGACGCACTCCCAGCCGCCGCGCGCGGTGATGCCCATTTTCTTGTGGTCGTAGCCGGCGGAGCCGCCCGAGGCGAAGGCATCGCTCAGCCAGAACCCGTACTCGGCCGAGATGGCGTTGGCGATGTCGGAGAAGGTCGCGGTGCCCTTGTCGGCGGCCACCACCAGGTACGGATCATCGCCGTCGTGGCGGACGAGGCGCGGCGGCGGGACGATCCGCCCGGCGAGGATGTTATCGGTGAGATCGAGGAGGCCGCGGATGAAGGTCTGGTAGCAGGCCACGACTTCGGCCTGCACGTCCTCGCCTTTGCCGGCCGGCGGGCGCTTGACGACGAAGCCGCCCTTGGCGCCGACCGGAACGATCAGGGTGTTCTTGACGTTCTGCGCCTTCATGAGGCCGAGGATCTCGGTGCGGAAATCCTCGCGCCGGTCCGACCAGCGTAGCCCCCCGCGCGCCACGTACCCCATGCGCAGGTGCACGCCCTCGACGCGCGGGCTGTAGACGAAGATCTCGAACTTGGGCCGCGGGAGCGGCAGATCCGGGATCTTCGCCGGATCGAGCTTGAAGGAGAGGTAGCTCTTCGGCGCGCCGTCGGCGCCCTGCTGATAGAAGTTGGTGCGCAGCATCGCCTGCACCAGCGTCAGGTAGGCCCGCAGGATCCGATCCTCATCGAGGCTGCTCACCCCATCGAGTCCCGAGCGGATCTGGGCCGCGAGCGTCTCGGCGCCGCGCGGGCCGCCGCGGCGGCTGCGAGCGGCCGCCGGCTGGAAGCGCGCCTCGAAGAGCCGCACCAGATTGCGGGCGATGTCGGGGTTGGCGCCGAGGGCTCGCTCCATGGAAGCCTGGCTGAATGGCACGCCGGTCTGCAGCAGGTAGCGGCAGAACGCGCGCAGCACCACCACCTGACGCGCGGCGAGCTCCGCGCCGAGCAGCAGGCGGTTGAAACCGTCGTTCTCCACCGCGCCGCTCCAGGCGGCCGCGAAGGCCTCGCGGAAGTTGGCCTCGATGCGCGCGATGTCGATCACGACCGCGTCGCGGTGCTCGAGCTCGAAGTCCTGGATCCAGGCCGAGCCGCCCTCCGGCCAGGCGAGCTCGTAGGGCCGCTCGGCGATCACGCGCAGGCCGAAATTCTCCAGCATCGGCAGCACGTCGGAGATCGGCACGGGGTCGCCGAGCCTGACGATCTTGAGATGCACGCGCTCACGCCTCTGCCCGGGCGGGCGGTGCAGGTTGAGCTGCAGCACGCGCGGCGACTGGCGCAACGACTCGAGCCGGTCGATGTCCGCGAGCGCCTCAGCCGGGGCCACGTCGTCCTGGTAGGCCAGCGGGAAGGCCTGGCGGTAGCGGCCGGCCAGAGCCAGCGCGGCGGCTTCGCCGCGCCGCTCCGCGAGCACCTCACGCAGCCGGTCGGCCCAGGTGAGCGCGGCCTCGGCGATGCGGCGCTCGATGGCGGCGAGGTCCGCCCGGTGGCGTTGCGCCGGATCGGTGCGGACCACCACGTGCACGCGTGCGTGACTCGAGCCGGAGATCTGCGCGTGACTCTCGACGCTCTCTCCCGCGAAGCCCTCGCGCGCGATCTGCTCGATGCGCTGGCGGACCTCGGTGTTGTAACGGTCGCGCGGCACGTACACCAGACACGAGTAGAAGCGGTGGTACGGATCGCGCCGCACCAGCAGTCGCACCGTCCGCCGCTCGTAGAGATTGACCACGCCGCGCACGATGCGGACAAGGTCGGGGATCCCCGCCTGGAACAGCTCATCGCGCGGATAGGTCTCGAGCACGTTCAGCACCGCCTTGCCGTCGTGGCTGGCCGGATCCAGTCCGAAGTGCTCGATGACCCGCTCGACTTTGCGCCGCAGCACCGGAATGTCGCGCGGGCTGCCGTGATACGCGGTCGAGGTCCAAAGCCCGAGGAACCGGTGCTCGCCGTCCACCCGGCCGCGCTTGTCGAAGGTCTTGACGCCCACGTAGTCGAGCAGCTCGCCGCGGTGAACGGTCGCGGTCGAGTTGGCCTTGGTGACGATCAAGAGCTCCGGCTCGCGCGCGCGGGCGCGCACGTCACCGCGCAAGACGCTGACGCTCGCACGCCGGCGCCGGGGCCTGAGAATCCCGAGACCCGAAGACGCATCCGGCACCAGGCGATCCTCGGAGCGACCGCGCTCGAGCCGGTAGTGGCGGTAGCCTAGGAATACGAAGTGCCGCCCCTCCATCCAGTCGAGGAGGTGATGCGCCTCGCTCACTTCCGCCGCCGGCAGCGGCGGCGGATCGCTCTCGAGCCGGGTGATGATCTCGCGTGCCCGCTCGCGCATCGCCGTCCAGTCCGCGACCGCGTCGCGCACGTCGGAGAGGGTCGCCTCGAGATCGCGCTGTAGCCGCGCGAGCTGCGCCGGCTCGCTGACCCGGTCGATCTCGTACAGCTGCCACGACTCGGGGTGCGCGGCCTCAGCGCCGTTGCCGCCGACGTCGATGAGCTGTCCGCGGCGGTCGCGGCGCACCTGCAGCACCGGATGCACGATCAGGTGCACGGCGAGCTCCGCCCGGGCGAAGGCCATGCCGAGCGAGTCGACCAGGAACGGCATGTCGTCGGTGACCGTGAACACCAGCGTGTGCGCCGACTCGAAGCCGTCGCGGTCCGCCTCGGGATTGAACACCTGCACCAGAGTGCGGCTCGGCGTGCGGCGTGCCCCGAACTCGAGATGTGCGAGCGCCGCGCGGGCCAGGTGCTTTGGTGCGCGCTCGGCCAGGTCCTCTTCGGCGACACCGTAGAAGTAGGCGCGCAGGAAGCGCTGCTGCAGCGGGCTCCGGCCGCGGCCGCCGGATGCGGCGCGTGCGATGCGCCCGATCAGCGCGACGCGCGCCGCGGGGATGCTGCGGAGCAGCTCCTTCTCTTCAACAGCCACTGACGCGTGCATGCAGAATGTCCTGCCCGGGGAAGCTTGAGCCCAGGTACGCACAGGGTGTTTGTCGCATGCAAGCCCCCGGCCCAGCTCCCGCGCTGCTGCGGCGCGCGATTATACCTGACGCAGGAGCGGTCGCGGCCCGCGGCGCAGCCGGCAAGCCGCGCAGATCCTATTGGATCGCGATGCCGTGCGGCCGCGCAGGGCCGGTCGCGAACGCTGTGTTGAAGTCGAGCGCGAAGCGCGGGTCGAGCGTGAGGCCGTCGTGAGTCACGCGCGCGACGTGGATCTTGTGGTCACCCTCGGCGTGCACCTTGCCGAAGCCGTCCTCGTTCAGAAAATAGTCGCTGATGACCAGGCGCCGCTCGTCGCTCGTGAGCGCAATGTAGTGCGGCCCCGATCCGGGTCCGAGGTCGAGCACCTTAAGCAGGCGCGGCCTTTCCGGATCGGAAACGTTGAGCATCGCCACCTTGCCCGCCTGATTCAACGAGATGAACAAGCGACTGCCATCGCGCGTCATGCGCATGAGTTGCGGCCAGCCGCCCTTGGCGATGGCGGCGAAGTCGAAGACCGGTTGCGCGGTGCCGTGCCTCGTGTCGAGCAGGTACAGCTGATCATCGAGCATTCCGGCCGTGAAGCCACGCTCGGCGGCGTCCTCGGGAATCAGCTTGACGTCGATGGTCCCCCCGGCGTTTGGAATGACGATGGTGCGCAGGATTTCGCGGCGCTTGAAGTCCCAGACCCGCACACTGCCGCGCAGGTCGAGGCTGCCCGCGGTGGCGTTGAGGGTCGTGGCCGGGCAGATGAAATCACTGGTCACCATCAGGTTGACTTCCGGGCGCACGGCGATGCCGTGCGGATTGAAGCCGTCCGCCGGCGGGTTCGCGGGATGCTCGGCCACCAGCGCGAGGTGACGGTCGAGCTCGGCGACGCGGCCCGGCGCGTGGCCGGTGGCGCCGCCCATCATGGTCACGAGGAAGCCGCCCTGCGGCAGCGGGTGGAATTCGTCCGTTATCGAGGACAGTGGCGGATCGGCGGCGGAGATGAACTCGGGCCTCGCCGGGTCGGAGACGTTCCAGAAGAAGATCTCCTTCTGCGCCTTGAGTACGCTCAGCAGTCCGCCGCACGCGACCACCGTGCCGTCGGCGGACAGGCCGATATGATGCATCTCATTGCCGGTCGCGCCGGGTTCCGGCAGGGGAGCGCGCGCAATCACCTTGCCGTAGGCGGCGGAGGTCTCGTCGAAATTCACGACCGCGAGAAAGTCGGGGCTCTGGCGCGCCTGATCACCGGCGCAGATGAACAGGTGCCTGGGCGCGCCCGGCGGGCGCTCCCGCTCGCGCTGCTCAGCGTCCTGCTGCCCGGCGGATGCGGCGGTAATGGCCAGCAGCACGCCGAGACCGAGAAGTCGCACCGCGGGGGACGCTACCCCACCCGATAGCCTGGGCTTGCTCATGTTCGTGGCCTCCGATTCGTGCGTGGCACGATGCGCGCGCGGCTGCTTGGAAGTCCTTGGCGAAAGCTGATATTTTTCTCGTCAATTTCTTGTGAGCTCGCGTCATGGTTGCCGGCTACGAATTTCGGCAATACCGCCTGGATACGCGGGCCCGCCTGCTGTTTCGTAACGGCCAGCGCGTCGTCTTGACGCCGAAAGCCGTCGATCTGCTGATCGCGCTGGTAGAGGCGCAGGGCCAGACGGTCGACAAGCACGAGCTGCTGCGCAGGGTGTGGCCGGATACCGTGGTCGAGGAGGGCAGCCTCAGCTCGCACATTTTCCAACTGCGCCGGGCTCTCGGCGAAGGCGCCGGCGGGCAGCGATTCATCGAGACGATCCCGAAGCGCGGCTACCGCTTTGTCAGTCCGTGTGCGCAGCTTGGGTCATCGGCACCCGCAGCGGGCGTCGGGCGGTTGATGCTCGTGGTGCTGCCGTTTGAGAACCTGAGCGGTGGCCGCAAGCACGATTACTTCAGCGAGGGCCTGACCGAGGAGATGATCAGTCAGCTGGCGCGGCTCAACCCGGAGCAACTCGGCGTGATCGCGCGCACCTCCGCCATGCAATACAAGTCGACCACCAAGACGCCTCAGCAGATCGGGCGGGAACTCGGTGTTTCGCATCTTCTGGAGGGCAGCGTGCGGCGCGCCGGAGGTCGGGTGCGTATTACCGCGCAGCTGATCCGGGTGAGCGATGCGACTCACCTGTGGGCGGAGGGTTACGAGCGCGAACTGCATGACATCCTCGCGCTGCAGGCACAGGTGGCGCGTGCTATCGCACGGGAAATCCAGATCACGCTCACGGTGCGAGCGGATCGACGTCTCGATCGGGTGGCGGCGCTCGATCCGGGGGCGCACGAGGCGTATCTGCGGGGACGGCATCTGTGGAATCTGCGCACCGAAGAGGGCATGCGCAAGGGCATCGCCCAGTACGAGGAGGCGATCCGGCTTCAGCCCGACTACGCCACGGCGTACGCCGGCCTGGCGGACTCGCATGTGATGCTCGCCTGCCGCGGCATGGTGCCGGCCAAGGACAGCCTTCGCAAGGCGAAAGCGGCCGGGCGCAAAGCGCTCGAGCTCGATGGCGAGTTGGGCGAGGCGCACGGATCGCTGGCGCACGTTCGCCTGCACGACTGGGACTGGGAAGGCCTGGAGCGGGATTTCCAGCGCGCCATTGACCTGCATCCGGCCCTGCCGATCGTGTACTACTGGTATGGGGAATATCTGATGTCCATGGGTCGGCCGCAGGAAGCCATCGCCATGACACGCCGGGCGCAGCAGTCCGACCCAGTGTCGCCCGTGGTCGGCGCCTCCCTGGGGATGATTCTGTACCTGGCGCGACAGTACGATGAGGCTGACACGGTGTTGCAGCGCGCGCATGAGATCGATCCCAATCACTTTCTGCCGCATATGCGTCTGGGGCTGGTGCGCCTGCAGCAACACCGAAGCGCCGAGGCGATCGCGGAGTTCAAGACTGCCGTCGCGCTCGCGGATCACAGCACCGAGACGCTGGCGGCGCTGGCGACCGCGTATGCGACGGTCGGAAAGAGCGGCGCGGCGCGCAAGCTCACCGCGCAGCTGCAGGCCTCTCAGGCGGAGCATTACGTTTTGCCTTACAACATTGCCAAGATCTACGCGGCGGCCGGCGCCAGGGAGCGGGCGCTCGAGTGGCTCGAGCGGGCGTACCAGGAGGGCAACCCGGATCTGATCGAGCTCAATTCGGAGCCGCTGCTTGACAGCCTGCGCGGCGAGTCGGAGTTTTGCGAGCTGATGAGGCGGATCGGATTCCCGGCACCGGCCAGCCACGGTAATCTCGAGGTGAGCTCATGAGCGACTCGCACGACAACCCGATGGGCACGGACGGCTTCGAGTTCGTCGAATACACGGCACCGGATCCGCAGCTCCTGCGGACGCTCTTCGAGCGGCTCGGCTTTCCGGCGGTGGCGCGCCACCGCTCGAAGAACGTGACGCTCCACCGCCAGGGCGGAATCAATTTCATCATCAACGCGGAGCCCGAGTCCTTCGCGCAGGCTTTTGCGCGCGCGCATGGCCCGTCGGCCTGCGCCATGGCGTTTCGCGTGCGCGACGCCGCGCGCGCCTTTCGCCGCGTGCTCGAGCTCGGGGCGAAACCCGGACCGCTGAGCGCGGGCCCCATGGAGCTCAACATTCCCTCGATCGAGGGCATCGGCGGCTCGCTGATTTATCTCGTCGACCTGTACGGCGATCGCACGATCTATGACGTGGACTTTCGCCCCGTGAGCGGCGCCGCGCTGCCCGAGGGGGCGGGACTCACCGTCATCGACCACCTGACGCACAACGTCGGCCGCGGGCGCATGGACGTATGGGCGGGCTACTACGAGAGACTGTTCAACTTCCGCGAGATCCGCTACTTCGACATCGAGGGCAAACGCACGGGACTCTTCTCGCGCGCCCTGACCAGTCCCTGCGGCCTGATCCGCATCCCGATCAACGAATCGCAGGACGACAAGAGTCAGATCGAGGAATACCTGCGCGAGTATCACGGCGAGGGGATCCAGCACATCGCGCTCGCCACCGAGGACATGTACCGTACGGTGGACGTGCTGCGCCGGCACGGCGTGGCTTTCCAGGACACGCCCGACACTTATTATGAGAGCGTCGGCGCCCGCGTCCCCGGCCACCGCGAGCCGCTGGACGAGCTGCGCAAGCGCCGCATCCTGATCGACGGCAATCCCGAGAAGGGCGAGGGGCTGCTGCTGCAGATCTTCACCCGCAACGTCATCGGCCCGATCTTCTTCGAGATCATCCAGAGGAAGGGCAACGAGGGCTTCGGCGAGGGCAACTTCCGCGCGCTGTTCGAGTCCATCGAGCAGGACCAGATCCGGCGCGGGGTGGTGTGAGATGCCAGTCGACGCCGGCTACGCCCGGTGCTCGCGCGAGAGGTACTCCTCGCTCTGCATCTCGGTGAGACGGCTCGAGGTGCGCGCGAACAGCGCCCGCAGCCGCTCGCCGCGGTAGAGCTCGGCCGCCGGCGCTGCCGCCGAGACCACGAGGTTGACGTTGCGGTCGTAGAGCTCGTCGACGAGCGCAATGAAACGGCGCGCTTCATCGTCGCTCTCCGCCCCGAGGACCGGCACGCCGGAGACGATCACCGACTGGTACTCGCGCCCGATCTCGATGTAGTCGTCCTGACTGCGCGGCGCGGCGCAGAGCGCGCGGAACTCGAACCACGCGACCCCGGCGCCTGCGCGGATCACCGCGATCGGCCGCCCTTCGATCTCGATGGCGCCGCCGGATTGCGCCTCGCCGTCCGCGAGACAGGCGAAGAGCGCGGCGAGCCGCGCCTCGGTGTCGGGGGCGCCCGCCGCGAGGTAGGTGCCCGCCTGCGTGAGCTGCCGCAGCCGGTAATCGGTCGCGCCGGGGATGCGCACCACCTCGAGATGGCGCTCGAGGAGGGCGATGGCGGGCAGGAAGCGCTGCCGCTGCAGGCCGTCCCGGTAGAGCTCCACCGGCGGCACGTTGGACGTCGCCACCAGCGTCACCCCGCGGCGGAACAGGCCGTGGAAGAGCGCCCCGAGGATCATCGCGTCGGCGATATCCGCCACGTACAGCTCATCGAGGCACAGCACCCGCGCGGCGCGCGGCAGCGCCCGCGCGACCTCTGCGAGCGGGGAGCGCTGACCGGGGATGTTCTTCAGCTGCGCGTGCACCTCGTGCATGAAGCGGTGGAAATGGACCCGCCGCGCCTGCCCGGACGGCAGGCTCCCGAAGAACAGATCCATGAGGAAGGTCTTGCCGCGACCCACGCCGCCCCAGAGGTACAGTCCGCGCACCGGCGTGCGCGCCGCGGGCACTCCGAGTGCGCGCAGCGCCCGCGCGAGAAGCGCCGTGCCACCCTGCGGCGCCTCGATGAGACGCCGCCGCAGCGCATCGAGCCACTCGACCACGGCGAGCTGCGCGACATCCTCCTGAACCCCTCGCTCGTGGAGCCGGGCACGGTAGCGCTCGAGCACGGTCGGCGCCGCCGCGCCGGAGTCCACGGACGCCGCATCGCGCGCGCTCGAAGGGGCAGTGCGCACGTGAGATTCAGGACTGAAGGTCGGGGAGATCGCGGAAGTAGTCCAGCGCCCCGGCGTTGGCGAGCGCATCCACGTTCTTGACCGGCAGTCCGTGGATCACGTTGCGGACCGCGAGCTCGGTGACCTTGCCCGAGAGCGTGCGCGGGATGTCGGGCACGGCGATGATTTTCGCCGGCACGTGTCTCGGGGTGGTCTGCTTGCGGATGGCGTTGCGGATCTCCTTCTGCAGGGCCTCGTCGAGCTCGACGCCGCCCTTGAGCCGCACGAACAGCACGACCCGCACGTCGCCCTGCCAGTCCTGGCCGACCGCGAGCGCTTCCAGAATCTGCGG
Organism: Gammaproteobacteria bacterium 13_2_20CM_66_19; assembly: GCA_001914695.1. GTDB lineage: Bacteria > Pseudomonadota > Gammaproteobacteria > Steroidobacterales > Steroidobacteraceae > 13-2-20CM-66-19. Next base: position 1,742 of record MNCZ01000048.1, on the reverse strand, counting down.
CAGGCTCTCGACCGCGGAATAGATCTCCGCGGTGCCGATGCGCACGCCGCCGGGGTTCAGCACCGCATCCGAGCGCCCGTAGATCACGAGTCCGTCGTGCGCGGTGAGCGCGGCGTAGTCGCCGTGGTGCCAGACGCCGGGGAAGCGCTCGAAGTAGGCGGCCCGGTACCTGGCTCCGTCGGGATCGTTCCAGAACCCGATCGGCATCGAGGGGAAGGGCGCCGTGCACACGAGCTCCCCGCGCTCGCCGCGCAGCGGACGGCCGGCATCGTCGAAGATATCGACCGCCATGCCGAGCCCGCGGCACTGGAGCTCGCCGCGGTACACCGGCCGCGTCGGGCAGCCGAGCGCGAAGCACGACACGATGTCGGTGCCGCCCGAGATCGAGGCGAGCTGCAGGTCTGACTTCACCGACCGGTAGACGTAGTCGAAACCTTCGGGCAGGAGCGGCGAGCCGGTGGACAAGAGCGTCCGCAGCGCCGTGAGATCGACGCTCTGCGCCGGCACGAAGGTGCTCTTCTCGAGCGCCGCGAGGTACTTGGCGCTGGTGCCGAAGATCGTGATGCGCTCCTGCTCGGCCATGTGCCACAGGACTCCGGGCTGTGGATGGAAGGGGCTCCCGTCGTAGAGCACCAGCGTCGCCCCGCAGGCGAGCCCGCTCATCAGCCAGTTCCACATCATCCAGCCGCAAGTGGTGAAGTAGAACAGCCGGTCGCTGCGCTTCAGGTCCGTGTGCAGCAGGTGCTCTTTCAGATGCTGCAGGAGCGTCCCCCCGGCACCGTGCACGATGCACTTCGGGACGCCCGTGGTACCGGACGAGTAGAGCACATAGAGCGGATGATTGAACGGGTGCAGCGCGAACTCGGGTGGGGCCGAGCCCGAGCCGAGCTCCTGCCACAGAATCGCGCGCGAGGCCGCCGCGCCGAGCCGCGCAAGACCGGGCTCCCGCTCGGTGTAGGGGATCACCACCACACGCTCGACCGAGGGGAGCTTCGCGAGCACCTCAGACATCGACGCGAGCGAATCGAGCTGCTTGCCCGCGTAGAAATAGCCGTCGGCGGTGAAGAGCACGCGCGGTGCGATCTGCCCGAAGCGGTCGAGCACGCCGCGCACGCCGAAGTCCGGCGAGCAGGACGACCAGGTGGCGCCGATCGTGGCCGTGGCGAGCATCGCGATAGCCGCCTCCGGCAGGTTCGGCACGAAGCCCGCGACGCGATCGCCCGCCGCCACGCCCGCCGCGCGCAGGCCGTCTGCAACCCGCGCCACCTCGCCGCGCAGCTCCCGGTGCGAGAGGCTGCGCCGCGCGCCGCACTCGTTGCGGAACACCAGAGCCGGCTGCTCGTCGTCGAAGCGGAGGAGATTCTCGGCGAAGTTGAGGCGCGCCTGCGGAAAGAAGCGCGCCCCGGGCATGCGCTCGGGATGCTCCAAGACCCGGCCCGCGCCCCACTCGGCGCGCACGTCGGCAAAGCGCGCGAGCTCGCTCCAGAACGCCGCCGGCTCGGCGAGCGACCACGCGTAGAGCTCGGAGTAGTCGCCGAGGCGCGTGCCGCGGCGCGCGTTCACGCAGCTCGTGAAGCGCGTGAGGTTCGCATCCCGGATGCGCGCCGGGGAGGGGCGCCACAGCTCTGACTCGGCAGCCACGTTCGCCATGTTACAACGACTGGTAGTTCGGCCCCGAGCCGCCTTCGGGCGTCGTCCAGGTGATGATGTTGTACGGGTCCTTGATGTCGCACGCCTTGCAG
>MNCZ01000042.1 GCA_001914695.1 Gammaproteobacteria bacterium 13_2_20CM_66_19 | reverse complement strand
TCAGGCGTCGTACACGCAGTTGAGCACCGCGCTACCCGATCTGTCTTCCGGCGCCCCGGGCGTCGCACAGAACGGCACCGCCGGATTCCCGCAGCAGCTGAGTCTCTTTTACGCCGGCAAGATCGCGCCACATTTCGGAGCGTTTGCGCAGCTCACGTATGCGAACGACAGCGGTACGATCAGCATGGACAACGTCGACCTGCGCTTCGCCGATACGGCGATCCTGCCGGGTGACCGCAGCCTGATCTACGGTCTGACTCTCAACAACAATCCGACCGTGCAGGATCTGTGGAATTCGACCCCGGCCTTCGGATTTCCGTACGCGTCGAGCAACGCAGCGGTGTCTCCGCTTGCCGGTACCGAGATCGACGGGACGCTGGGACAGGACGTCGCCGGGCTCACGGGATACCTGTTCTGGAACGAGTCATTGTACGCAGAGGTGGGCCTCTACCGCTCCGCCAAGCAGGGAGCAACCAACTCCCTCACCGGTGCCGCGGGGCCCCTGGATGGCACGATCTCGAACGTGATCCAGGGTGTGGCGCCGTACTGGCGCGTCGCTTACGAGCACAACTGGGAGCGGCATTCCATCGAGTTGGGCCTGTATGGCGCGGACGTCAAACTGCTGCCAGGCGCCAGCCCTGCGCCGACGGCTTTGCGCGGGCCCTTCAACCGCTTCAAGGACGTCGCCGAGGATATCCAATACCAGTACATTTCGGACGATCATCAGATCACCGTGGCAGGGACGCGCATCCACGAGAACCTGAGTCTGGATGCGAGCTTCGCGTCGATGGCTTCGGCCAACCCCACCGATAGTTTGACCACCACGCGCCTGTGGACCACCTACTACTATCGGCGCAAGATCGGCGGCACGCTCGGCTATTTCTCGACGACCGGCAGCAGCGACGCGGGTTTGTACGCGCCGACCGCACCGGGTGACCCGGGCGTCATAACGAGCGCCAACGGCTCGCCCGACACCCGCGGCTGGATCGCTGAGGTGAACTACCTGCCCTGGCTCAATACCAAGCTCAGCGCGCAGTACATCAGCTACAACAAGTTCAACGGCGGCAGCAGCAACTATGACGGCGTGGGGCGTAACGCTTCCGATAACAACGCCTGGTATCTGCTGGTGTGGTTCGCCTACTAAGGAAGTCGCCATGTGCATGATCGACAAGCACCGTGAATACTCCGTGCCGCCGCGGCGGTCCCGCATGCTGGCCGTTGCGAGTCTCCTCGTGCTCGGCGTTGGCGCCCTCGGATGGGCTCGAGCGGATGCGCCCGATCTCGCGACCCAGGCCTTCGCCCAGCGGCTTGCCATCGGGGTATGCGGCACCTGCCACGGACCCCACGGCAACAGCGGGCAGCCGAAGTTCCCGCGCCTCGCCGGCCAGAACGGCAACTACCTGGTGGCGCAGCTGAAGAATTTCCGCGGGCAGACGCGCGGCGATCCGGATGCCATCGGATATATGTGGGGCATGGCGGCGGAGCTGGATGACCCGACGATCGAGGCGCTGGCGAAATACTATTCGAGCCAGCAGCCCTTGCCGGGGCGGACGGGTGATCCGGCGCTCGCCGCGCGCGGGCGCGAGATTTACGAGCACGGCATCGAGTCCGAAGGGGTGCCGGCGTGCAGCAGCTGTCACGGGGCCGACGGACACGGCGTCGCCGATTTTCCGCGGCTCGCGAGCCAGCGCTCACAGTACATCCTCAAGCAGCTCGCTTCTTTCCAGAGCAACATGCGCAATGTCGCGGTCATGCACGGGGTCGCACAGAACCTGCGGCTGAACGAGATGCAGGCGGTCGCGACGTACCTCGAGGGCCAGCCCTGAGGGCGAGGGCCAGCCCTGAGGGCGAGCTGCGCGGGAAACTGATGCTGGATGCGCTGCTGCGCAGCCGGCCCCATCGGGATGCCCGTGAAGCAGCGCGAGCTGGCAAGGTCCGCTGCGACGCGCCCGCAGCGCGTGAAGTGCGAAAACCGCGGCTCTATTGGAGCTTGGAGAAACCCGCCGCCGGCGCGGCGGCCGCCGCGGCGGGAGCCGCCACCGGCAGGTAGCGGTCGAAGCACATGGCGATGACACGAAGAAGCAGTCGTCCGCGCGGCGTTGCACGGATGAGGGTGCGGCTTGCGGTCGCGAGGCCGTCCTCGACGAGCGGGCGCAACCGCTGCAGCGCGGCCGCGAAATAGACTCCGAAGTCGATTCCGTGGCGCCGCTCGATTCCCTCGACGTCGATCTCACCGCGGCACATGAGCTGCTGAATCGCGTCCGCGCGCAGCAGGTCGTCGGTACCAAGCTCCAGGCCGCGAGCCACCGGCAGACGGTTCTGCGCGATGGCCGCCTGCCATCTGGAGATCTCGCGTTGATTCTGGCTGAAGCTGCTGCCGATGTGGCTGATCGCGCTGGGACCGAGTCCGATCAGGTCGCAGCCGGCGTGCGTCGTGTATCCCATGAAGTTGCGGTGCAGACGACTGTCTTCCTGGGCCCGTGCCAGATCGTCTTCCGGCAGGGCGAAATGGTCCATACCGATGTGGCGATAGCCGGCGGCGCAAAGCCGTTCCACCGCCAGCTGCAGCAGCGTCAGTCGCTCTTCCGCCCCAGGCAGATCGGCGCTCGCGATCTGACGCTGGGCCTTGAAGAAGGCCGGCATGTGAGCGTAGCCATAAACCGCGACACGCTCCGGCCGCGCCCCGACCGCGGTGTCGAGCGTGTGCGCGAAACCCGCGGGCGTCTGCAATGGCAGCCCGTAGATCAGATCGAGGTTGACCGATCGCAATCCCGCGCGGCGACACGCCTCGATGACCGCTAGAGTCTCGGCGACGCTCTGCACGCGGTTGATGGCCTGCTGCACTCGCGTATCGAAGTCCTGGACACCGAGGCTGACGCGATTGAAGCCCAATTGCGCCAGCATCGCGACATCACCGTCCTGGACGTGGCGCGGATCGAGCTCGATCGAAAAATCACGCTCGGCGACCCCACTGAGGCGAAACCCGTCGGCGAGCGCGGCGAGCAACCGGGAGAGCTGGGTCGGGCTCAGGAAATTCGGAGTCCCGCCCCCGAGGTGCAGCTGCATCACCTCACGGCGTGTGTCGAACAGCGGCGCAACCAGCCGCAGCTCGTGCAACAACCGCTCGACGTAATGCTCTCCCCGGGCCGGGTCACGGCTGATGGTGCGGTTGCAGCCGCAGTAGAAGCACGGGCTGAAGCAGTAGGGGACGTGAACGTAGAGCGAGATCGGGCGCGGCGAGACCTGGACGTTGCTGCGCCACGCCCAGCGGCGCAACTGCTCCTCGCCGAAGTCCTCACGGAACTGAGCCGCGGTCGGATACGAGGTGTACCGGGGGCCGGGGGAGTCGTAGCGACACAGCACCCCGATGTCGAAAACTGGCTGCGTGCTCATCGGCCACAGGTTGGACCCCGTGCCAGGGACTGCCTATCGTGGAAAGCCGCACCAGACCCTCACCGCCATCGGGGATCATCCGTATTGTGATGTCGCGCACGTCGAAAGCCGCGAGCCGGCCGCACGAGCTTTAGGCGGATCCCGGCCGGGGGTTGCCCGGCCCCGCAGCCTCCCCGAGATCGAGCACCATGCGCACCAGTTGCGCGACCGAGGAGGCGCCCATCTTCTCCATGACGCGTGCGCGGTGAATCTCGACCGTGCGCTGGCTGAGGCCGAGGTCCGCAGCCATTATCTTATTCGCCTTGCCACTGGTCACCAGGGCAAGCACTTCCCGCTCGCGCGGCGTCAGAGAGTCGAGCCGCTCGCGAATGCGGGTGCGCTCACCGAGCGCCGCGCGATTCTCGCGATCCCTCTCCAGCGCCCGCTGAATGCGGTCGATCAGATCCTGGTCCCGGAAGGGCTTTTGCAGGAAATCAAAGGCTCCGTGCTGCATGGCTTCGACCGCCATGGGGATATCGCCGTGTCCGGTGATGAAGATCACGGGAATCACGGCGCCGCGCAGGTTGAGTTGCTGCTGCAGCTCGAGGCCGCTCATTCCCGGCATGCGCACGTCGAGTGCCAGACAACCCGGCTGCTGCGGGTCATAGCTTCCCAGGAACTCCTGCGCGGAGGCGAACACAGCCGCAGTCAGGCCGACCGATTTGACGAGCAGGCGCAACGAGTTTCTCACTGCGGCGTCATCATCCACGATGAATACGGTCGGCGATAGTGCTGTCATGCATTGCCTCCCCGTGTCGAAGGTAGTCGCAAAACGAAACAGGCGCCACAGGGAACGTTCGGCCGATAGCTCAGGGTGCCGCGGTGCTGCGCGATGATCGTTCGGCTGATTGCCAGCCCGAGTCCCGTGCCGTCGGGCTTGGTGGTACTGAACGGCTCGAACAGCTGCGGAAGGAGAGTCGCGGAGACCCCGGGTCCGGTGTCGGACACCGACAGCTCCACGTCCCCGTCGTCGGACCGCGAAGTGCGCACGATCAGCTCCCGATCTTTGTCGGGAGTCTCTTTGAGGGCTTCGACGGCGTTGTGCACCAGGTTCAGTATGACTTGCTGGATCTGAGTTCCGTGTGTTTCGACCTTCGGCAGCCCCTCGGTCAGCTCGAGACGATAGCGCACGTGGTGCGCCTCCGTGTCGGATTTCACCAAATCGCTGAGCTCCGTGACGAGAGTGTTGATGTCCGCCGGCTCGCGCGGACCGCGGTGCGGGCCCGCGAGCCCGCGGAGCCTGCGGATGATGTCACCGGCACGCACGGCCTGACTGGCGATCTCCCGCAGGGCCTCCCGGACCTCCTCGAGGTCCGCGCCCGGCCGGGCGAGCAGTCGTTCGCATGCCTGCGCGTAGTTGGCGATCGCCGCCAGCGGTTGGTTGAGCTCGTGCGCGAGGCCCGACGCGGTCTCACCCACGGTGGCGAGGCGGGACACGTGTCCGAGGCGTTCCTGCAGCCGACGTGCCTCCTCGCCGGTGCGGCGCTGGAGCGTCCGGTCCTGAATGAAGCCTACGAAGCGCGGCGGCTCGGTGTCGCGCACCACGCCGACGGAGAGAAATGCGGCAAAGACGCTGCCATCTTTCCTGCGGGCGCTGACTTCCCGGCCCGTGCCGATGATGTGCGGAACCCGCGTCGACACGTATCGCGCGAGGAATCCGTCGTGCGCGCTGCGATCCTGGTCGGTCATGAGCACGCCGACATTGCGACCCAGGACCTCCTGTGCGCGGTAGCCGAACAGCTGCTCCGCGGAGCGACTGAACGACTGGATGCATCCGAGGTGGTCGAGCAGGACGACTCCGTCAACGGCGGCGTCCAGCAGGGCCTGCACCTCGTCAGGGGGCTGGGCAGCGGCGGGCATGGCCGGATCCACTTAAGCTCATGTCGGGGTGATTATGCATATCGCTCAGCCACTCGTCGGCCGCGTGCCGTGTGCGGGATCACAGCAACTTAGCTTCGCTGGCTTGAGCCCTGCCATACGGGATTCTGCTTACGTTGCTCTAGGCTCAGCGGCATGTGTGTGGGGGCCTTCGCCGATGCTCGCCGCGCCGCCTGAGCACCTCGGGGCGGTGCTTCAGCTGCGTCGCGTGCCGGCGGGCTCATATCGCGGCCTGACTCTTTGCCCCCCCTCTTTTTTGAGGTATCGTGCGGGCGAGCGAACTGCACCGTTTTCTGCGGCGCTCGAGAGGCACGCCACAGGGTTCAGGCGCCCGGTACGCACACCAGCCAGTATCCCGTTCCCGTCCCTCCCTCCATGCAATCCGCTCCGCCCGAGTTGGCCCGCAGCGCGCTCGACGCCGCACCGGACGCGATGATCATCATCGACTCTTCGGGGGTCATCCGGTTCGCCAACCGCCAGGTCTCGGCGCTATTCGGGTATCCCCGCGACGACATCATCGGCATGGGGGTCGAGCATCTCATGCCCGAGCGCTTTCGCGAGCAGCACTTGGCGCACCGGCAGAGCTACACGCACAGCATGCGCGTCAGACCCATGGGGGTCGGACTGGACCTGTTCGGACAGCGCGCGGACGGGACGGAATTCCCGGTCGAGATAAGTCTCAGCCCGATCGAGGATGGCAACAAGGTGCTGGTCGCCGCTGCGATCCGGGACGTGAGCGATCGCAAGCGCGCCGACGCCGAGCTGATCGCGGCGCGTCGGGCTGCCGACCGTGCCAACCAGGGCAAGAGTCGCTTCCTGGCAACGGCCAGTCACGACCTGCGGCAGCCATTGCAGACGCTGTCGCTCCTCAACGGCAATTTGCGCCGACTACTAGTCGAGCCGCAAGCGGCGCAGATTCTCGCTCAGCAGGAGATTGCCATCGGTGCCATGTCACGGCTTCTCAACGCGCTGCTCGACATCAGCAAGCTCGAGTCCGGGGCCGTCAAGCCGGATCCCAGCGACTTCGCGGTGAACGCACTCTTCGAGGAGCTGCGGCTCGAGTTCGCGAGCCTGGCCGACAACAAGGGCCTCGGCTTCAAAGTGACACCGAGCGACGTGTGGATCCGCAGTGACCGGTCACTGGTCGAGCAGATCCTGAAGAATCTGGTATCGAACGCCATCAAGTACACGCGTCAGGGCTGGGTTGCACTGCGCTGCCTTTGCGAGTCGCCCTCGTCGGTGCGCATCGAGGTAATCGATACCGGGATCGGCATCGCGGCCGACCAGCTGCATCACATCTACGACGAGTTCTATCAGGTCGAAGGTTCGCCCCACTCCAGCGAGGGATACGGATTGGGCCTCAGCATCGTGCAACGCATCGTGACGTTGCTCGACGTCAAGCTCGGCGTGCAGTCCGAGGTCAACAAGGGCTCGGTGTTCGCGCTCAGCCTCCCGGCGGGTCATGGCCAGGCCGTCGGCCATGTGCTGCGCAAGAGCGCGGAGCGGCCGGTGCGGCCGGCGCCGGACCAGGCGCATGTGCTGCTGGTCGAAGATCACGCCGGCGTGCGCGAAGCGACACGCATGCTGCTCAAGAGCGAGGGCTATCAGGTCACCGCCGTCGCCTCCATGGCGGAGGCGCTGGCGCACGCGGCCAAGAACCCGCGCCTCGATCTGCTGGTGACTGACTATCATCTCCAGCATGGAGAGACGGGTATGCAGGTGATCGAGGCCCTGCGCCGGGCGCTGCACACGCCCCTGAGGGCCTTGTTGATGACCGGGGATACCTCTTCCGCCGTCAATGAGCTGCCCAGGGACCCTCACCTGCGGATCGCGAGCAAGCCCATTCATGCCGAGCAGTTGCTGGCGACGCTCAGAGAGCTGCAGAACGTCTGAGCTCGACGGCCCGGGCGGGCCCTCCGCGAAGTGGTGCGGGTCAGCCGATCAGGTCCCGGTAGGCGTGCCAGGTCGCGTAGCCGAGCAGCGGGGCGACGATGACCATGCCGACGAGCAGCGTCAGAAACCCGAGCGCCGTCATGGCCACGATCAGCGCCGCCCACAGCAGCATGGCCGGCAGGTTCGCCGCCGTGGCGCGCAGGCTCGCCCGGATGGCGTCGGAGGCGCCCGCGTGCCGGTCGATGATGAGCGGCACGGACACGACCGAGACTGCGAATACCATGCCCGCAAGGATCGCCCCGCATCCCACGTAGCCCAGAAGCTGTCCCGCGCTCATCTCCGCCGCTCCGCCCCACAGTGCGACCGCGAGACTCGGCACCGAGGCATTGAGCACCGATTGCAGCAGGACGGCGGAGAGGACGAACCACACGACCGCGATGAGGGCGAGCACGCCCCCGAAGTGCACGAGGCCGTCGGGGTTGCGAGTCAATCCACGCAGCGACTCATCGAACCCCACCGGCTCCTTCGCCTCGCGGCGACGCGCCAGCTCGCACAAGCCGGTGGTCATCACGGGCCCGACCAGCAGGTAGCTCGTAACGGCGGCCGCGGTGAGGTAGAGGTGCGTGCTGCCGAGCATCAGAAGCACCGCTCCGAGGATCGCGATCAGCGCTCCGTGAGCGAGACCGGCAGTGCGGATCTCCTTGAGGTCAGTCCAGCCACGATCCAGCCACTCGAGCGGTTGTCGCAACGGCACGCGGCGGATTTCGAAGTGCCGCGTCACCGGTTTCCCTGCGCTGACGGAAGTGGTCATGGCATCTCCTGACACGAAGGACGCCTCCGCCTCGCAGGAGGAGCGCGTGTTTCGCATGGTACGCCTCCGGCCGCACCAGGGGGGATGGTAGTCGGGATGGTCGGGAGGGGGAGGGGGCCGGTACACTGCGCTCGCGCTGCGCCCCCGTAGCTCAGTGGATAGAGCAACCGCCTCCTAAGCGGTAGGTCGTCGGTTCAACTCCGGCCGGGGGCGCCAGACCCTTCGTACAGCGCCGTCCAGGCGCGTCCATGAATGTCACTAAAGCCTATAAAACTAGGCATTCAAGGCACGATGGGCGGTCCATGTCTGTCCAAGGCTGTCGGCCGAAAAACGGTGGGTACGAGAGTCACGGTGGGTACAATAGCGGGTACGCGGACCACCGGTGGGTACGACTTGGCGGTAACCGACTTCCTGACCGACGCGCGAATCCGTAGCGCAAGACCGCAGCGGCGGCCATATAAGCTCCGTGACGGCGCCGGGCTCTACCTACTGATCACCCCTGCCGACGCACGGCTGTGGCGCTTGCGTTACAAGGTGCACGGTCGTGAGTCGATGCTCGCCCTGGGCACATACCCGGCAACATCACTGAAGGCGGCGCGTGCCAAGCGCGCCGAGCTGCGCGCCGCGCTCGAAGCCGGCCGAGATCCGGCCGCCGAGCGGCGCGCCGAGCGCGCCAGCAGCTCCAGCACGTTCGAGGCGATCGCGCGCGAGTGGCTCGCGAAGCAGCGGTTCGCGCCGAAAACGCTCAAGAAGGCGGTGTGGACGTTCGAGGATCTTCTGTTCCCGTATATCGGATCGCGTCCAGTTTCCGCACTGACGGCGCCGGAGCTGCTCGGCGTGCTTCGCAGGCTCGAGCGGCGCGGCAAGCACGAGAGTGCGCACCGGGCCAAGCAACGCGTCGGCCAGGTCGTTCGCTACGCGATCGCCACCGGACGGGCCGAGCGCGATCCCACGGGGGATCTGCGCGGCGCCCTGGCGCCGATCAAGGTGACCAATCGTGCGGCGATTACCGACCCGCGCGAGGTCGCGCAGCTTCTTCGCGCAATCCACGGCTATAGGGGGCATCCAGTGGTCGAGGCGGCACTCCAGTTGGCGCCGCTGGTCTTCGTTCGCCCCGGCGAGCTCCGCGCCGCGGAATGGTCCGAGATCGATCTCGAATCGGGCGAGTGGCGGATTGCGGCACATCGCACCAAGATGCGTCAGCCGCACCTGGTGCCCCTCTCGCGGCAGGCGGCGGCCATCCTGCGCGAGATCGAGCCGCTGACCGGGCGCGGTCGCTACATGTTCCCGTCACCGCGCAGCGCCCAGCGGCCGCTGAGCGACAACGCCGTCACCGCTGCCCTTCGTCGCATGGGTTACACGGGAGAGCAGATGAGCTGGCATGGATTCCGCGCAATGGCTTCAACGTTGCTCAATGAGCAGGGGTACGCGCCCGACGTCATTGAGTTGCAGCTCGCGCACCAGGAACGCAATGACGTGCGAGCCGCCTACAATCGCGCACAGCGTCTCAATGAACGGCGCAAGATGATGCAGGCGTGGGCGGACTATCTCGGCGGGCTCCGTGGGGGCGGCAACGTGGTGCAGTTCCGAGTCGCGAGGGGAGGGTAGCTTTGGCTGTTCCAAAGTCGCTCCGTGCGGTTGCGGATCTTGCCGTCCGCAGTCGGAGATCTCGATCGCGGTAAATCTCGTGCAGGGCAGGGCGGCTACCCTGGACATGGATAGATCCGAGTGGAAAGACGCAGATGGGTCGGTGCATGGAAATCAACACACAGCGGATCGACGAGGCCGTGCTCGCGCTCTTGTACCTGGGCCTCCACGAACGCAACCGGTCGTGGAAGGGCTTCGACTGGGACGCCATGGGAAGACTCCACGAGAAGGGTTTCATCACGGACCCGGTCGGCAAGGCCAAGTCGGTGGCCTTCACCGAAGAGGGGTTGCAGGAAGCCCGGCGGCTGTTTGAATTACTTTTCTCCCGGTAGCCCAGCCCCCGGATAGCGCCCCATGCCGAGCAGAATCCTGAACCGAAACGTCCCGGATAGTTTTGACCGGGCTGTGCCTTGCTCCGAAAGATGAAGCGTTGGGGCGGCGGTTGTCGTCGCCAGCAAAAAAGATTCCGTGAGACGTGAGGAGTCGTTTTCGCCCGAGTGCAGGATAGGCGCACGGCGGCTCTCGTGAGACGTATCAGCGCCGCAGCTCATAAGCGCTCGATAAGCGCCGCGGGCGCGCACGGTCTTCGGGCGCCCGCAGCGCACAACGACAAACCGCGCAGGGCGCGCTCTGCGATTAGGCCGCGTCTAGCTGACGAACCGCAAGGAGATCTCGTGACCCGACAGGACGGAGCTGGTCAGTACCAAGCGTGACGACAGCCTGCGTGTGCCCAGAAGCGGTTACAAACTCAACCTCAACCGCTTCGGCCGAGTACACCTGCACCACAGCACCGACGTCTCCGCGTTTCAAGCCGTGGCTTGGCAGATCAGTCGTAACAACCACCGTGTCGAGGGTCTTGAAGGACATGGCTATTCTTCGGGGTATGCAGTTACAAATCGAGGTGCCGTCTCCCCGACCAGTATAATCCAGATGCTCACGATTCCCGCGGAGCGCCCATTCGGGCCCGAAAGAGCGCCTCGGACAGTGAATTTTTGACCATATTCCGAGACGCCGGAGGGCTGGGCCTCATTGGAGAGGACCGCCCGCAAATCGCGTTCGAGCACCTGCCACTGCTCGGGCGCGTAGCCGAGCGATCGGAAGAACGTGCTCTTGTAGCGTCCGATCGGGTGAGCTGAAGACAGCAGGTATTCGCGCAGCTTGTCAGCGGAAACGATAGCGGCGGCTGCGTCGAGGAACATGATGGAGCTAATCGTAGCAGCGGCACTACCCGTGGCCTAACGGTGAAGTTCAGCGGCCGCCAAGAAGCGTCCGATAGGCGACGCGGGCGCAGAGTCTTTTGCCGCGCCCGCGGCGCCAAACCGCTCACGCCTCACGGCCCCCTCCAATGTTGTTAGAGGTCGCCCGAACCTGACCACCTTCAGGTGAAGGCACGTCGGACACGGAATGCTGACCTATCTGTTCATCCCTCGGAAGATGATATAGGTAACCATAAGAATCCCGTTGGACAACCCATGCGATAGAACCGGATAGCCTACTGTCTGGGTGACGGCAGCTAAGCGTCCATTTGCGAAGGCCGACAATGCGAGAAAAGGAACCTGCCACGGGCTCTTCGCGATGACAAATCCATGTAGGACGACAAACACGATTCCAGCGAGGACCTCAGCTGAAACTGGACCGATGACGTGTTGCAACCGCAGCTGCAAGGCTGCGCGAGCCCCAGCCTCTTCATAAAGCGCAGCCATGACGGGAACCGTGAGGGAGACTCCCGCTCGGAGTGCGGCCGTTGTGTGATAGTGATCGCCAGTAAGTTCAATGCGTCCATGTAGGAGGGCATCGCGTGAAACCAGCGCGACGGACAGCAGAGCAGCCGCGGCGATCGCTGCTCCGAGCAACACGCTAGCCAAAGCAGAGACAGCCTTTGATGGCGGTCGAACTGTCGGCAACTGCTTATACCAGCCGCGGCTGCGCCTAAATACAGCGAAAGAAATCGCGAGCGCCGGGGCTATAAACCATGGGAATGCAGGGCCCGCCCACGCGTTCAGGTACACCATGACCGTAACGAGGACGTCCGTGCCTACTCCGACGAGGACGCACAACAGTATTGAGCTTGCGATGACCTCCGAGCGAGCGGGTTTCCTTGACGCTGGGCCGGGCCCGTAATTCATCTGCGAATTTGCGACGTTCACGTCGCCACCATGCGTCCGAGTCGAGAGAGCCGTCGCCGATTGGATCGGCGGTTCACCACAACCCGACACTGAACGTGGAGTCGGCGGCAAAGCCGCGTTTCGTTACGCGAGAGCGCCGGCGGGAACCCATGCCACCTACTCTAACCGTAATTCGACGACAAAATGCTACAGCGCGAGGCTGGGATCGACACGGGATACAGGCCTTCAATTGCCGACAGCGTGTGTCCAATGTACCTGTGCGCTCGAGCACCGTGGGTACAGTCGCGGGTACGAGCCGCGCGCCGGGGTCAAGAAAATACTGGTGATTCAGATCGTTAGCGTCAGCTATTCAACTCCGGCCGGGGGCGCCAGACCACTGGGGTCCACGCGCATTCACGCCGGATTCGAAGCGAGCTTCAAGAACCCCTGCAGATCCACCAGCTGCTCGATCTCGCTCGCCATGACTGCCGACTCGGTGACGTGCCGATAGCTGACTCCCTCAGACGTCGAGTCGTGGCCAGAACGGGAGAAGGCCCGACTGCGGCTGCTGCGGCACGAGTGCTTCGCGCGCAAAACCTGGCTATCCCCGATGAGGTTGGATGCAAAGCGTGACGTGCCGCCGTGCTCGCTGCGCGAGCACCTGAGGATCAGCTTATTGCCGCAGTTTTCGACGTTCTTCGACGGGCATAACCGGCCCGTGTGGAGGGTCTCGACCTCATTCGGGTCTACTGAATTCAGCCCAATGAAATGCAGACTTGCGCGTGGGATGGGGCGCTTTCATTTCTGTTACTTCTTTATTACACGGCGCTGCAGCGTCGCGGCCTCGACAAAGAGTCCGCCTCGGGCGGGGCCGATATGAGTGACGTACACGTTCCAATCAGCTATCGCAGTACCCAGACGGGCGATAAGGAACACGCCCCCCTTGAGGACCCGGTGCTGCCGGCGATCGCGGCGGGCGCGGATCGCTACGTCGTGAAGCTGTTCGCCGATGCGGGACGGCTCGTCACCGAGATGGCCGCCCTGCTCAATTCGCCTCGTAT
>MNCZ01000019.1 GCA_001914695.1 Gammaproteobacteria bacterium 13_2_20CM_66_19 | reverse complement strand
CCAGCAGTCGTAGTCGGTGACCACCGCGATCGTGCAGTAACCGAGCTGCGCCTCGAGCGCAAGGAACGCCTCGGGCACGTTGGTCATGCCGACCAGGTCCGCCCCCGCGGTGCGCAGGAACAGGCTCTCGGCACGGGTGCCGAGACGCGGCCCCTCGACGCAGGCGTAAGTCTTGTCCTCGTGCAACGTCACGCCCTGCGAGCGCGCCACGCAGGCGATCAGCGCGGCGGTCGCCCGGCAGGTCGGCTGGGCGCTCGAGACATGCGCCACCAGCCCGCCGCCGAAGAAGCTGGCGGCGCGCGTTCCCCGGGTAAAGTCGAGGTACTGCGACGGCAGCGCCAGATCGCCCGGGTGGATCTCCTGCCTCAGGCTCCCGACCGCCGACACGCCGATCACGGTACGCACCCCGAGGCTCTTCAGCGCCCAGATGTTGGCGCGGAAGTTGATCTCTCCGGGCAGCAACTGGTGCTCGAGGCCGTGGCGCGCGAGGAACGCGACTTCCCGGCCGCGGAGCGTCCCGATCGTGAACGGCGCCGAGGGCGCGCCGTATGGGGTGGCGAGCGTGTGCGTGCGCGTCGCCGCCAACTCCTGCATGGCGTACAGGCCCGTGCCGCCGATGATGCCGATCATGGTTCGCCGCCCTCGGGCGCGCATTTGCGCGGACGACCCGCAAAGCGGCAAGATGCCTCAAAGCGCCGCCCCACAACAACTCGAAATCCACGATGAGCAGCACGCCGTTCCCCGCGCTCGTTCCGCCCGACTTCGCGGCGGTTGCGGCCCTCGATCCGGGGTCGCAGCGGTGACGTCGGCACCGGTGCGCCGGCGGCCGCCGACCTTCGCGAGCTTTCGCGAGTTCTATCCCTATTACCTCGGCCAGCACAGCCACCCGATCTCGCGCCGCCTGCACGTCTGCGGCACGCTGCTCGCGCTCGCGGTCGCCCTCGCCGCGCTGGTCACCGGACGCTGGGCGTGGCTCCTCGGCGCGCCGCTCGCGGGCTATCTTCCGGCCTGGGTGGGGCATTACTTCTTCGAGCGCAACGTGCCGGCCACCTTCAGTCATCCCCTCTACAGCCTGCGCGGGGACCTGTCGCTCCTCGTCGAGGTGCTCACCGGCCGCATGCCCTGGTAGCGCCGAGCCCGACACTCACACCCATGAGCCCTGCCGCCATCGACCGCGTCTTCGAGCGACGCCTCTCGGCCTTTATCAACGCCGGCCAGCCGCAGCTGCTGCAGGGCGGGCGCAAGGGCGTCGAGAAGGAATCGCTGCGCGTGACGCCGCAGGGGCGCCTGGCGGGCACGCCGCACCCGCGCGCGCTCGGATCCGCGCTCACCGACGAGCACATCACCACGGACTATTCCGAAGCGCTGATCGAGCTCGTCACGCCGGCTTTCACTCACAGCTGGGAGCTGCTGCAGTACCTGCTCGATCTGCACCAGTTCGTCTACCGCCACCTGGGCGATGAGCTGCTGTGGGCCACCAGCATGCCGTGCGCGATCGATCGCGACGAGGACATTCCACTCGCCGAGTACGGCCGCTCGCACATCGGGCGCATGAAGACCATCTATCGGAACGGGTTGGGGCTTCGCTACGGGCGCATGATGCAGGCGATCTCGGGCGTGCACTTCAACTACTCCTTCCCGCGGCCGCTGTGGGAGGCGTGGGCCGCGGTGCGCGGCTCGCGCGCGCACGATGCGCAGTTCATCTCCTCCTGCTACTTCGACCTGCTGCGCAACTACCGCCGCCACGGCTGGCTGGTGCTGTACCTGTTCGGCGTGTCGCCGGTGGTCTGCAAGTCGTTCCTCCGCGGGCGGGAGGTGCAGCTCCAGGACTTCGGCCCCGGCACCGCCTACGAGCCCTACGCCACGAGCCTGCGCATGAGCGATGTCGGTTATCGCAACCGCAACCAGGCGGGGCTCTTGGTCTCGGTGAACAGCCTCGAGGAGTACGTGCGCGACCTGCAGCGGGCGATCAGCACGCCGCATCCGCCCTACGAGGCGCTCGGCGTGAAGGTGAACGGCGAATACCGGCAGCTCAACGCCCACATCCTGCAGATCGAGAACGAGTACTACAGCTTCATCCGGCCGAAGCGTGTGGCTCGCTCCGGCGAGCGCCCCACCAAGGCGCTGCGCCGCGCCGGGGTGGAGTACGTGGAAGTGCGCGCGCTCGACGTCAGCGCCTTCGACCCGGTGGGCGTCAACCAGAACAAGCTGCGCTTCCTCGAGGCGTTCCTCGCGCTCTGCCTCATGAAGGAGAGTGCGCCGATCGGCGACTCCGAGCAGCGCACGCTCGACGAGAATCACCTCACCGTGGCGCGGCGCGGCCGGGAGCCCGGGCTTGCCCTGTGGCGCGACGGACAGACGATTCCGATGCGCCGGTGGGCGCGGGAGCTCCTCGACTCGATGGTCGGCATCTGCGAGATCCTCGATCGCGGCGAGGCCGCGCGACCCTATTCCCAGGCACTCGCCGACCAGGTGGCGAAGGTCGAGGACGTGACGCTCACCCCTTCCGCGCGGCTCATGGCGGATCTCACCGCGGGCGAGTCGTTCTTCGATCTCGCGCTGCGTATGTCGGCGACCCACAAGTCGTACTTCCTCGACCTGTATCCGCCCAACGACGAGCGGCTGCGCGAGTTCGCCCAGGAAGCCGAGGAGTCCCTCGCTGCGCAGCAGGCCATCGAGGCGAGCGACCGGGGAACCTTCGAGGAGTACCTGGCGCGTTACTTCGCCGACTGACGGGCGACGCGCGCTCGAGCGCCGAACTTTTCCGCTCGACCTGACATAATGGCTTCGGGCTGTCGCGCGAATTCAGACACTTTGTCATTCGCGTTGGGGGCGACTTAAACTTCGCACTCCCGGCGTCGCGCCGGGCAGGGCGATGAGGGAGTGGACGGCGGAGCAAGGCAGGAGCCTAAGGATGAAGAGAAAAGGAGTCGAGGGATTTCCGGTCATCCACCGGGTAGCGCGCGCGGCCAACGAGGATTTCCCCGGCGCTGCGAGCGATCGGAGTGGACTCGCACGCACACGGCTGGGCTGGGATCCGTACGAGGTGTGGCGGGACCGCGTGGAGGAATCCGTCGAGGGAGAAGCGGAGCGCGAGCACGACCCGCCGGCCTAGCGGCGGGAGATCTTCCGGGGGGAGGGACTTGGACGACGTTGGCCGCCCGAGGCCCTGGTGGTCGCGCTGTCCACGGTGCTCGGCTTCACCGTGATCGACCACTGGCTGCTGGTCGGCCCGCGCCTCGCTCGGCCCGACATCTGACGGTTCGGCCTGCAGTTGCCGCGCGGCTGCTGCTCGCGGCGTTCTACTTCTATTCATGCCGGGACTCACGTTCTCGGCGGCGGTGCGTACCAATCTGCTGCTGATCGCCGCCTACGCGACCGCGGCGCTCGCGGGCGCGATCGCCGCACCGGTCGCGATCTATTCGCTGTTCGTGCTGGTCTGCGCCAACTTGATCGGCGGCGCCGGCTGCTGCGCGCTGGAGTACGCCAACCGCGGCGTTCGTCGAACGTCTCCGGGTCGCCGAGGTCGCCACGCACGACGCACTCACGGGGCTGCTCAATCGCGCCGCGCTCGAGGCGCAGGCCGCCGGCCGGCCCGACGCGCGGGCGGCCTGCTCCAGAGCACCGGCTGAACGAGGGCAGGAGCGGCGGTGCGAGCGGGTCCCTTGCGCTCCCGCACGCGAGCCCCGATCCTTGCCGGATGAATGCACTTTCGGTACGGGGACTGACCAAGACCTACCGCAACGGCGTGCAGGCGCTGAGCGGCGTCGACCTCGAGGTCGAGCGCGGCGACTTCTTCGCGCTGCTCGGTCCCAACGGGGCCGGGAAGACGACCCTCATCGGCATCATCACCTCGCTGGTCAACAAGACCGGCGGGGAAGCGCGCGTCTTCGGCTACGACATCGACCGCGAGCCCGAGGCCGCCAAGGCCTGCATCGGCATCGTGCCGCAGGAACTCAACTTCAACATGTTCGAGAGCCCGTACACCATCGTGGTCAACCAGGCGGGCTTCTACGGCATCCCGCGCGCGGTCGCGCGGGAGCGCGCGGAGAAGTACCTGAAGCAGCTGCAGCTGTGGGACAAGCGCCGCGGCATCTCGCGTGCACTCTCCGGAGGCATGAAGCGCCGCCTGATGATCGCGCGCGCGCTCATGCACGAGCCGCGCCTCCTGATCCTCGACGAGCCCACCGCGGGAGTGGATATCGAGATCCGCCGTTCGATGTGGGAGTTCCTCAGGGAGATCAACGCCCGCGGCACCACCATCATTCTCACCACCCACTACCTCGAGGAAGCCGAGACCCTGTGCCGCAACATCGCCATCATCAGCGGCGGCCGCATCGTCGA
This sequence comes from Gammaproteobacteria bacterium 13_2_20CM_66_19, assembly GCA_001914695.1. Taxonomy (GTDB): domain Bacteria; phylum Pseudomonadota; class Gammaproteobacteria; order Steroidobacterales; family Steroidobacteraceae; genus 13-2-20CM-66-19. The sequence goes on along the minus strand of MNCZ01000019.1, from coordinate 17,698 downwards.
GCGTGACCGCATGAGCAGTCTGCTGCGCCGGCTGCACGTCGCGACCTTCGTGCTGAACCTGCGCGACTCGCTCAGCGTCGCCCCGCGGCTCGACGGTTACGTCACGACCCTGGTCGACGATCACACCCTCGAGGTCGAGGTTTCCGCCGAGGAGAGCCTCAACGACATCTTCGCGCGCCTCACGGCGCTCGGCATCGAAGTGCTCAGCATGCGCAACAAGGTGAACCGCCTGGAGGAGATCTTCATGCAACTGGTCGAGGGGCGCGGGACGGCGGGCGAGGGCGCGCACGGCGAAGCGGCACCGGCGCAGCCGGCTACCGCGCCCGCGGGCACCGGGCAGGAGGCGTCCGCGGCGGCCGCGGCCCGCCTGCCGGCCGGTGCGCGCCGATGAGCGCCGTGGCCGGGGCGGCTGCGCCACCCGTCAATCTCAACGTGGTGCGCTGGATCGGCTTCCAGACCATCGTCATCCGCGAGTACGGGCGCATCATCCGCATCTGGGGCCAGACCATCGTGCCCTCGGTGGTGACCGCGACGCTCTATTTCGTGATCTTCGGCAGCCTCATCGGGCGGCGCGTCGGCGCCATGGGCGGCTTCGACTACAAGCAGTACATCGCCCCCGGACTGATCATGATGTCGGTGATCACCAACTCCTACGGCAACGTGGTCGCATCGTTCTTCGGGGCCAAGTTCGGCAAGCACGTGGAGGAGATGCTGGTCTCCCCGCTCCCCAACTGGGTGATCGTCGCCGGTTATGCCGCCGGCGGGGTGGTGCGGGGACTGCTGGTCGGCGCCGCCGTGACCGTGGTGTCGCTCCTCTTCACTCACCTCTCGGTGCAGCACCTGCCGGTCATCGTCGCGGCGGGACTCCTGACCTCGCTCATCTTCGCGCTCGGCGGGTTCCTCAATGCGCTCTTCGCCAAGAACTTCGACCAGGTCAACTGGATCCCGACCTTCGTGCTGACGCCGCTCACCTATTTCGGCGGCGTGTTCTACTCGGTGACGCTGCTGCCGCAGTGGGCGCAGCAGGTGTCGTACGTCAATCCCATCCTGCACATGGTGAACGCATTCCGGTTCGGCTTCCTCGGCGTCTCCGACGTCAGTGTCGGCCTCGCCTTCGCGCTGATGCTGGCCGCGGCGGCCGCGCTGTTCGCGATCGCGGTTGCGCTCATGAACCGCGGTGCGGGAATCAGGGAGTGAAGACCGCCGTCGCCCTGGTGAGCGCGCGCGCCGCGCGCGGCCTCGACGAGGATATGCCGCCGCTGCTCGCAGCGCTCGCGGCCGCCGGCGCGCACGCCGAGATCGCCGACTGGGACGACCCCGAGGCCGATTGGGCGCGCTTCGATGCGGCGCTGCTGCGCTCCGCCTGGGACTATACCGAGCGGCTGCCGGAGTTCCTCGACTGGATCGAGCGCGTCGACGCGATCACCACGCTCCTCAATCCCGCGCCGGTGCTGCGCTGGAGCGCCGACAAGCACTACCTGCGCGACCTCGAGCGCCTCGGCGTGCCGGTGGTCGCGACCACCTTTGTCGAGCCCGGTGCCGATGCCCGGGAGACGCTCGGCGAGTTCCTCGAGCGCGAGGTCTGCGCCGAGCTGGTGGTGAAGCCGGCGGTCGGCGCCGGCTCGCGCGACACGCGCCGTCACGCGCGGGCCGCCAGCGCGGAGACGCTCGCCCACGTGCGTGAGCTCCTCGACGCAGATCGCGCGGTCCTCCTGCAGCCGTACTTCGAGGGCGTCGATCAGCACGGGGAGACTGCGCTCATCTACATCGACGGCCGCTTCAGTCACGCCATCCGCAAGGGCCCGCTGCTGCCCCTCGGGGCGCCGGCGACCGACGGGCTGTTCGCGCCCGAGACGATCACCCGGCGCGAGCCCGGGGCCGACGAGCGTGCCGTGGCGGACCGCACCCTCGCGGCGCTGCCCTACGGGCAGCTCCTTTACGCGCGCGTCGACCTGATCCGCGACGCCGCAGGGAAGCCGTGTCTGCTCGAGCTCGAGCTCGCCGAGCCCTCGCTCTTCTTCGCGCATGAGCCGCGAGCTGCGGTGCAGCTGGCGGCGGCGACGCTCGCATGGTGCGCACCGGCCAAGGCGGCGGCCCCCGGTGGGAAGAGCACTGGCCGATAGGACATAATCTAAGGAGGTGCCGCCCATCCATAACGTGAGGTGAAACGCACAAAGTAGTGTCTAACCCATTGTGGAAACAAAATTTTCACAATTTCGTCATGGAGCTGACGTGAGCCGGCCCGAGGCTATGAGGGCCGGAAATGGGTCAGGACCGGAGGCAGTGAGGCAGCCGGATGAAGGCGACAGGATTCAACACGTTCATGGCGCGGATCGACGCGGCCGAATACGGCCTGTGCCGCAGGCTGAACCGCGGCGCGTCCTTCGCGATTCCGCGGCGTATCTTTCGCATCGCGAGCCGACTCGGCGACGGCATCGTCTGGTACGTCCTGATCTTCGCGCTGCCGGTGCTCTACGGCGCCGCGGGCGTGCGACCGGCCATCGTCATGGCGCTCACCGGAGCGCTCGGTGTCGCCCTCTACTCGCTCCTGAAACACCTTTTCGTGCGCGAGCGCCCGTTCATCACGCACACCGCGATCGATCCGGCGGCGGCCCCGCTCGATCGCTACAGCTTCCCGTCCGGTCATACGCTGCACGCCGTCTCGTTCGCGTGGCAGGCGAGCGCGCACTTTCCCGAGCTCGCCTGGGTGCTGCTGCCGCTCGCGGCGCTGATCGCCGGCTCGCGTGTGGTTCTCGGCCTGCACTACCCGACCGACGTCGTCGCCGGGGCGGCGATCGGCGCCGCGCTCGCAGAGCTCGGATCGGCGCTCGGGTAAACTTCGAAACCGTGCGGGTGGCCTTAGCGCGTGCGCGTTCTGTTCGTCTCCGACGTCTATTTCCCGCGCGTCAACGGCGTCTCGACTTCCATCCGCACCTTCCGGCAGGACCTGGCGAGCCTCGGCGTCGACACCTGTCTCGTGGCGCCGAGCTACGCTGCGCCCGACGCCCCGAGCGAGGAGCCGGGCGTGCTGCGCGTGCCCGCCACGAAGGTACCGCGCGATCCGGAAGACCGCCGGATGGGCTGGCGCGCGCTCACGCGCGCCCTCGATACGCTGCCCGGCGGCCGGTTCGATCTGGTGCACATCCACACGCCCTTCATCGCCCACTACGCCGGCGTGCGCCTGGCGCGGCGCGCCGACATCCCCGCCATCGCGACCTATCACACCTTCTTCGAGGAGTATCTGCATCACTACCTGCCGCTGGTGCCGGCACCGCTCGCGAGATTCCTGGCGCGCAGCTTCACCCGCTCGCAGTGCGCGGCGGTGCACGCGCTGATCGCCCCTTCCGAGCCGATGCGCGCGGTGCTGACCGGCTATGGGGTCACCGCTCCGATCCACGTGGTGCCGACGGGACTCGCGGCGGATCGCTTCCGCCCGGGCGACGGCCGCGCCTTCCGCGCCCGCGCCGGCATCGACGCCGGGCGAGCGCTCGTCACCTACATCGGTCGGGTCGCGCACGAGAAGAACATCGGCTTCCTGCTGCGGATGTTCCGCGAGGTGATCCGCTCGGTGCCGGGAGCGCTGCTCGTGATCGCGGGCGAAGGTCCGGCGCGCGAGGCCCTGCGGCAGCAGGCGGGCCATCTCGGACTCGCCGAGCACGTGCACTTCGCCGGTTACCTGGAGCGCGACTCGGCGCTCCTCGACTGCTACGCCGCGGCGGACGTGTTCGCCTTCGCGTCGCGCACCGAGACGCAGGGACTGGTGCTGCTCGAGGCGATGGCGCAGGGCACCCCGGTGGTCTCGACCGCGCACCTCGGCACGCGCTCGATCCTCGTGCCCGGATCGGGCGCGCTGGTCGTGCCCGAGGAGGAGGAGGACGCATTCGCCGCCGCCGTGGTGCGCCTGCTCGGCGACCTGAACTTGCGACAGGAGCTCGGGAAGCGCGGACTCGCCTACGCGGGCCAATGGTCGTCGGCGGCGATGGCACGACGCCTTGCCGACCTCTACGCGCAGCTGCGCGGCGCGCCGCGCGTGCTGCGCGTGGCCCGTGCGAGCGATTGAAGGGCCGGGGTTCTGAGCTACACTTCCCCCGGCGGCAGCAGCGCGGGGAGAGGACATGGGCGCAAAACGGGCGCTGATCGTGGACGATTCGAAGTCCGCGCGCCTGTTTCTTGCCCGCGCCCTCGAGAAGTACGACATCGACGTCGACAACGCGGAGAGCGCCGAGGCGGCGATCGAGTACCTGAGCCACAACCACCCGGACGTTATCTTCATGGATCACCTGATGCCGGGCATGGACGGATTGCAGGCGGTGCGGGCCATCAAGAACGACCCGCGCACCGCCACCATTCCGGTCATGATGTACACCTCACAGGAAGGAGAGCTGTTCCTCGGTCAGGCGCGCGCGCTCGGCGCGGTAGGCGTGCTGCCGAAACAGATTCGGCCGACCGACGTCTCCAAGGTGCTGAACCAGCTGCACCTGGTCTCCGAGCGGCGCATCGTTGAGCAGCCGAGCTTCACGCCGGTCGACGCGCCGGCCGAGGCAGCGGCGGAAGAGAGCCCCGCGCCGGTGCCGTCCCGGCCGCTCACCGACAGCGCGCTGCGCGAGCATTTCGCGGAGCTGCGCCGGGCGCTGGTGGCGGCGGTCGACACCCAGACGGATCGGATCAGCGCCGACATGCGCGCTCTGCTCGCCGAGATGCGCGCCCTGCTCAAGTCCCTGCCGCCGCCCGAAGCGGTTCCGCCGCCGCCACGGCCCGCGTCCTCGGCGTGGGCGTGGCTCTTCGCGTGCGTGGCGCTCACCATTGCGCTCGTGAGCAGCGCACTCGCGTGGCGCACAGGAAGACTCCTCGAAGGCCTGACCATCGAGCTGACACAGCTGCGGAGTCAGAGTGCGTCGCTCGCGCCGGCGTTTGCGCCGGCCGGAGCGGGTGCGGGCGCACCCGCGGCGGCGACGGCCGGAGGTGCGGTTTCGTCCTCCGGCCCCGCGCCGGGGGCAGGTGTGCCGAGCGATGGCCGGCCGATGCTGGTGTCGGTGCCCTTCGGCGCCGACCCGCTCGGTGGCGCGCGACTCGAGGCGATCGGCAAGCTCCTCTACCGGCTCGCGCGGCAGAAGGTGGCGGGGCTCGTGGACATCAGGAGCTTTGCGGGACGCTTCTGTCTCCTCGGCAGCGCCGTCGACGGATACTCGCTGGCGCCGGAGGAGACGCCCTTCTCGAAGTGCGACCTCGTCGGCAATCCCCCGGACGAGGCGCTCACGAGCGCACAGCGCACGCCGCTCGCGCTCGCCAACCTGATCGACGACATCCGCATCTCCACCCGCGGCGCGCTGCAGGTGCAGGTGGCTCCCGGTGAACCGGCGAGCGTCCTCGCGCCCTATCCGCAAGTGACGAGCGAGCTCACCGCGGGCGAATGGAATCGCACCGGGAGCGTCAACAACCGCATCGAAATCCGCGTGCGCTGAGCGCACCCGCGATCCACCCCGTGCACTGCGCCGAGGACGCCTTCCGGCCGCCGCGCTGGTTACGCAACCGCCACGTGCAGTCGATGCTCGCGAGCACCGCCTGGCGGCGCGGACGGGTCCTCGAGCGCGCCGCGCCGCTGCTCGCAGCGCAGCGCGAAGTGCTCCTCGACTGCGGGGCCGGCGTGCGGCTGCAATGCTTCGTGTCGGGTCCGGCGGAGGGCCCCGGCCGGCCGGTCGTGCTGCTGCACGGCTGGGAAGGCAGCGCCGACTCGCTCTACCTGCTCTCCCTCGCGCAGCTGCTGTTCGAGCAGCGCTTCGAGGTGGTGCGACTGAACCTGCGCGACCACGGCGACACGCATCACCTGAATCGCGAGCTCTTTCACTCCTGCCGCCTGCCGGAGGTCGTCGGCGCGGTGCGCGCCCTGCAGCAGCACTTTGCGGGCCGCCCGCTGCAGCTGGTGGGCTTCTCCCTCGGCGGAAACTTCATGCTGCGCGTCGCGGCGCAGGCGCGCGAGGCGGCGCTCGATCTCGAGCGGGTGATCGCCGTCTCACCGGTGCTCGATCCCGCTCAGACGCTGACGGCGCTCGAGCGGGGTCCGCCGCTCTATGAGCTGTACTTCGTGCGCAAGTGGCGGCGGAGCCTGCGCAGGAAGCAGGCGGCCTGGCCCGGGAGCTACGATTTCCGCGCCCTGGAGCGGCTGCGCGGCCTGCGCCGCATGACGGCGGAGATGGTGCGCTGCTACAGCGAGTTTCCCACCCTCGAGGACTATCTCAACGGCTACGCGATCACCGGCGGGCGGCTCGCGAGGCTCGAAGTGCCCTCGAGCCTCCTGACATCCCTCGACGATCCGATCATTCCCGCCGACGGGCTCGGGCGCCTGGCGCGATCCCCGGCGCTGTCGATCACCCTGACCCGCTACGGGGGTCACTGCGGATTCTTCGAGCGACTCACGGCCCCCAACTGGCTCGAGCGGCGCATCCTCGCCGAGCTCGGCGGCGAGCGCCTCAGCGCACGGCGCGCTTCTCCTCGAACTCGACCACCGGCTCCCCGCTGGTCACGGTCACCGCGCCGTCGATGATCGCGCCCTTGGCGACGGCGATCCTGCGCGCGACGATGTCGGCGTGGAGCACGGCGGTGGCGCCGACCTCGAGCTTGTCCTCGACGACGAGCTTTCCCGAGATCTTTCCCGCGACCACGGCAGCCTGCGCGTGAATCTCCCCCTGCCACTCCGCCGTCGCGGACATGCGGAGCGCGCCGGCGACGCGCCCGTCGCCCCGAACGGCCCCGCACATCACCAGCGGACCGGACGTCTCCAGGTCCCCGGTCAGACGCGAGCCCTCCGAGACGAAGGTCGGCGAGTCGCCGATCTGATCGATGAGTCTGCGCTTCAAAGTCTGGATCATCCGGTGCTCCCTTGGTGCGGCAGGGTCATAATACGGCCCGTCCGACGCCCAAGGATGCCGATCATGATCACATTCCGCACCGGAAGAGTCGCCCTGATCGTCGTGCTCGCGGCCTTAATGGCAAGCTGCAGCCGGGAGCAGCAGGACTGGCGCTCGGCCGAAGCCGCCGACACGAGCGAGGCCTACGGGCGATTCGTCGAGCAGCATCCCGACAGCGAGCTCGCCGCGCGGGCCCGCGAGCGCCTCGCGCAGCTCGAGGAGGAGCGCGACTGGGCGGACGCGGGGCGCGTGGCCTCCGTCGATGCGTACCGGCAGTTCCTCGCCCGGCACCCGGGCGGCAAATGGTCCGAGGAAGCGCGCATCCGCATCGAGGCCTTTTCGCTCGGATCGGCCCCGCGCATCGGGCCGGCTACGGCCGCCTCGACGGGGCCGGTTGCGCTCCCGGGATCCTCGGGCGTGCGCGCGCTGCAGCTCGCGACCCAGGCGACGCCGCCCCCGGTGGGCCGAAGCGGCGCTCAAACTGCCGCTCCCCAGCTCATCCGCACGGCGCCCGTAAAGCTCACGCCGCAGCTCTCGCGCGGGCTCGCGGCAGCGCAGCGCCCCGCGCGCGAGCGCAACGCCACGGTGGCGGCGAGCGAGAGCGCGTACGGGGTGCAGCTCGGCGCGTTCGGCAGCCAGGCGAGCGCCGACCGCGAGTGGCGGCGACTTAAGGGGCGCTTCGGCGCGCAGCTGGGTGGACTCTCTCCGCGCATCGTCCCGGCCGACAGCGCCGCGGGACAGCTCTACCGGTTGCAGGCTCCCGCTGCCGGCGAGGCTCAGGCGCGTGCCCTCTGTGATTCGCTGAAGGAGCAGGCGCAGCCTTGCGTGCCCGTGCTGCCGCACTGACCGACTTGGCTCGGCTTCGGTCCAAAGTGACACTTCGCGTCACCGCCCCGGCGTTGTGCCCTGCCCGCAGGGCTCATTAACTCATTGTTTTCGCTTGGATTGCTGGGCTGGCACGGGCCTTGCTCCGTCACGCTCAAGCTGCGAACAAATTCCCCGTGTTCGCGCTGCGCGCCGCGATGCGACTTCCCCCGCCTCGCGGCGCTTTTTTTGGCCGCGCGTGGCCAGGTGGCCTCCCGTGCGTAGCCGCGCGAGGGGCCGGGGCCCGCAGCCGCCACAGCGCACGAAGCACCGCGGCTAGAATTCCCCTCCCCATGGAATTCCGTGACTACTACAAGGTCCTCGGAGTCGAGCGCACCGCGAGCGCCGACCAGATCAGGAAGGCCTATCGCCGGCTCGCTCACAAGTACCACCCCGACGTGAGCAAGGAGCCGAACGCCGAGGCGCGCTTCAAGGAAATGCAGGAGGCCTACGAAGTGCTCAAGGATCCCGAGAAGCGCGCCGCGTACGACCAGCTCGGCGGCCAGTGGAAAGCCGGCGAGCAGTTTCGTCCACCTCCGGACTGGGGCAGCGGCTTCGAGTTCTCGGGCGACGGCAGGGCGCGCCCGGGTCGCTCGCGAGGGCGCGGCGCGGGCCCGCGGGGCTTTGGCGCGGGCGAGGACGGCGGCCTGGGCGAGCAGGGCTTCAGCGAGTTCTTCTCTTCGCTCTTCGGCGGCGGCTCGCCGTTTGCCGCGGAGGGCCGCCGGCCGGGGCGCGATCATCACGCGCGCATCGAAATCGATCTCGAGGAAGCCTTCCGGGGCACGACCCGGATGCTCGAGCTCAAGCGTCCCGAGCTCAAGCCCGACGGCACGCTCGAGCTGCGCAACCACACCGTCCGCGTAACGATTCCTCCAGGCGTCACCGCGGGGCAGCTGATCCGTCTCGCCGGTCAGGGCGAGCCGGCGAGCGGGCGCGGCAGCGCGGGGGATCTCTACCTCGAGACGCACATCAGGCCGCATCGGTTGTTCCAGCTCGACGGCCGCGACGTGACGCTCACGCTGCCCGTCGCCCCCTGGGAGGCGGCGCTCGGCGCCTCGGTCACCGTGCCGACGCTGGGCGGGCCGGTGGAGGTGCAGATCCCGCCCGGATCGCAGTCGGGTCAGAAACTGCGCCTGCGCGGGCGTGGCCTGCCGGGCAAGCCCGCCGGGGACCAGTTCGTGCAGTTGAAGGTCGTGCTGCCGCCCGGGACTTCGCCGGAAGCGAAGGCGCTGTACGAGGAGATGCGGCGCAAGCTCAATTTCGATCCGCGCGCGGACCAGGGGTGAAGCGCGCGCCCTCGGAGAGCCACGCCTCCTCGGCAGGCGTGCTGGCGCGCCCGAGAAGGCGGTTGCGGTGCGGAAAGCGTCCGAAGCGCTCGATGATCGAGCGGTGTCGCTCGGCGTAGTCGAGCACCTCGGCGAAGGATTCCTGCAGCTCCTGCGGCGCCTCGCTCAGCAGCCGCCGGCAGGCGGCCACCGATTCCTCCTGCACCTCGAGACTCTCGGCGTGCTGCAGCGGCATGTAGAAGAAGATCCGCTCCACCGCATCGAGCGCGGCATCTGCCCCCGACTGCATGCCCGAGAGCGCGAGCGCGAGCGCCTGCTCGTCGAAATCGAAGGCGCGTGCGCTGTCCCGGAACATGTTGCGCGGAAACTGGTCGAGGACGATGATCAGACTCAGGCGCCGCCGCGGACCGTCGGCCCAGCTCTCGAGCTCTCCGGCTGCGGCACGCTCGAAGAGCTCGCCGAAGCGCGCGCGGATCTCCTCGTCGCGCTGAGCGGTGAGCCCGAGGTTGTCCTCGCCGAACCAGAAGGCCATGCGCTCGTCGAGGTCCTCGGCGCAGAGCGGGAGTCGCCCAAACCAGAACTCGCGGACGCTGCGCGCCTCGTCCATGGCTCTATCCTGACCTGCTGCGGTCGGACTCGAAGAGCTTCTCGAGCTGCGCCGCGGATTCGCGCGTGGTCGCGAGGAACTTGGTCTCGTCCTCCTTGACCTGATACTGCGCGGCGAGCGTGGCCTCATCGTGCTGGCGGAACTTGCGCACGGCTTCGCGCGCCGTGGCCGGGGCCTCGCCGAGCCCTTCCAGCACCCACGCCGCGATCTCGAGGCTCGAGGCGTAGGTATCGCGGACGATCTCGGTCACCCCCACGTCCATCAGCGCGAAGGCGTGCTGGCGGTTGCGCGCGCGGGCGTAGATCTTGAGGCGCGGAAAGTACTCGCGCGCCAGTGCGGCGGTGCGCGTCGAGGCATCCGCGTCGTCGATCGCGAGCACCAGGATCCGGGCGCGATCGGCCCCCGCGGCGCGCAGCAGCTCGAGCCGCGAGGCATCGCCGTAGTAGACCTTGTTGCCGAAGCGGCGCACGAAATCGACGTGCGTCTGGCTGTTGTCGAGGGCGGTGAAGGGGATCCCCTTCACGCGCAGGATGCGTGCCACGATCTGCCCGACGCGCCCGAAGCCGGCGATGATGACCAGGTTGTCGTGCTCCTCGATGGCGTCGTAGGGCTGCGGCGGAGGAGCGAGCCAGCGGTTCTGGATCGCCTCGTGCGCAATCAGCAGCAGGGGACCCAATATCATCGAGAGCGTCACGGCGAGTATGAGGAGGTCCGAGGTGGCGCGCCCGAAGACCCCGTCGCGCGCGGCGAGCGTGAACAGCACGAATGCGAACTCTCCTCCCGCCGGGAGTGCGAACCCGAGCCGCCGGGCCGAGTCGCCGCGTAGCCCAGCGAGCCTCGCGAGCGCGGTCACCGCGACGATCTTGACGGCGAGAAAGGCGGCGGTGAGGGCGAGCAGCGTCAGCGGCTCGGACTCGAGCAGCCCCAGGTTGGCCGACATGCCGACGGCGATGAAGAACAGGCCGAGGAGCAGACCCTTGAACGGCTCGAGGTCGGCTTCGAGCTCGTGACGAAACTCGCTGTCAGCGAGCAGCACGCCGGCGAGGAACGCCCCGAGCGCCATCGACAATCCGGCGAGGTTCGCGAGCAGCGCCGTGGCGATGACGGTAAGCAGCGCCGCGGCGGTGAACACCTCCGACACCTGCGCCCGCGCGACCACCCGCAGCGCCGGGCGCAGCAGCAGCCGCCCGCCGCCGATGACCGCGACGATCACGGCGAGGAGCTTGAGGAGCGTAATCCACCAGCTGCCGGAGGCCGCATGGGTCGCCGACGAGGGAGCCAGCATCGGCAGAAGCGCCAGTGCGGGCAGCACCGCAAGATCCTGGAAGAGAAGGATCCCGAACGCCCCGCGCCCGTACTGTGTCTTGAGCTGCCCGCGCTCGGCCAGCACCTGCAGCACCAGAGGCGTCGAGGAGAGCGACAGGCCGAAGCCGATGACCGCGGAGGCGATCGGCGGCACCCCGAGCGCCCAGGCGCCCGCGCCGAGCAGCAGCGAGCACAGCGCCACCTGAGCGGGCCCGTACCCGAACACGATGCGCCGCATGACCCACAGTCTCGTCGGCTGCAGCTCGAGTCCGATGATGAAGAGCAGCAACACGATGCCGAACTCGGACACCTGCAGGATCCCCCCGACGTCGCCGATCAGGTTGAGTCCCCAGGGGCCGATCACGAGCCCCGCGACGAGGTAACCGAGGATTGAGCTGAGCCTCGCGAATCGGAACAGAGACACCGCGACGACCGCGGCGGCGAGGAGGATGGCGGTTTGAGCGAGCGAGATCATGGGCCGCGCGTGATTCTGGCAGGAATCTCTACCGCAGGCCTGAACTCTGGCGCCCCGGCTGCGCCGGGGTTGCGGTGCCTCTCGTGCGTCCGGAGGAAGGCTTCCCTTGAGAATCAGCCGGCCGGTCCCCATGCCTGCGCGATGGCCGACAGCGCGACCTCCGAGCTCTCACCCCGGTCCGATCCCCTCGATGCGTACTCCGCCGCCGTCGTGGGCGCCGTCGAGCGGGTGGGGCCCGCGGTGGTGAGCGTCTACGTGGGAAGCGCCGCGGAAGCCGAGCAGGCGCGCGGGGGCGCGGGGTCCGGTGTGGTCGTGACGCCCGACGGGTATCTCCTCACCAACGAGCACGTCGTGCAGCGCGTGCAGGAGGCGCGGGTCGCCTTCGTCGACGGGCGCAGCGTCCCCGCCGTGGTCACCGGGCGGGATCCCGCCACCGACCTCGCCGTGCTGCGCGCTCAGGCCGGCTCGCTCCCCTACGCGCGCCTCGCCAGCGACGAGCGGCTGCGCGCCGGACAGCTGGTGGTCGCCGTCGGCAATCCGTTCGGGTTCGAGTCCACGGTATCCGCCGGGGTCGTGAGCGCGCTCGGCCGCTCGCTGCGCAGCCGCCACGGCCGGCTGATCGAGGGGGTGGTGCAACACAGTGCCGCTCTCAACCCCGGAAATTCTGGCGGCCCGCTCACCGATGCGGCCGGAAGCGTGGCCGGCATCAACACCGCCATCATCGCGATGGCGCAGGGCATCGGCTTCGCCATTCCCGCTTCCACCGCGCAATGGGTACTGACGGAAATCCTCACCCAGGGGCGCGTTCGTCGCGCCTGGCTCGGCGTCGCCGCTCGCGACCGGCCGCTCGATCTGCGACTCGTACGGGCACTGGGGCTGACAGTCGCGCGCGCGGTCGAAGTGCTGTCACGCGAGGCGCAGGGGCCGGCCGCGGAGTCGGATCTGCGCCCCGGCGATCTGATCGTCGCCGTCAACGGTGAGCCGGTGGACGGCATCGATGCGCTCCACCGGCGCTTGAGCCGCGTGCCGCCCGGCACCACGCTCGCTCTCAAGGTGGTGCGGCGCACGCACCTCGTGGACATCGCGCTCGCGGTGCGCGAGCCGCCCTGAGGGCGCGAGGCGCAGCGGTCCCGCTACGGCTGCGCCAGGACGGTCGAGCCGGGCTGCCAGTCCTCGCGCCTCAGGCGGTAGAGCACGTGCCGCTGGAGCGGGTGCCCCGCCGGCAGTCTGGGATGGTCGAAGTCCCCAGCCGCGTCGTGGCGCATGCCGAGCCGCTCCATCACGGCCCGCGAGCGCGCGTTCGCGGGCACGGTGAATGCGACGACCTCGGAGAGCCCGAGGCTCCGGAAGGCGAAATCGAGGCACGCTCGGGCGGCCTCGGTGGCGTAACCGCGGCCCCAGCTCGAGCGCGCCAGGCGCCATCCGATCTCGGTGCAGGGCGTGAAGTGGGCCTCGAAGGAGGGCTCCGACAGGCCCACGAAACCGATGAACTGGCCGTGCTCTCGCACTTCGACCGCCCACAGCCCCCAGCCGCGTTGGGCGAGCTCGCTGCGCACGCGTTCGGCAAACTCATCGCTCTCGGCACGGGTCAGGCATCGGGACAGGAACTCTATGACTACCGGATCGGCGTTGAGCGAGGCGAAGGGCTCGAGATCCGCCGCGCACCATTGCCGCAGCTTAAGCCGCGGGGTCTCGAGCTCGGTCATCGGTCGCTTTCAGTTCGGTCCGCGGCGCTTCAGGCGCTTGCAACAGCCCCGGAGGCCGGTATTATCGAACGCATAGTGATGGTGTAACAGTCGATCGACGGCACTGCGGCCCGATCTCTTGCCGTGGGGTTGCGACTGCTCATTCGCCGGCGCGCCTGGTCGGGCATGCGGCGGATCTCCTTCAGCGAACGAATTGCCGGTGTGACTACGAGGTCGCGGGCCTGCCGCCGCGGCTCAGGTCTGCGCGGCGCTTGAGGGAATCGCGAGGCCGTCATCCATGCATGCCCCTTCCGCCGGACTCTATAAAGAGGACTACGAGCGCGACAGTTGCGGCTTCGGCCTGATCGCGAGCCTGGACGATGCGCCGAGCCACTGGCTGGTTCGCACCGCGATCAGCTCCCTGATCCGTCTCACTCACCGCGGCGCGATCGCTGCCGACGGCAAGACCGGCGACGGCTGCGGGCTGCTGCTGAAGAGGCCGGAGGGGTTCCTCCGGGCGGTGGCCGCCGAGGCCGGCATCGAGCTCGCCGAGCGCTTCGCCTCCGGTCTCGTGTTTCACTCGCGCGATGTGCTGCAGGCGGAGCAGGCGCGGCTCGCGCTCGCTCGCGAGCTGGCGCGGCAGGGACTCGAGGTGGCCGGCTGGCGCGCCGTGCCGGTGGACCCTGGGGCCTGTGGCGCCGAGGCGCTGAAATCGCTGCCCCTCATCGAGCAGCTCTTCGTCAACTGCCTTGAGGCGGGCCTCGACGAGGCGGCTTTCAACCGGCGGCTCTTCATGGCGCGCCGCCTGGCCGAGAAGGCCACGAGCGGCGATCCCGCGTTCCATGTGCCGAGCCTCTCGGCCAACACCATCGTCTTCAAGGGCATGGTGATGCCGCAGCACCTGGCGCAGTTCTACCCGGACCTCGCCGATCCGCGTCTCGAGAGCTCGGTGGCCGTGTTCCACCAGCGCTTCTCCACCAACACGCTGCCGCAGTGGCGCCTCGCGCACCCCTACCGCTACCTCGCCCACAACGGCGAGATCAACACCATCCAGGGCAACCGCAACTGGGCGAGGGCCCGCGGGCCGCTGCTCTCATCGCCCCTTCTCCCGGGGCTGCAGGAGGTGCTGCCGCTGGTGTCGCTCGGCGGCTCGGACTCCCAGAGCCTCGACAACATGCTCGAGGTGCTGCTGATGGGAGGCCTCGATCCGCTGCAGGCCATGCGGCTCCTCATCCCGCCGGCCTGGCACGGGCTCGACGCGCTGGATCCCGACCTGCGCGCCTTCTACGAGTACTACTCGGCGCACATGGAGCCCTGGGACGGTCCGGCCGGCGTCGTGCTGACGGATGGGCGCTACGCGCTCTGCACGCTCGATCGCAACGGGCTGCGGCCGGCGCGCTTCTGCATCACGGCCAACCGCTGTCTCACCATCGCCTCCGAGACCGGCGTGTGGGACTACGCGCCCGAAGACGTCGTCAGGAAGGGCAAGCTCGGCCCCGGCGACATGATCGCGCTCGACCTGAAGAGCGGAACGCTCCTCGCCTCGGCGGACATCGATCAGATCCTGAAATCCCGCCATCCCTACAAGAGCTGGCTGAAGCAGGGCGTGCGTTACCTCGAGAGCGACCTGGTGGACGCGCGGCTCGCCGCCGAGCCCATGGACCGCGACACGCTCGCGCTCTACCAGAAGATGTTCAACGTCACCCAGGAGGAGCGCGACGAGATCATCCGCGTGCTCGCCGAGGACGAGAACGAGGCGGTGGGCTCGATGGGCGACGACACGCCGATGCCGGTGCTGTCGCGCAAGGTGCGCCCGCTTTACGACTACTTCCGCCAGCAATTCGCGCAGGTCACCAACCCGCCCATCGACAGCTTGCGCGAATCGATCGTGATGTCGCTGCAGACCCAGATCGGGCCGGAATGCAACATCTTTCTGCCCGCTCCCGAGCACGCCCGCCAGATCGTGCTCGGCTCACCGATCCTCTCGCAGCGCAAGCTCCGCCAGATCCTCGCGATCGAGGAGGTCACGCACGAGTTCATCGACCTGCAGTACGACCCCGCGGAGGGGCTGCGCCGGGCGATCCTGCGCATGTGCGCGCAGGCCGAGAGCGCCGTGCTGGAAGGCAAGCTCGTGCTGCTCCTGTCGGATCGCTACCTCGTCCGGGGGCGCACGCCTGCGCACGCGCTGCTCGTGACCGGGGCGGTGCATCAGCACCTGGTGAGGACGGGACTGCGCTGCAAGTGCAACCTGCTGGTCGAGACCGGCACGGCGCGCGAGCCGCACCACTTCGCGTGCCTCATCGGCTACGGCGCGACCGCGGTCTACCCCTACATGGCCTACCAGGTGCTCTTCGAGATGATGCGCAAGGGACGCGTCAAGCTCGATTTCGCGGCGCGGCTCGAGCTCGGTCGCAGCTACCGCGCGGGCCTCAGGAAGGGCCTGTTCAAGATCATGTCGAAGATGGGGATCTCGACCATCGCCAGCTACCGCAGCGCGCAGCTGTTCGAGATCGTCGGGCTCGCGGGCGAGGTGGTGGACCTGTGCTTTACCGGCACCGAAAGCCGCGTGCAGGGCGCGGATTTCGCCGATCTCGAGGCCGACCTCGGGGCGCTCGCCGCGCGCGCCTGGAACCCGCGCGAGGGGATCGCCCAGGGCGGGCTTCTCAAGTACATGCACGGCGGCGAGTACCACATGTACAACCCCGACGTGATCGCGGCGCTTCAGGCGGCGGTGATCTCCGGCGATGAGGCGGGCTACCGCGAGTTCGCGCGTCTCGTGAACGAGCGGCCGGCCTCGACGCTCCGCGACCTGCTCTCGCTCAGGCGCGCCGCGCGGCCGATTCCGCTCGCCGAAGTCGAGCCGGCGGAGGCGGTGCTCTCGCGCTTCGACAGCGCCGGCATGTCCTTAGGCGCGCTCTCCCCCGAGGCGCATGAGGCACTCGCCATCGCCATGAACCGGCTCGGGGCGCGCTCGAATTCGGGCGAAGGGGGCGAGGATCCGCGCCGCTACCGCACCGAGCGCAACTCGAAGATCAAGCAGGTGGCGTCCGGACGCTTCGGCGTGACCCCGGAATACCTGATCAACGCCGAGGTGCTGCAGATCAAGATCGCCCAGGGAGCGAAGCCGGGCGAGGGCGGCCAGCTCCCGGGGCACAAGGTCAACGACATGATCGCCAGCCTGCGCTTTGCGCGGCCGGGCGTCGGCCTGATCTCCCCGCCGCCGCACCACGACATCTACTCGATCGAGGACCTGGCGCAGCTCATCTTCGACCTGAAGCAGATCAATCCGCAGGCGCTGGTGTCGGTGAAGCTGGTCGCCGAGCCCGGGGTGGGCACGGTCGCCGCCGGAGTCGCCAAGGCCTACGCCGACCTGATCACGATCTCGGGCTATGACGGCGGCACGGGCGCGAGCCCCCTGTCCTCCATCAAGTACGCGGGCACGCCGTGGGAGCTCGGCCTCGCCGAGACCCACCAGACGCTGCGCCGCAACGAGCTGCGCCACCGGGTGCGGCTGCAGACCGACGGGGGCCTCAAGACCGGCCTCGACGTCGTGAAGGCGGCGATCCTCGGCGCGGAGAGCTTCGGTTTCGGCAGCGCGCCGATGGTGGCGCTCGGGTGCAAGTATCTGCGCATCTGCCATCTCAACAACTGCACCACCGGGATCGCCACCCAGCACAACGTGCTGCGCACGAAGTACTTCACCGGGCTCCCCGAGATGGTGATCAACTACTTCCGTTTCGTGGCCGAGGAGGTGCGTGAGATCCTCGCCTCCCTCGGTGTGCGCTCGCTCGCCGAGATCATCGGCCGCACCGAGCATCTCGAGGTGGTGCGCGGCGAGACGCCCAGGCAGCGCAAGCTCGACCTCGCGCCCATCCTCTCCACGGGCGGCCTGGCCGCCGATGCGCCGCAGTTCTGCGCGACCGACTCGAACCCACCCTTCGACCGCGGCGAGCTCGCCGAGCGCATGGTGCGCGACATGCTGCCGGCGATCGAGAGCAAGCGCGGCGGCGAATGGCACTACGACCTCGGCAACTTCAACCGCTCGATCGGCGCGCGCGTCTCGGGGGAGATCGCTCGGCGCTGGGGCAACTACGGCATGGAAGGGGCCCCTCTCACCGTGCGCTGCCGCGGCAGCGCCGGGCAGAGCTTCGGGGTGTGGAACGCCGGCGGGCTCAACCTGTATCTCGAAGGCGATGCCAACGACTACGTCGGCAAGGGGATGGCGGCCGGCCGCATCGTGCTGCGCCACCCTAGCCGCGCGCGCTTCGTGGCGAAGGACACCGTCATCATGGGCAACACCTGCCTCTACGGCGCCACGGGCGGCGAGCTGTACGCCGCCGGGGTGGCCGGCGAGCGCTTCGCGGTGCGCAACTCCGGCGCGGTGGCCGTGGTCGAGGGCTCGGGAGACCACTGCTGCGAGTACATGACGGGAGGGGCGGTGTGCGTGCTCGGCCGCACCGGCCTCAACTTCGGCGCCGGCTTCACCGGCGGCTTCGCCTACGTGCTCGACCTCGAGCGCAACTTCGTCGACCGCTACAACCACGAGCTCATCGACATCAGCCGCATCCATC
>MNCZ01000082.1 GCA_001914695.1 Gammaproteobacteria bacterium 13_2_20CM_66_19 | reverse complement strand
GGACGTGGTGTCCTTCACGGGCTCGGCGGCGACGGCGCATAAGCTCCGCCAGCACCGGATCGTGCGCGCCAACGCGGTGCGGTTCACCTCCGAGACCGATTCGCTCAACTCCTCGATTCTCGGTCCCGACGCCGGGCCCGGGTCGCCGGAGCTCGAGCTGTTCGTGCGGGAGGTCGTGCGCGAGATGACGGTGAAGGCGGGACAGAAGTGCACCGCGATCCGAAAAGCCATCATCCCCGCGGCCCGGGCCGCGGATGTCCTCGACGCGCTCCGCGCCGCGCTCGCCAAGGTCATCGTCGGCGATCCGCGCCTCCCGAACGTCAGGATGGGACCGGTGGCCTCGCTAGGACAACGCCGCGAGGTGCTCGGGCAGCTCGGCAAGCTCACTCGCGAAGCCGAGGTCGTGTATGGCGAGGCAGGCCAGGCGCAGCCCCTCGGAGCCGATGCCGACCGCGGCGCCTTCCTGCCGCCGACGCTCCTTTATTGCCGGAATACGGCGGCGGCAAGGGCGATTCACTCGGTCGAAGCGTTCGGGCCGGTGTGCACGCTCGTTCCCTACGAGACGCCCGATGATGCGATCGAGCTCGCCCGGCGTGGTGGCGGGAGCCTCGCGGCCTCGGTCTTCAGCGCCGACGAGGCGGTCGCGGCGCATCTGGTGCTCGGCCTTGCGCCTTTCCATGGGCGCATCCTGGTCGTGAGCCGGAACTGCGCGAAGGAGTCCACCGGACACGGCTCGCCGCTCCCGCACCTCGTGCACGGCGGACCGGGCCGGGCCGGCGGCGGCGAGGAGATGGGCGGCATCCGCGGAGTTCTGCACTACATGCAGCGTACGGCGGTTCAGGGCACTCCGGATGTCGTCACGGCGGTGACCGGCCGCTGGGTCAAGGGCGCGCGCGAGCTCGACCCGGGCACACATCCCTTCAGGAAGCCCTTCGGGGACCTCGCCATCGGCGACACCTTCACCTCCGCCGAGCGCGAGGTCACCGTGGGGGACATCGAGCGCTTCGCGGAACTCTCGGGCGACCGGTTCTACGCGCACATGGACGAGGCCGCAGCGGCCCGCAATCCGCTCTTCGGCGGGCGCGTCGCGCACGGCTACTTCCTCATCTCGGCGGCGGCGGGCCTCTTCGTCGATCCCCCCTTGGGTCCGGTGCTCGCCAACTACGGGCTCGACGGGCTGAGATTCCTGAAGCCGGTGAAGCCCGGCGATCGCATCCGGGTGCGCCTCACCTGCAAGGAGAAATCGCTCCGCCTCGGGGCGGGCTACGGCGAGGTGCGCTGGGACACGGCGATCAGCAACCAGAGCGGCGAGGCGGTCGCGAGTTACGACGTGCTGACGATGGTGAGCGAGAAGCCGGTTCCCGACGCCTAGCTCAGGTCACGCACGCCACCCTCGAGGTGAGCGAAAGGCGCCGCCCGCGCGCCGCAGGCAAGCCGCTCGGATCTAGAGCGAGCGCAGGAAATAGATCAGGTCCTGCTGATCCTGAGCGCTCAGGGAGAAGAACGTCAGCGCCACCAGGGTCGCTTCGCTTCCCGGGCTGGCGTGCAGGCGGATCGCGTGAATCAAGTTGCTGGTCCGGCCGTCGTGCAGGAAGAACACGCGCTGCCCGACGCCCCACAGCGGGGCCGTACGGAATTCGTCCGGCCCCGCGCTCCCCTGCGTGATCCCGTCCACCAGTGCCGCGCCCATGTGATGGACGAGCAGATCCGAGAACAGCCGCGCCGGCTGGTTCGACAGGGCGAGGCTCGGCGTATCTTCATCACCGTCCGCGATTGCCGGGCCGGTGGCGAGCACCGGCGTGTGACACAAGCCGCAGCCCACCGCCCTGAACACGGCCGCGCCATGTTGAGTCGAGACGGTCGGCTGCGCCGGCACGGGCGGACCCAGCATGCGCATGAAATCGACGAATCCTTCCATGTCCGACAACACTGCGGAATTCGGCGGCGTCAGGGCGCCGAAGGTGGACGTGTCGTTGGGTGTCAGATTCCCGAGCCCCTGGCAGGCCGGGGTCTCGTCCCGCTCCTGGGGAAAGATCAGGTTGGAAATGCCCATTTCGACGTTGTAGGCCTCGGCGGAGAACAGCAGCAGAGATTTGTTCTGGGCCTTCCAGCCGAAGCGCGTGATGGTGCCGTCATTGCCGCTGCGATTCGGGTGTCCCGACACGCCGAACAGCCGCTTGGTGAAGGCGTCGGCGCGGGCGTTGGCGAGGATCGCGGAATCGGGAATCGCCTCGATCAGACCCGCGCCCAGCAGCGGAGTCGGGATGCGATACACGATGTTGGGGTTTCCGCCCTGACCGGTGAATCCATTCCCCGCCGGCGCAAAGCTCGGTTGCGCAATCTGGCAGCCGGCCGCGTCGCTGCGGTTAGTGACGACGAACAGATCGTGGACGCCGCCGTCGGAAACGAAGCGCGCCTCGCGGATCGGTCCGTTCGTCACGATGAACCAGGGCACTGCGTTGGTCGCGCCATCGGCGTGGGCGACGGCGGGCAACGGATTGACGAAGGGACTGCTGCCACCGACGAAGGGCTGTATGTGACAGGACGCGCAGGCATTCGAGTTGAAGCGCGGGCCGAGGCCGCTGTTGTCGCCGGTCGGACTGCGGACCATCTTGACCGCGGAGAAGCGCGCGAGGCCATCCTGAAAGAAGGCGACCTCGTCGGCCGTCAGGCCTGCGAGCGGCGGCGGCGGACCGTTGTCGGTGCCTGCCTGGCGCACCCCGGGATCGATGACCTCTGCCACGGCCGCCGGCGAGGCCAACGCGCTCGAGGCGACCAACAGTGCGGCCAGCGCCGTGTGAATTGCCGTGTCATGCAAGCGCATCGGTCGTCCCCCCATACACGAGTTCGTATGCGCCTTCTACGCGCCGTTCCCGCGAGCGTCGACGTGTCGTGTTGCCGAGACGCGGGCATAATTCCCGGCGCGTTGCAAATCAATCGGAAAAACAGCGGTGAACTCGATCTCTGCGGGAGCCGCATCGAGTCACAAGTTCGTTGAAGCAATCGCTCCCTCACGGGTCGACGCTTCAGTCACAGGCCGAACGTGCGCCAGATGCGAAGGATCGTGCGCTGCGAGACTCCGAGCGCTGCGGCGAGGCGCCGGCTGCTCCAGCGCGCACTGGCGGGCGGGCTCTCGTGCAGGGTCTTGGCGAGCACGGCCTCCACCAGCACGTCGCTGATCGTGCGCGGGGCACCCGAGCGGGGATGGTCCGCGAGGCCCCGCACACCGTGCGCGAGGAAGCGCGCGCGCCATTTGCCGACGGTCTGCGGGGTGAGCTGCAGCCGTCTTGCGCTCTCTCGATTCGAGCACCCGGTGTGGCAACAGAGCACGATCCGGGCTCTGAGGGCGAGCGGCCGGCGATTGTCGCGCGCGCGCGCCCACCGCTCGAGCTGCTCCCGGTCGGTGTCTGCCAGGTTGAGGGGCGTGAGTCGTGGGGCCATGGATGGTACGGGTCGCACTCATTGGCGCGCGTCGGGCCGAGCGGGTGGCGGCGCCGCTCACGGGGAGACCTGCGAAATCCGTGCCGCCGTGAGGCGGTCGCGACGTATGTCACTAAGCCATTGAAATGGCAGGCTTTTGCGGTAGGGCGGCGCTGCCGGTGCGAAGGACTCAGAGGGGCACTGTCTTTCCGAGCCAACGACTCGCGCCGGGTCCTCGCTCAAGCTTTTGATTTTCAAGGAACGCGCATGTCGCCGAGGACGGACGGGCGGTTAGACACCCGCGGGCGTGATGCGAAACGCGTGTCCGCGCGTCGACACCGCCTTCACCAGCGTCCACACCGCATCGCCCGCGCGCAGGTTGAGGGCCTTCTGCGCGTGGTGCGTGATGCGCGCAAGCACCGTCTCCCCGCCCACGTCGAGCCTCACCAACACCTGCCCGTAGTCATCGTTCGAGATCGCGGTCACGGTGCTCGCGATCGCGTTGCGCACCGAGAGGCCCTGCACCGGCTGCGCCGCGAGAATCACGTCGCGCGCGAGGATCTGCAGGCGCACGCGGGAGCCGACCGGCGCGCCTCGCACACTGACCTGCACCGTGCCGCGGCCGACGGTGAGATCGGCGCTGCCGTGCTCGGGATCGACGCGCGTGACCACGCCCTCGAGCACCGCGCCGACGAGATCCGGTCCCACGATGCTCTGCAGCTCCGGCCGGAGACTCAGCTCGCTCACCGGTCCCTCCGCCAGCATTCGGCCGCCGTCGAGCAACACGAGGTGGGTGGCGAGACGCAGCACCTCGTCGAACTGGTGGCTGACATACACCATGGGAATCGCGAACCGGTCCCGCAGCGTTTCGAGATACGGCAGAACCTCCTCGCGGCGCGCGGCGTCGATCGAAGCCAGCGGCTCATCGAGCAGCAGCAGGCGAGGCTGGGAGAGCAGCGCCCGCCCGAGCGACACCCGCTGGCGTTCCCCTCCCGAGAGCTGGCGGGGCCGGCGCTCGAGGAGCTGCGCCAGCCCCAGGAGCGAGACCACTTCGTCGAAGCCGATGACCTGCGGCGCCGCCCGCGCGCGCTTCTCGCCGTAGCGGAGGTTTCCCGCGACCGTCAGGTGCGGGAACAGCCGCGCATCCTGGAATACGTACCCGATGCGACGGCGCTCCGCCGGCACGGCGATGCCGGCGCGGCTGTCGGTGAGCACCTCATCGTCCAGGCGCACCTCGCCGGCGTCGGGCGCGAGGAGGCCGGAGATCATGTTGACCAGCGTCGTCTTGCCGCTGCCCGAGCGTCCGAAGACCGCCGTGATGCCCGGCGTCGGCGCGGCGAAGGACGCCTCGAGAGTGAACTCGGGGCGCTTCCTGACGACCGCGACCTTGAGCACCGGTTATGGCCCCAGCAACCGCCGCACGCGGCGCACCAGGAGCTCCGCGGCGAGGAGTCCGGCGAGGCCGAGCGCGAACGACAGCAGCGCGAGCCGCAGCGCGAGCGCATCGCCCGTCGGGGATTGCATCGCCGTGTAAAGAGCCAAGGGCAGCGTGCGCGTCACCCCCGGCACGTTGGACGCGAAGGTGATGACGGCGCCGAATTCCCCGAGGCCCGCCGAGAACGCCGTGACCGCGCCCGCGAGGATCCCGGGCAGCATCAGCGGCAGCGTGATGGAGACGAAGCGATCGAGCGCAGAGGCGCCGAGCGTGCGCGCCGCCTCTTCCAGTCCCCGATCGACGTTCTCCAGTGAGAGGCGGATCGCCCGCACGAGCAGCGGGAAGGTCATGACGGCGGTGGCGAGCGCGGCACCCGCGGTCGTGAACGCGAGCTCGATGCCGAAATGAGCCCGCAGCCAGCCGCCGATCGGGCCGCGCACTCCAAAGAGGATCAGCAGCACGTAGCCCACGGCCACCGGGGGCAGCACGAGCGGCAGATGCACGAACGCATCGAACAGCATGCGTCCTGGAAAGCGCGCGCGGGTGAGGAGCCAGGCGATGAGCACCGCGAACGGCAGGCTGAAGGCGACGCTGCGCAGGGCGACTTCGAGACTCAGGCGCAGGGCATCGAGCTCGGCGGAGCTTGGCACGGTCGCTCAGCCGAGCGTTACAAACAACCCGGCGGCGCCGAGCACGAACACGATCACTCCGACGGCGGTGGTCGCGGCGCGCAGCGGGCTGCGCTTCAGGATCACGCGGGCGAGCACCAGGAGCGAGGTGGCGAGCAGGTACGCCCACACGAACGGTCGGACCGTGTGCGCCGGCACGTGGGCGAGCAGTGTCGCTCCGAGCATTCCGCCGAGGACTCCCGGGAGCAGGAGCGAGAAGAATATCCGGCGATCGATGTTGCGGAACCGGGCGTGGGAGGCGCTCGCGACGCCCGCGGTGACCGTCTCCGCGGCGTGCACGGTGGCGCTGGTGATGGCCGGAGGCACGCCGAGCGTCGCGAGGATCGAGCTCGCGGAGATGCCGTAGCCCATGCCTACGCAGCCGTCGACCAGCTGGGCGAAGGAGCCGACCGCGACCAGCCACGGGACGTCGGGTGAGACCGCCATGTGCTCCCCCCGTATCCGGGCTCAGGCGACCAGACCCGCCTCGAGCGTAACGGGGGGATGCTCGGGCGGGCGGGGCACGTGTGCGGCGAGGCCTTTTCGCTCGAGCCACTCGCGATTGAAGAGGCGCGACTGGTACCTGGCCCCGCCGTCGCAGAGCACGGTCACGATGGTGTGCCCAGGCCCGAGCGAGCCGGCCACCTCGACCGCGGCGGCGACGTTGATTCCGCTGGTGCTGCCGAGGAACAAGCCCTCCTCGTACAGCAGCCGGTAGACGTGCCGCACCGTCTCGGCGTCCTCGATGTGCACGGCCTCATCGATCGGCGCACCCTCGAGATTCTTCGTGACGCGACCGACGCCGATCCCCTCGGTGATCGAGCCGCTGCCGGTGGCCTTGGGGGTGCCGCTGCGCACGTACTCATAGAGACTGCTCCCCGGCGGGTCGGCGAGCACGCAGCGCACCGCGCGCCGCCGCGACTTCAGGTACTCCGCGACCCCTGCGAAGGTGCCGCCGGTGCCGGAGGCGGCGACGAAGGCATCGATGCGCCCGTTGGTCTGCTCCCAGATCTCGGGTCCCGTGGTGCGCGCGTGGGCGTCGCGGTTTGCGGTGTTGTCGAACTGGTTGGACCAGATGGCGTTGGGGAGCGAGGCGGCGAGCCGCTTCGCGACGTGCTGGTACTGGTTGGGATTGCTGTAGGGAACCACCGGTACCTGATGGACCTCGGCACCGAGCATCGCGAGCAGCGCGTACTTCTCCGGCGACTGGTTGTCGGGCATGACGATGACGCAGCGGTAGCCGCGCGCATTGCAGACGTGAGCGAGGCCGATGCCGGTATTGCCCGCGGTCCCCTCGACCACCGTGCCTCCCGGTGGGAGCGCACCCTGCCGCTCGGCCTCGAGAACGATCGCGCTCGCGGCGCGGTCCTTGACCGAGCCGCCGGGATTCATGAACTCGGCCTTGCCGAGGATCTGACAGCCGGTCTCCTCGCTCACCCGCTTGAGCAGAATGAGGGGCGTGTTGCCGACCGCGCCGACGAAGCCGCTGACGGCGCCGCCGGCCGGGGCGCGCTGCGCGCTCACGCCGGGACTCCGGGCGCGCCCGCCCGGGGGAGCGGTGCGGCTCCCGCCTCGGTGGCGGCGAAGGCCGCCACGTCGCCGAGTATCAGAATCGAGGGCGGCTCGATCCGGTACGCCTGCGCGAGCGCGACGATGTTCGAGAGCGTGCCGCGCAGGATCCGCTGCCCGGGCAGTGTCGCCCGCTCGATGATGGCTGCGGGATGCCCCGCGGCGGCTCCCGCGGCTTCGAGTCTCGCCACGATGTCCGGTAGCTGAGCCACACCCATGTAGACGACCACGGTGTGCTGCGGGTTCGCGAGAAAGCGCCAGTCGGGCAGGGCGCCGTCGCTCAAGCGCCCGGCGATGAGCGTGACACTGCTCGCCAGCCCGCGATGGGTGAGCGGCAGCTCCGCGGCGGCGGCCGCGCCGAGCGCCGCGGTGATCCCGGGCACCACGGTGCAGGGGATGCCGTGCATCGCCAGCACCTCGATCTCTTCCCCGCCGCGTCCGAAGACGAGCGGGTCGCCGCCCTTCAAGCGCGCCACGCGCTTGCCCTCGCGGGCGAGGCGCAACAGCAGCTCGTGGATGCGCTGCTGCGGATCCTCGCCCCCGGACTCCTTGCCGACGAAGATGCGCTCCGCGTCGCGTCGCGCACGCTCGAGCACCGCCTCGCTCACCAGCCGGTCGTAGAGAATCACGTCGGCACGCTGCAGCAGCTGCAGGGCGCGGAGCGTGAGCAGGTCGGGATCGCCCGGGCCGGCGCCGATCAGGTATACCTCGCCCAGCCTTGCGACGGCGCCGACGGGGAGCTGCGCGGCGAGCAGCTCCCGCCCCAGCGCCCGCTCCGCCTGCGCGGCGTCCCCGCGCAGCAGCTGCGTGGCGACGGGACCCGAGGCGACGCGTTCCCAGAAGCCACGACGGGCGAAGGCGCCGAGCGCGCGCTGCACGCTGCTGCGGCGCGCGCCCATGAAGCGCGCGAGCGCGCCGAGACGCTCGGGAAGCAGCGCCTCGATCTGCTCGCGCACGCGCCGCGCGAGCACCGGCGCATGTCCGGCCGAGCTCACCGCGACGACGAGCGGCGAGCGATCGACGATCGCCGGAAAGATGAAGGTCGAGAGCTCGGCGTCATCGACGACGTTGACCGGCACGCCCCGCTCGCGCGCGCTGGCTGCGACCCGCGCGTTCGTCGCGCGATCCGCCGTGGCGGCGACGACGGCGACGGCGCCCGCGAGATGCTCGGGCGTGAACTCTTCGGCAATTTGCCGCAGCTCGCCACGCGCGGCCTGCTGCGCGAGCTCCGCGTGCACGCCCGGCGCCACGACCGTCACGCGGGCGCCCGCCCTGCGGAGCCACGCCGCCTTGCGCAGCGCAACCGTCCCGCCGCCCACCACCACGACGGGATGGCCATCGAGGCGCAGAAAGACCGGCAGGTAATCCATGGCGGCCGCCGCGCTCAGGCGGGCAGGGCCGCGGGAGGCACCCTCGGATGCAGACCGCATTCACGCGTCTCCGGTTGCTCCCACCACCAGCGGCCGGCGCGGCGGCTCTCGCCCGGTTGAATCGCGCGCGTGCACGGCGCACAGCCGATGCTGGGGAACTGCCGATCGTGCAGCGGATTGTACGGCAGCCGCCGCGCGCGGATGTACTGCCACACCTCGGCCTCGGTCCACTCGAGCAGAGGGCTCACCTTGTACAGGCCGTGCTCGGCGTCCCACTCGACGGCCTCGGCCGCAGCGCGTGCGGCCGACTGCTCGCGCCGCAGGCCGGTGATCCAGCCGTCGTACCCGACGATCGCGCGCTTGAAGGGCTCGAGCTTGCGGATGCGGCAGCATTCGAGGCGTGCCTCGAGGCTGTGATAGAAGCCGTTCACGCCCTGGCGCGCGACCAGCCGCTCGAGCGCCGCGGCGTCCGGGTAGACCACCCGGATCGCGCGCCGGTAGCGGCGCTGCAGCTTCTCGAGCAGCTCATGGGTCTCCTCGTACAGCCGCCCGGTATCGATGCTGAACATGTCGATCTCGGGCAGCTGCGTCGCGATGATGTCGGTGAGCACGATCGCCTCGGCGCCGAGGCTGTTCGAGTACACGAGGCGCCCGTGGCGGGCGAGGGCGGCCGCGAGCTGCGCGTGCACCGCCGCCGCTTTCCGTTCGAGCCCGAGCGCCGTCAGCTCCGCCATGGTGGGGCCGACTATAACGAGGCCGCGCCGCCTCCTTGAACGAATGATTGCTTCTTTAGGGCTGCGCGCCGGTTATGGAACGGTCACAGAAAGGTGCCGGTTGAGTTAGTCTTGGGAGCGCATGAAGCTCCACCAGTTGCGCTACCTCGCGGCCGTCGCCCAGAGCGGGCTCAATATCACGGCCGCAGCGCACAAACTCCACACCTCGCAGCCGGGGGTGAGCAAGCAGATCAAGCTCCTGGAGGACGAGCTGGGCTTTCAGATCTTCGTGCGCGAGGGGCGCAATCTCACCCGCATCACCCCCGCCGGGCAGCAGGTGATCGAGCGGGCGCTGAAGATCCTGCAGGAGGCCCAGAGCATCCGCGACCTCTCGACGGAGCTGCGCGACGAGGGGAAGGGAAGCCTCTCGATCGGCACCACCCACACCCAGGCGCGCTACGTGCTGCCCAACGTGATCCGCCAGTTCCGCGAGCGCTATCCGCAGGTGCGCCTGAACCTCCACCAGGGCACCTCCGAGCAGATCGCGGAGATGGTGGCGGGCGATCGGATCGACTGCGCCATCGCGACGGGCTCCGAGGCGCTGTTTGCGGAGCTGACGCTGCTGCCCTGCTATCGCTGGTATCGCACCGTCATCGTGCCCCGGGGGCACGCGCTCGCCAACGGCGCGCGCTTGAGCTTCAAGGCGCTCGCCGCCTACCCGCTCATCACCTATACGTTCAGCTTCACCGGGCCCTCATCGCTTCACGAGGCGTTCGCCAAGGCGGCGCTGACCCCCAACATCGCGATCACCGCACGCGACGCGGACGTGATCCAGACCTACGTGCGGCTCGGTCTCGGTGTGGGCATCGTCGCGCACATGGCGGTCGCTGAGGACGATCCGGACCTCGCGGGGGTCGACGCCTCGCACCTGTTCGCCGCGCACACGACCTGGATCGGCTTTCGCCGCGGCACACTCCTGCGCAAGTACATGTACGACTTCGCGCAGCTGCTCGCGCCCCACCTCGACCGGCGCCTCATCGAGCGCGCCCACCGTGCCGCCTCCGCCGCTGAGGTCGCACAGCTCTTCGCCGACATCGCGCTGCCGCTGCGCTAGACAGTGCGCACGCCGCGCCCTGCGGCGCGGCCGCTCAGGCCGAGAGGCCTTCTTCAGCCGGGCCGGGACGAGAAACGTTGCCTGCGAAGGGCCACTTCGCGTGAGCCGCCCTGGTAGGCGACGTCATAGCGATCGAGCGCCCGGCGGGCCGCGTCGGGGTCCTCGTTCTCGGCGAGCTCGATCGCATCGAAGCCGCAGCGCGCGAGCAGGAACACCTGGTCCTGACGGACCCCGGCGCCGACCGCCCGCAGCTCGCCACGGAATCCCAGTCGCTCGCGCAGCAGCCTTGCGGCCGAGTAGCCGCGACCGTCACTGGGACTGGGGAATTCGATCGCGACCAGATCGAGGCGCGGCAGGTCGGCTGCGAGCTCCTCCACCGGATCCACCGAGCTCAAGCGCACGCCGAGGCGGCCGCGCCACCGGCGCCAGCGCTCGGGGTCCTTGCGCAGCTCGACGAGCGGCACGATGAGAGCGCTGCCTTCCTCGGCGCCCTCGCCGAGATGGCGCCAGTCGTCCGCGACGATCTCACGCCGCCGCAGGATGCGTCGCATAGGCGCCCTCCCGGAACGGCTCGAGACCTACGCGGCGCAGCGTATCGATGAAGCGCTCGCCGTCGGCGCGCAGCGCCCGATACGCCTCGACGATGCGCTCGATGGTCGAGGCGACCTCGCTCTTCGGGACCGACGGGCCGATGACCTCGCCGAGCGCGGTGAAGCCGTTGGCCGAGCCGCCGAGCGAGATCTGGTACCACTCCTCGCCGCGCTTGTCGACGCCGAGGATGCCGATGTGGCCGACGTGGTGATGGCCGCAGGCGTTCATGCAGCCGGACATCTTGATCTCGATGTCGCCGAGGTCGTAGAGATAGTCGAGATCGTCGAAGCGCTCCTGGATCTGCCGGGCGACGCCGAGCGTGCCGGCGTTCGCGAGCGAGCAGAAATCCAGCCCGGGGCAGGCGATCATGTCGGTGAGCGTGCCGATGTTGGGCATGGCGAGCCCGAGCCGCTCGAGCTCGAGCCATGCCTCATACAGATCCTGCTGCCGCACGTCCCCGAGCAGCAGGTTCTGGTTGTGGGTCGTGCGGATCAAGCCGAAGCTCACGCGCTCGGCGAGCGAGGCGACCGCATCCATCTGGTCCGAGCTCATGTCGCCCGGGTTGTGCCCGTGCGCCTTGAGCGCCACGAACACGGCGCGATAGCCGGGGACGCGGTGAGCGCGGGTGTTATAGCGATACCAGGCTTTGAAGCGCGGCTCGCGGCCGCTCGTGGCATCGAAGTCCTCGAGGGCCTCGTAGGGCTGCGGCCTGAAGAAGCCGCGCACCCGCTCGACTTCCGCGGCCGGCAGAAGCGGCGACGAGTCCCGCGAGAGCCGCCACTCCGCCTCGACCTGCTCGCGGAAGCGCTCGATGCCGAGCGACTTGACGAGGATCTTGATGCGCGCCTTGTTGAGGTTGTCGCGCCGGCCGTGACGGTTGTAGACGCGCAGGATCGCTTCCAGATACGAGAGCAGACCGGGAAGCGGCAGGAAGTCCCGGATCACCTGCCCGATGATGGGAGTCCGCCCGAGGCCCCCGCCCACCAGCACGGTGAAGCCGATGCTGCCCGCGGCGTCGCGCCTCAGGTGCAGCCCGATGTCGTGCACCTCGGAGGCGGCACGGTCCTCGGGCGAGCCGGTCACCGCGATCTTGAACTTGCGCGGCAGGTAGGTGAACTCGGGGTGGAGCGTGGCCCACTGGCGGATGATCTCGCAGTAGGGACGGGGATCATCGACCTCGTCGGGGGCGATGCCGGCCAGGTGGTCGGCGGTGACGTTGCGCACGCAGTTGCCGCTCGTCTGGATCGCGTGCATCTGCACGGTGGCGAGCTCGGCGAGGATGTCGGGCACGTCGGCGAGCTTCGGCCAGTTGAGCTGCAGGTTCTGCCGCGTTGTAAAGTGGCCGAACCCACGGTCGTAGCGGCGCGCGATGTCGGCGAGCTTAGCTAACTGGCGCGCGGCGAGGAGTCCATAGGGGATCGCGATGCGCAGCATCGGAGCGTGGCGCTGGACGTACAGCCCGTTGCGCAGCCGCAGCGGGCGGAACTCGTCCTCCGAGAGCTCCCCGGCGAGATGGCGCCGCATCTGGTCGCGGAATTCCGCGACCCGCCGATCGACGAACGCCTGATCCAGCGCGTCGTACTGGTACATGCCGATCGACTATAGACGCGCCCCTTCGGGCCTCTAAATACCGTGTGGTTAGGTGCACCTCTTTCTGGGGTTATGAGCCTATGCAACACTTGCCCCGGCGGCCCATGAGGGGCCTCGAGACTTTCGGGAGGCGCACGTGGCGGGACTGTATTTCGAGGAATTCGAGGTCGGACGGCGCTTCGAGCACCTGGTGCGGCGCACGGTGACCGAGACCGACAACCTGCTCTTCAGCGCGCTCACGATGAACCCGGCTGGCCTGCACCTGGACGCCGAGTATGCGAAGCGCACCCCCTTCGGTGAGCGCATCGTGAACAGCGTATTCACGCTCGGGCTCATGGTCGGCCTCTCGGTGTACGACACCACCTACGGCACGACGCTCGGGAACCTCGGTTGGGAAGAGGTGCGCTTCCCGAAGCCGGTCCTGATCGGCGACACGCTGCGTGCGGCGACCACGGTGGTCGGGAAGCGCGAGAGCCAGTCGCGCCAGGACTCGGGCGTCGTCGTCTTCGAGCATCGCGCCTTCAACCAGCGCGACGAGGAGGTCGCCTCGTGCCGCCGCGCGGCGCTGATGCTGAAGAGGCCGGCGGCTTGAGCGGCGCGGCTCAATCGGCGCCGCTCCGCTCGCTGCTGTTCGTTCCGGGGGACAGCGCGGCTAAGCAGGAGAAGGCGCTCGCGGCTGAGGCCGACGCACTGATCCTCGATCTCGAGGACTCGGTCGATCCGGCGAATCTGCCGGCCGCACGCGCTCGCGTGGCAACGCTCCTCGCCGCAAGGCGAGCCGGGGACGCGCCGGAGCTGTGGGTGCGGGTGAATTCGCCCGCGAGCGGCCTCATGCTCCCGGATCTCGAGGCGGTGAGCGGCACACGCCTTCCCGCGGGGCTGGTGCTGCCGAAGATCTCCGCGGCCGAGGAGATCCTCGCCGCGGCGGCCCTCCTCACCGGGCTCGAGCGGCGGCTCGGTGTGGCCGAGGGCTGCACCCGGCTCCTCATCCTGGGTACCGAGACACCCCGGGGGCTTCTCGCCCTGCCGCACTATCCGGCGGTGCTCGAATCTGCGCCCGCGACGCTCCGGCGACTCGCGGGACTCTCCTGGGGCGCGGAGGACCTGAGCGCGGCGCTCGGCGCGCTCGGCAAGCGGGAGGAGGGCGGCGCACTGACCTTCACCTTCCAGCTGGCTCGCAGCACGTGCCTGCTGACCGCGGCGGCCCTCGGAGTGCAGGCGATCGACGGGGTGCACACTGACTTTCGCGACACCGGGAGTCTCGAGCGCGAGCTCGCGAGTGCCCGCCGGGACGGATTCACCGGCAAGCTCGCGATCCACCCGGATCAGCTCGCCGCCATCAACGGCGCGTTCACGCCGAGCGAGGCGGAGTGCCAGCACGCGCGACGCGTCGTGGCGGCGTTCGCGGCTGCACCGGGCACGGGGGTCGCGAGCCTCGACGGCCAGATGATCGATCGGCCGCACCTCGTCCAGGCGCAGCGCATCCTCGCCGCCGCGCAGCGCAAGGGGCGCGCTTGAGAATCACTTCGGCGCGTCGAGCGCGAGCAGATCCTCCGGGGTGTCGATGTCGAGCGCCGCGCTCGGCATCGTCACGCGCACGAGGCGCTCGGTGCTGCGCCGCAGCAGCACCCGCGCACCCGCATCGCCGCGCAGCTCCGCGAGCTCGCGGAACACACTGCGCGGAAAGATGGCCGGCACGCCGGTGATCCCGGCATAGAGCGCGGCGGCGATGTACTGCGGCTGCTTGCGCCAGGCGCCGGCGAGGCGCCTCAGGTCTTCCGCCGTGACCGCCGCCTGATCCGCGAGCAGCAGCAGGACGCCGGTGCACGCGGGGGGGAGCCGCGCCACCCCCGCGCGGATCGAGCTGGCGAGGCCCTCGCGCCATTCGTGATTGATGACCACCGAGCCCGGTGAATGGCGAAGAAGCGGGGCGAGCTCCGCGGCGCCTGCGCCCAGCACCACGATGAGAGCGTGCCCCGTGACCTCCGCCGCGCGCGTCACCGCGGCGTGCAGGAGCGGGCGGCCGGCGACGCGAATGAGCTGCTTGGGCGATCCGAAGCGCGTCGAAGCACCCGCCGCCAGCAGCACGGCATAGAGACCGTCACCCGCGCGGCCGCCGCCCTGGGATGCGGGCACGGCTAGGAGTCCCGCGCCGGCGGCGGCCCGGCGAGTGAGGCGCCCGGGGGCAGCGTCGCACTGACGCGCTGGTAGCGCCGCCGTTCCTCGAGGATCGAGTCGGCGTCGATGCCGCCGACGAGCCGCCAGTCGCCGATGTGCGCGTGCCGAGCGAGCAGCGCCTCGATCGCGTCGCGGCGCGCGCTCCACACGGTGTTGAAGAACTGCACGAACTCCTGCCAGCTCTTCTGCGCCCCGGGCGGCGGCGAAGCGGCGACCGCCTCCGCGAGCGCCGCTTCGAGCCTCGCGAGCGCCTCACGGCTGCGGCCGGGCCGCGACAGCGCCTCGTCGACCGCACGCCGCGCGCTGTGCCCGCTCGGCAGCCGCGCATGCCACACCTCGGCGAGGCGCTGGTCGCGCTCCTCGAACCGGGCGAGGTCCCACACGAGGTAGTCGACGCAGGCCTGCCGGAACTGAACGAGCGGCGAGGGGCCGCCCAGAGCCTCGGGAGCCGCGCGCCCGAGCGCGCTCGCGCAGGCGTTGGCCACGGCGCTCGCGTGCTGGCGCTCCGTGGCGAGCTGTTGGCGAATGATCTCTGTCTCGTTCATGGGTCGCGCTCGAAGCGGGTTCACCCGGCCCGGGAGACCGCCACGGCCGGCGTGGCCGCGGCGGCGTCGACGGTGGCGGCGGGTCGATGCAGATGTGCATGCAGCTCGGCGACGATCGCGAGCGCAATCGACTCGGGTGAACGGCCGCCGAGCGGCAGACCGACCGGCGCACGGAGCCGTCCGCGCAGGGCGTGCGCCGCCGTCCCGAGATCGGACAGCAGCTTCTCGCGACGGGCGGCGGGGCCGAGGAGTCCGACATAGGCAATCCCGGTGGCCGCGAGCGCGCGCAGGTAGGCGAGATCGGACGGCAGGTGATGGCTCATGACGACGGCGGCGGCGAACCCGGACAGGTCGAGCGCCGCGGGCAGCGCATCGGGGCGCGCCAGAATCACCCGCTCGGCGGCCGGGAAGTGTGAGGCGACCGCGTACGCCGGTCGGTGGTCGAGCAGCGTCACTTTCCAGTCGAGGCGGGCGGCGAAATCCACTACCGGCACCGCGTCGGGTCCGGCCCCGAGCAGCAGGATCCGCGGCGGCAGGGAAAGCGGCACGACGAAGAGCTTCCACGACGGGTGCTGTTCATCCACCCAGGCGACCCGGCCCTCACCGACCGCGCGCTCGAGCGCCGCCCGCACGGCCGGCGTTTCGAGCCGAGGGTGCCTTGCCCCGTCCCACCGGGCACCGTCGGCGGGCAACGTCAGGGTTCCGACCGGAAGGTCCGAGCCCGCCGACTCGATCACTACGCCGAACGCGGTCGCCACATGCTCCTCGAGCGCGCCGGCGAGATGGGTAAGCGGTTGCCAGTCGTTGTCCGGGCCCGCCCGGAGCAGCAGGATCTGCATTGCGCCCTCGCACCCGAGTCCCAGTCCCCACAGCGGGTCATCGCGCTCCCGGAGGTCGTATTGCACCGTGCGGGGCTCGCCGGTGCGGATCACGGCGCGCGCGTGCTCGCGCAGATCGGCCTCGAGACAGCCGCCGGAGAGGAGCCCGGCGTATTCGCCGTCGGCGGCGATCAGCATGAGGGCCCCCGCCTTGCGATAGGTCGAGCCGGCGGTATGCACGAGCATGCCGATCGCCAGCGCCCGGCGGGCGGTGCGCTCACGCCGGAACAGGGGCAATAGCGGTCCTAAGGATGTTTCCACGCGCGGCCCATTATGCCAGCGCACCCTGCACGCGCCGTGCGCGGACCCTCTGCCGCGGCGTGCTCTGGTATTTGCGTGGGGGACGCGTCGGCGCTTTAATTCTACTCATGATTAATAAAGTCGCAGCAAGCCTGGCCGGGCCGCCTCGGCCGGCCGCCTCGCCGCTGGAACGGGAGCCCGCGCCGAGCGCACCCCGCAGGCGGCGCGGACGCGGACGCCCGAAGGGCGGGAGCGCCGGCAACGTGCGGGAGCGGCTGCTCGCGGCCGCGCGCGAGCTCTTTCTGCGCTACGGCTACCGCGCCGTCTCGAGCCGCCAGATCGGCGCCGCCGCGGGCGTCAACTTCGCGCTGATCCGTTACTACTTCGGCGGCAAGCCGGGGCTCTACCGGGAGATCCTCCAGAGCGTGCTGCCGCCGGATGTGAGCGGAATGTTGGGCGCTCCGCAGGAGGGCGGCCGGGAGATGAGGCTCCCGGACATCCTCAGCCACATGACCCGGGTGTGGGCCGGCAACCCCTGGATCGCCGGCTTCGTGCTGCGCGAGGTGCTCACCCCCGGGGGGCCGATGCGCGCCATGTTTCTGCGTGAATTTCCCGAGCGCCTGGCTCCGCTCGCCGAGCGCGCGCTGCGCGCGGAGATGGCGCGCGGGGCGATCCGCTCCGACCTCGATCCGAGGCTGTTGGTATTGTCGGTGGTGAGCCTGGCGATCTTTCCCTTCCTCGCCTTTCCGCTGACCAGCCGGGTGTTCGGCGTGCGCAACGACGAGGAGTTCGTGACGCGCTTCCTGCGGCATACGCAGGCGCTGCTCTCCTCGGGCGTTGCCCCCGCCGCGGCTGCGGGCGTTGCGCGCGCGCAGGCGCGTCAGTAGAGTCGCAGGGCGATGCTCAACCCCGCTCCCTGGGTCGTGCACAAGTTCGGGGGCTCGAGCGTCGCAGACGCCGACTGCTTCCGTCGAGTGGCGGCCATTCTCGAATCCGCCCCGGCAGGGCGCCTCGGCGTGGTGCTGTCGGCGTGCCGCGGCGTGACGGATGCGCTGCTCGGCCTGGTGGCGCTGGCCGAGCGCCAGGACAAGGCCTTCCGCGAGGAGCTCACGCAGCTGCGCGTGCGCCACGCGGGGATCGCGACGGAGCTGCTGACACCTGGCGCCGCGCAGTCTTACCTTGCCGGTCTCGACCGCGACTGCCACGACCTGCTCGGGGTTCTGCACACGGTCAAGCTCACCCGCGCGGCCGCCCACAGCGTCCGCGATCTCATCGCAGGCTACGGCGAGATCTGGTCGACGCGGCTGTTCCAGAGCTTCTTTGCGCAGCACGCTCGGCGCGCGGGCGCGGTCCAGTGGCTCGATGCACGGCGGGTGGTGGTCGCGCAGTGGGGCCCGCTCGGCCCGGGCATCCAGTGGGCCGAATCGCGCGCCAAGCTCGCCGCGCTGGTGCCGTCCGACTTCAACGGAACCCTCATCGTCACCGGCTTCATCGCCTCCAACACGAAGGGCGTGCAGACCACGCTCGGGCGTAACGGCAGCGATTTCTCCGCTTCCATCTTCGGGGCGCTGCTCGGCGCCTCCGAGATCCACATCTGGACCGATGTCGACGGCGTACTCTCCGCCGACCCGCGCCGCGTGCCTGACGCGACGGTGATCGACTCACTCTCCTACAGCGAGGCGATGGAGCTCGCGTACTTCGGCGCCAAGGTGATCCACCCCCAGACCATGGCGCCGGCGGTCAAGGACGGCATTCCCATCTGGATCCGCAACACCTTCGCGCCCGAGAAGATCGGCACGCTGATCTGCGCGCAGCCCGAATCAAGGCTGCCCGTCAAGGGGATCACCAGTATCGAGCGCGTCGCGCTCATCAACCTGGAAGGTACGGGCATGATCGGCGTGCCGGGTACCGCCCACCGCCTGTTCGGGGCGCTGCGCGAGGAGGGCATCTCCGTCATCCTCATCTCGCAAGGGAGCTCCGAGCACTCGATCTGCTGTGCGATCCCGCAGGAGCAGGCCGAGCGCGCAGCCAGCGTGGTGCGCCGCGCCTTCGAGCACGAGCTCACCGAGGGGCAGATCCAGCGCGTCGAGGTCGACTCTGACCTCGCCATCCTCGCCGTGGTCGGCGACGGCATGGCGGGCACCCCGGGCATCGCCGGCAAGGTGTTCGCCGCCCTCGGCACCGCCAGCGTCAACGTGCGCGCCATTGCCCAGGGCGCCTCCGAGCGCAACATCTCGGCGGTGGTCGAGGGCAAGAGTGCCACCCGGGCGTTGCGCGCCGTGCATGCGGGACTGTATCTCTCGCCGCACACCATCTCCATCGGCGTGATCGGGCCCGGCACGGTGGGCCGTGTGCTGCTCGATCAGCTCGCCTCGCAGAGCGAGCGGCTGCGACGGCAATGCAAGCTCGATCTGCGCGTGCGCGGCGTGCTCGCTTCGCGGCGCATGCTGCTCGCGGAACCGGGGGTGGCTCTCGGGAGCTGGCGCGCCGCCTACGAGGAGAGCGACACGCCGGCCGACCTGGCGCGCTTCGTCGAGCACGTGCGCGTCGATTACCTGCCGCACACGGTGCTCATCGACTGCACCGCGAGCGCCGCGATCGCCGCCGGCTACGCCGAGTGGCTCGCGGCCGGCGTTCACATCGTGACGCCGAACAAGAAGGCGAACAGCGCGGATCTCGCCTACTACCAGCGGCTGCACGAGGCGCGGCGCGCCGGTGCCGCGCATTACCTCTACGAGGCCACGGTGGGCGCGGGGCTTCCCGTGATACACACGCTGCGCGATCTGCGCGAGACCGGCGACGAGATCAGGCGCATCGACGGCATCTTCTCGGGTACGCTCGCGTATCTCTTCAACGTGTACGACGGCGCGACGAGCTTCTCGCAGATCGTGCGGGAGGCGCGCGCCCGCGGTTTCACCGAGCCCGATCCGCGCGACGATCTCTCGGGACAGGACGTGGCACGCAAGCTCATCATCCTCGGGCGCGAAATGGGACTCGACCTCGAGCTCAAGGACGTGCGGGTCGAGAGCCTGGTGCCGGCGGAGCTCGCGCACGGCCCGATCGAGGAATTCATGATTGAGCTGCCGCGTTACGATGGCGCCATGGCCGCGCGCCTGGCGGCGGCACGCGAGCGCGGCAAGGTGCTGCGCTACACCGGCACGCTCACGGCGGCGGGCGAGGCCACCGTCGGCCTGCGCGAGCTCGAGGCGCAGCACCCATTCGCCAACATCGCTCTCACCGATAACGTAGTCCGCTTTGCGACGCGCCGCTACTGCGACAATCCGCTCATCGTGCAGGGCCCGGGTGCGGGACCGGAGGTCACCGCGGGCGGGGTGTTTGCGGATCTGCTGCGGCTCGCGGCCTACCTGGGGGCGCAGCTGTGAGCGCAGCGCCCCCACGCACGCGTGCGAGCGCGTTCGCGCCCGCCTCGGTCGGCAACGTCGCGATCGGCTTCGACATCCTCGGATTTGCCGTCGAGGCGCTCGGGGATCGCGTCACCGTGACCTCGACCGCCGCCCCCGGCGTGACGATATCCGCAGTAAGGGGAATCGCCGACGAGCTGCCGCAGAGAGCCGAGGACAACACCGCGGGGAGGGCGCTGCTCGCCATGCAGGAGGCCCTGCAACCCAAGTTTGGCTTCACTCTCGAGATCGACAAGGGCATTCCGCTCGGCTCGGGCCTCGGAGGCTCGGCGGCCTCCGCAGTGGCTGCGGTCGTGGCCGCGAATGCGCTGCTCGCTGAGCCCTGGGGGCAGCTCGAGCTGCTGAGGTTCGCCATGGCAGGCGAAGCGGTGGCGAGCGGCGCACGGCACGTCGACAACATCGCAGCCTCGCTCTACGGGGGGCTCGTGCTCACCGTCGGCATCGATCACCCGAGGGTGAAGCGCATCCCGGTACCCGCGAGTATCCGCGCCGTCATCGTCCATCCTCACATGTTCCTCGCCACGGCGAAGGCGCGCGCGATTCTCCGGCGCAGCGTCGAGCTGTCCGATTTCGTGTGGCAGACGGCGCATCTCGCCGGGTTCATCTCGGGGTGCTACACCGACGACCTCGACATGATCCGCGCATCCCTGGAGGACGTCGTGATCGAGCCGCAGCGCCAGGCGCTCATTCCCGGCTTCGCGGACGTGCGTCGCGGCGCCATGGCGGCCGGTGCGCTCGGGTGCTCGATCTCGGGGGCGGGCCCCTCGATGTTCGCCTGGGCACTCGAGGCGACGGCGCCAAAGGTGCTGGCGGCGATGCGCGAGGCCTTCGCACGGCATTCGCTCGCGACCGATGAGTGGGTGGTGGAGCTGCGCTCGAACGGGGCGCGGGTGATCGGGTGAGGGCGGCGCCATGACCACGAGGGCCTTGTTCGCGAGCTCGCGCGGCGGGGCGCCCACCGTCAGCTTCGGCGCAGCGGTGCTCCAGGGGCTCGCACCCGACGGCGGCCTCTACGTGCCCCTCAGCTGGCCGCATCTGGCGCCTCCGGATTTCGATGGCGTGAGCGAGCTGCCTGCCATCGCCGGGCGGCTGCTCGCACCCTTCATGGAAGGCGATCCACTCGCGCGGGAGCTGGCGCCGCTCGCAGCCGAAGCGCTCGACTTTCCGGCGCCGCTCGTGCCGCTCGCGCCGGACGGCAGACTCTCGGTGCTCGAGCTGTTCCACGGCCCGACCGCCGCCTTCAAGGATTTCGGCGCGCGCTTCCTCGCGGGCTGCTTCGGCTGCCTTCGCCAAGGCGCCGAGCGGCCGCTCACCATTCTCGTCGCGACCTCGGGCGATACGGGGGGAGCGGTGGCGGCCGCTTTCCACCAGCGTCCCGGCGTCGAGGTCGCGGTGCTCTTTCCCAAGGGACTGGTGTCCCCCACCCAGGAGCGCCAGCTCACCTGCTGGGGCGGCAATGTCCGCTCGGTTTCCGTCCGCGGCACTTTCGACGACTGTCAGCGCCTCGTGAAGGAGGCGTTCCGTGACGCAGCGCTCGCGACGCGCACGCAGCTCTCCTCGGCCAACAGCATCAACCTGGGCAGGCTCCTGCCGCAGATGGTCTACTATGCGGCGGCGAGCCTTGCCACCTGGCGCGCCCACCGCGAGCGCGCGTCCTTCATCGTACCGAGCGGCAACCTCGGCAATGCGCTCGCCTGCCTCTGGGCGCGGCGCATCGGACTGCCGATCGGAGAGGTGGTGCTGGCGCATAATGCCAACCGCACGGTGCCGGACTTTCTCGCGAGCGGGGAATGGCGTCCGCGGCCGAGCGTCGCCACGCTGGCTTCGGCCATGGACGTCGGCGACCCGAGCAACATGGAGCGGCTGCGGGCGCTCCATGCGGGAATCGAGGAGCTGCGGGCCGCGGTCAGCGCCGTCTCGGTCAGCGACGATGAGATCCGCGCACGCATCGTTGCCGGCTACCGGCAATTCGGCCAGATCTGGTGCCCGCACACCGCGACCGCTGCCGAGGCGTGGGCGCGGCTGCCGCCCGAGGCACGCCGGGAGCGTCGCTGGGTGCTGGCGGCGACCGCCCACCCGGCCAAGTTCCGCGAGATCGTGGAGCCGCTCATCGGGCGCACGGTCCCGGTGCCGGAGACGCTCGCGAAGCTGTTCGCGCGTCCCGCGCAGTGTGTTGAAATCGACGCGGACGGACGCGCGCTGCGCGCGCTCCTCGAGCAGGGGAAATGACGTGGATCAGCTGAGCCAGTTGCCGCCGATCGTCTGGGTGCTGATCGCAGCCGCGGTCGCGTTCGGCTTCGTACTGTCGCTCGCATGGCGCTGGTACCGCAGGTATCGCGCCCGCAAGGCGCTGCATAACGCGGTCATCGCCGGGACGATGGACCACCTGGTCGATGCCCTGGTGCCCGACGGCATGGGGGGTGGCTACCATGTCGACTATCTGCTGCTGACGCAGCGCGGCGTAGTCGTGATCGATCTGCGCGACGTGCGCGGCAACATCTTCGGTGCAGACCAGATGGCGGAGTGGACCGTCATGGATGGTCCACACCGCTTCACTTTCACGAACCCGCAGGGCGCGCTCTACGACCGCATTGCCGCCGTCAAGGCGACCGCCGGCGATGTGGCGGTCGAGGGGCGCATCGTGTTCACCCGCCAGGCTCGCTTTCCCAAGGGCCTGCCCAAGTGGACGCTGATGC
Source organism: Gammaproteobacteria bacterium 13_2_20CM_66_19 (assembly GCA_001914695.1). Taxonomy (GTDB): domain Bacteria; phylum Pseudomonadota; class Gammaproteobacteria; order Steroidobacterales; family Steroidobacteraceae; genus 13-2-20CM-66-19. Next base: position 15,560 of record MNCZ01000082.1, on the reverse strand, counting down.
TCGATGGGTTGAGGGCGGAGTTTCCGAGCGGCGATGTCGCCGCAAGCTATCGCGACGCCTGGCAGCGGCTGAAGGCCGCGGTCAAGCCCAGCTACATGGCCGACATGAGCCACACCATGAAGCTGCGTAAATTACGCTTGCCGTGAAACCCACCCCGGTCAAGAGGAAAGAATCTGAGCGTGATCCGCCAGCACCAGCGATACACAAGCCGTCAGCTGCTTCGCGTACTCGAGAGCCAGGAACTCGTTCGGGCCGTGCGCATTGGCATGCGGGCCGAGGACGCCGGTGATGAAGAACTGGGTGCGCGGGAAGCGCTCACCCAGCATGCCCATGAAGGGAATCGTCCCGCCGCAGCCGATGTGCACCGCATCGCGCTCGTAGACCGCGCGTGAGGCGCGGTTGATGGCCTCCTCGAGCCACGGCGCGAAAGCCGGCGCATTCCAGCCGCCCGTCGCCGAGCCTTCCTCGAAGCTCACCTGCGCCCCGTAGGGAGGGTCGCGCAGCAAAGCCTCGCGCACTGCGGCCGCGGCGCGCGCGGCATCGCAGCTCGGCGGCACGCGCAGCGACAGCTTGACCGCGACCTCCGGCAACAGCACGTTGCCCGCCGAGCCGAGCGGCGGCAGTCCCTCCGCGCCGGTGACCGCGACGGTGGCGCGCCAGGTGCTGTTGATGATGAGCTCGGTCGGATCGTTGGAGATCGGCTGCGCGGTTGACGCCCACGGGAGCTTGCCCGCCACCGAGCCGCCGAGAGTGCGCGCGGCTGCGGCCGCCTGCGCGCGCCGGTCCTTCGGAATGGCACACTGCAGCTCATCGAGCAGGACATCGCCCGTCACCGGGTTCTCGATGCGGGCGAGCAGCTGCTCGAGAATGCGAAACGGCGTGGGCGCGATGCCGGTGGCCATGCCGGAATGCACGCCTTCCTTCAGCACGCGCACACGCAGCGTGCCGTCGACGAGCCCGCGGAGCGAGGTGGTGCACCAGACCTGCTCGTAGTTGCCGCATTCCGCGTCGAGGCACACGACGAGCGCGGGCTCGCCGAGGGCGCTGCCGAGCGTCGCGAGGTGCGCCGGCAGATCGCCGCTACCCGATTCCTCGCACGCCTCGATGAGCACCAGGCAGCGCGGCAGCCGCACCCGCTGCTCTTTCAGCGCGGCGATCGCGGTGAGCGAGCTGAACACCGCGTAGCCATCGTCCGCCGCGCCGCGCCCGTAGAGCCGTCCGTCGCGGATCACCGGCTCCCAGGGTCCGAGGCCGGGCAGCCAGCCGGTGAACTCCGGCTGCTTGTCGAGGTGCCCGTAGAGCAGCACGGTACCCGGCAGCTCTCCCGGCACGTCGACCAGCAGGAGCGGGGTGCGGCCCGGCAGACGGCGCACCTCGACGCGCGAGCCGGGAAGCGGCTGGGCGCGGCACCAGTCCGCCATCAGCTTCACCGCCGCCTCCATGTGACCGTTGCGCTCCCAGTTCGGGTCGAACTGCGGCGACTTGTTGGGGATGCGCACGTACGCGATCAGCCGCTCGATGATGGAGTCGTTCCAGGTCTTCTCGATCGAGCCCGTCAGGCGCTTCTGGTCCATGGTTTCGTCTCGTGTGTTTGAGCCGAGGGTAGGTGTTTAGCCGAAGATAAATCAAGTAATACCAATAACTTGTAGTGATATTCGCGCGTCAGTTCTCGCTCGCGGTCGCCCCCTGAGGGCGGAACCCAAGCTCGGGGAGTTGGAAGAGGGCGCGCGCCGCCGCGCTGCTCGAGCGCGCGAGCGACTCCAGCGTCTCCCCCCGCGCGCGCGCGACCGTCGCCGCAATCCGGGGAAGAAAGGCGGGCTCGTTGCGGCGGGAGGCGGGCTTGGGTCTCACGTCGCGCGGCAGCAGATAGGGGCCGTCGGTTTCGACGAGCAACCGCCCGGCGGGAATCTTCGGCATGAGGGCGGCGAGATGGCTGCCACGGCGCTCATCGCAGATCCAGCCGGTGATCCCGATCGCCAGCCCCAGCTCCAGATAACACGACAGCTCCTCCGCCGAGCCGGTGAAGCAATGCGCCACGCCGCGCCACGCGGGCGCGTGCTCGCGCAGGATGGCCACGAAATCGGCGTGCGCCTCGCGCTGGTGCAGGAACACCGGCTTGCCGAGGCGCACTGCGAGCTCGAGTTGACGGTGGAAGGCACGCCGCTGCGCATCGCGGGGCGAGAAGTCCCGGTAGTAATCGAGCCCGCATTCTCCCACCGCGACGACCTCGGGCGCCCTGGCGAGCTCCTCGAGCTCCGCCTCGCGCTGCGCTCCGGGCTCGCTCGCATGATGGGGGTGAACGCCGGCGGTCGCGAACAGTCTACTGGGGTGTGCACGTGCGAGCTCGAGCGCACGGCGAGTGCTCTCGAGCGTCGAGCCGGTGATCACCATCTGCACGACGCCCGCGGCCTCGGCGCGCGCGAGCACCGCCTCGCGGTCGGCGTCGTAGCTGTCATGGGCGAGATTGATACCGATGTCGATCAACGGGGCCGCCGGCGAGGCGACGGCTGCCGGTGAGGCTGTGCTATGGTTTCGCATGCGGCGTGCACATTCTAACGAAACCCGGAGAACCGCAGCGCATGCCCGGAAATCTCGCCCGCACTCACGGCCGCCGCCGAGGCCTGCGGCCGCACGGCTGCGCGCTTTGCGCCGTGGCGCTCGCCGCCGCGGCGCTCGCGAGCGTATCCTTCAGTGCGCCCCGCGCGGAAGTTTCCTGGCGCGATCTCGAGGGCCGCATTCAATACAGCTACTACACCGAGGACGCCCCAGCCCTCAGGAGTCTCGCGGAGACGGTCGCGCTGGATGAATCGCGCGACAGGCTGCACGGATATTACGCGGGGCTCGTCGCGTGGCGTCTGGCGCAGCTCGCCGCGCAGGGCCCGGGCGCCGTGCGCGGCGCCTCGGCGGCGCACCTGGCGCGGCGCTGCGTGGGCGAGCTCGATGCGACGCTCGCCGCGGCGACGGACTTTGCGGAAGGTCTGGCGCTGCGCGCGGCGTGCCTCGCGACCGAAGCCGACAGCGCGCATGCCGGGCACGCCGCCCGGGGCGCGCGCCGCGACATCGGCCGGGCGCTGCGCCTCGCGGCGCGCAATCCGCGCGTGCTGCTGATCGATGCCATGAGCGACTACCAGCTCGCGCCGGAGCGCGGGGGCGACAAGGAGCGAGCGCTCGCGAAGCTGCGCCAGGCGGTCGCGGCCTTCGAGCTCGAGCGCGCGGGTACCGAGCAGCTGCCGGGCTGGGGCGCCGCCGAAGCCTATCTGCTCCTCGCCCGCGACCTGCTCGATCACGGCGAGGCGCTCGGCGCGCGCGACGCGCTCGAGCATGCGCTGCTGATCGCGCCCGACTATGCGCAGGCCCGCCGGCTGATGGCGCAGATCCTCTCCGGCTGACCAAGCCCGCACCGGCGTAAAAGACGCGGGGCGGCTGTGATATCGTTGCGCGCCCTTGGCGAGAGGGATCGGATGGATGCCTCCGGAGACGGACAAGAATGCGCTGTTGGGACAACTGCGCATCGACCGCACTCAGCGCGAAGCCGACACGGGTCCCGGACGTCGTCTGTGGATCATCGGCGCCGTCGTGCTGCTCGTCGCGCTGCTCGTGGCCGGCGCGTGGCTCGGGGTCTCCGGGCGGGGGGCGCTGCCGGTGCACACGGCGGTGGCGCGGCCGATCGGCGCCACGTCGGCGAACGCCTCGGTGCTCGATGCGACCGGTTACGTCACCGCGCGGCGGGAGGCGACCGTATCGGCGCAGATCACCGGCACGCTGATCGAGGTGCTGATCGAGGAAGGCGAGCACGTCAAGGCCGGGCAGGTGCTCGCGCGGCTCGACGACACCGCGCAGCGGGCGTCGCTGGCGCAGGCGCAGGCGCAGTTGCACGGCGCCGAGTCGCTGCTCGCGCAATACGAGGCGCAGCTCGCGCAGAGCCAGCGGGACCTGAAACGCGCCGAGGATCTCCTCGAGCGCAAGCTCGTCTCGGCACAGGCGGTGGAGCAGGCGCGCACCCAGGTCGCTGCCCAGACGGCGCAGGTGCAGGCGCAGCGCAGGCAGATCGAGCTCACCGCAGCCAGCGTGCGCTCGGCGCGAGTGCAGCTCGAGTATTGCACCGTGCACGCGCCGTTCAGCGGTGTGGTGATCGCCAAGGCGGCCCAGGTGGGCGAGATCGTTTCGCCGTTTTCCGCAGGCGGCGGTTACACGCGCACCGGCATCGGTACGATCGTCGACATGGATTCTCTCGAGATCGAGGTCGACGTCAACGAGGCCTATATCAACCGGGTGCAGCCCGGGCAAGCGGTGGCCTCGGTGCTGAATGCCTATCCCGACTGGACGATTCCCTCGCACGTGATCGCGATCATCCCGACCGCCGATCGCTCCAAGGCAACGGTGAAGGTGCGCATCGCGCTGGAGGTGAAGGACCCGCGCATCGTGCCCGACATGGGCGTGCGCGTCTCCTTCCTCGAGGAGAAGAAAGCTGCCGCCGCGCCGACGCAGCCCGCCGCGCGCGGAGTGCTGGTTCCGGCGGCGGCGCTGCGCTTGGATGGGGCCGAGCAGGTCGTGTTCGTGCTCAAGGGCCACAAGGCCCAGCGCCGCGCGGTGACGCTCGGGGGCGCGAGCGGCGAGTCGCGACTGGTGCTCCTTGGCGTGAGCCCCGGGGAGGCGGTGATCATCGATGCGCCGGCAGGGCTCAGGGACGACATGCCGGTGTCGGCCGCGGAGCGGTGAGCCGAAGGCGTCGGAGCGTCATCCATCATTCTTCTGGTATCGAGCTGAGGTTCCCATGCCCGAATCCATGGTCGAGGTGGCCAAGGTCACCAAGGTCTACCAGCGCGGCAGGCAGAAGATCGAAGTCCTGCACGGGCTCGATCTCGACATCCCCAAGGGCGACTTCGTCGCGCTCATGGGTCCGTCGGGCTCGGGCAAGACGACGCTCCTCAATCTCATCGGCGGACTCGATCAGCCGACCTCAGGCGAGGTCCGCGTCGGCGGCAGCCGCATCGATCAACTCGGCAGCGGCGAGCTCGCCCGCTGGCGCGCGCACAACGTCGGCTTCGTGTTCCAGTTCTACAACCTCATGCCGGTGCTCACCGCCGAGCGCAACGTCGAGCTGCCGCTGCTGCTGACGAAGCTGTCGTCCGCGCAGCGCAGAAAGAACGTCGCGGTCGCGCTCGAGGTGGTCGGCCTCGCCGACCGCGCCAAGCACAAGCCGCGGGAGCTCTCCGGCGGACAGGAGCAGCGCGTGGCGATCGCGCGCGCGCTGGTGTCCGACCCGCAGTTGCTGGTGTGCGATGAGCCCACCGGCGACCTCGATCGCAAGACCGCCGACGAGATCCTGGGTCTCCTGCAGGTGCTCAACCGCGAGCACGGCAAGACCATCGTGATCGTCACGCACGACCCGAAGGCGGCGGAGTTCGCCCGGCGCATCCTGCACCTGGAAAAAGGGCAGCTGCTCGAGCAGGCGCGTGCGGCCTAAAGGCCGCGACCGCGGCCCGACACCCGACCGCGGCCTGATGCTACCGCACACCGGGGACTCGCCATGACCAAGAGCGGCTTTGTCATCGCCAACCTGTTCCGCAAGAGGACGCGCACGATCCTGACGCTGCTGTCGGTGATCACGGCGTTTCTGCTGTTCGGGCTGCTGCAGTCGGTGAACACCATCTTCAGCGCGGGCGCCGACTTCGTCGGTGCCACGCGCCTCATAGTCCAGGCGCGCGTGTCCTTCACCTCGCCGCTGCCGATCAGCATGCTGCCGAAGCTCGAGGCCGTCCCCGGCGTGGCGCGCGTCGGGTACTCGCAGTGGTTCGGCGGCGTGTGGCAGGAGAACACGCCGCTCATCATGTTCTCGATCGATCCGCTGCGCCATCACGACATCTACCCGGAGTACGTGATGCCCGAGGGCGAGTGGCAGGCCTTCGCCGACACGCGTACCGGCATGATCGCCGGCAAGATGGTCGCCGAGCAGTACGGCTGGAAGCTCGGCCAGAAGATCCCGATCTCCTCCAACATCTTCCCGCAGAAGAACGGCAGCAAGGCGTGGAGCTTCGATCTCGTCGGCATCTTCGACGGCAAGGACGAGAACTGGAAGAAACGCACCAACATCGTCTACATGCAGCATGATTACTTCGACGAGGCGAATCAGTTCGGCATGAAGGGCAGGACGAATTTCTTCATCCTCAAGCTCACCGACAGCGCTCGCGCCGAGGCGACTGCCAAGACGGTCGACGCGATGTTCGAGAATTCCCCGGACGAGACCAAGACCCAGACCGAGAAGGACTTCAACATCAGCTTCGTCAAGCAGATCGGCGACATCGGACTCATCGTGCGCTGGATCCTGTTCGCGGTGTTCTTCACGCTGCTGCTGGTGGTCGGCAACACCATGGCACAGAGCGTGCGCGAGCGCATTCCCGAGCTGGCCGTGCTCAAGACCCTCGGCTTTTCCGACCGCAGCGTGCTCGGGTTCGTGCTCGCGGAAGCCTTTGCGCTGTGCCTCGCCGGCGGCCTCGTCGGGCTCTCGCTCGCCTCGCTCGCCGGCGCGATGGTCGAGAAGGGCACCGGCGGGCAGTTTCAGCTGCACCTCGACGGCTCGGTGTGGCTGCTGGGTGTGCTGGCCATCGTGCTGATGAGCGTGGCGGTGGGACTGCTGCCGGGCCTGCGGGCGCGGCGTCTGCGCATCGTCGATGCGCTCGCGGGTCATTAGGCGCGTCGCTCGGAAGCCGTTTCAGGAGATTCCATCGTGTTGAGTCAGGCTCTCGCCATCACCGGCATCAACATCCGGAGCATTCCCGAGCGCTGGGCCCCGTCCCTGGTCATCGTCATCGGCCTCGCGGGCGTGGTGGCGGTATTCACCGCGCTGCTCGCGATGGCCGCCGGCTTCGAGAGCACGCTCCAGGCCACAGGAAGCACCGACGCGGCGCTGATCCTCCGCGGCGGGTCGGACGCGGAGCTCAATTCCGCGTTCGACCGCGACTCCACCGACCTGATCAAGCAGGAGCCGGGCATCCGCATCGGCGGCGACGGCAAGCCGCTGGCATCGGCCGAGCTCATGATCATCGCCGAGCTGGTGCGCAAGGATGACCTCCGGCATGGCGCGAACATCACGGTGCGCGGGGTCGAGCCGCAAGCGTTCGCGCTGCGGCCGCAGCTGAAGATCATTGCAGGGCGCAACTTCACTCCGGGCCTGCGCGAGCTGATCGTCGGCCGGGGCGTGATACGCCAGTTCCAGGGCGCGGAGCTCGGCCAGGCGATCCGCATGCGCGGCTCGGAGTGGACCGTGGTCGGCATCTTCGCCAGCGGCGATGCGCATGACAGCGAGATGTGGACCGACGCCAATGTGGCGCGCTCGACGTTCGGGCGACTCGGGTCGAGCTCGGTGCTCGCGGCGCTCGACGGGCCCGACGGGCTCGCTCGGCTGAAGAGCGCCGTGGCGGGGGAGCCGCGCCTCACCATGGACGTGATGCGCGAACAGGACTATTTCAGCGGCCAGACCCGGCAGTTCCGCAAGACGATCGGATTCCTCGCCGGGGTGGTCACCCTCATCATGGGACTCGGCGCGGTGTTCGCCGCGCTCAACAGCATGTACGCCGCGGTGGCCGCGCGCGGCAAGGAGATCGCCACCTTGCGCGCCATCGGCTTCTCGGCACTGCCGGTGATCGTGTCGGTGATGATCGAGGCGCTGCTGCTGGCGCTCGGCGGCGCGGTGCTCGGCGCGCTGGTCGCTTACGCGCTGTTCAACAACCTTTCGGTGTCGACGCTCGGCCAGAACTTCACCCAGGTGGTGTTCAACTTCCAGGTGACGCCTAGGCTGGTCGTGCGGGGCCTCATCATCGCCGTGGTCATCGGCATGATCGGCGGTTTTCTGCCGGCGCTGCGCGCCGCGCGGCTGCCGGTGACCACGAGCCTGCGCGAGGCGTGAGTGTGCACCCGGTGAGGTCTCCACGCCGGGGAGGCCGGCGAGCTCACGAGCGCCCGAGCGCCTCGCAGAGCGCCGGCACGTCGCCTTCCGGCTGATCCCAGGAGGCGACGAAGCGCGCGTCGCCTGCGCTCTCCGGGCCCCAGTCGTAGAACTCGAAACCGGCCGCGCGCAGCGCCCGGCGACGCTCGGCGCCGAGCCCGACGAACACCTCGTTCGCCTCCACGGGGTGCAGGAGCGCGGCGCCGGCGGCTCGACCGATGGCCTGCGCGAGGGCGTTGGCGCGCCCGGCGTTGCGCCGCCATACGCCCGTTTCGAGGTACGCGAGCAGCTGCGCCGCGACGTAGCGGGACTTGGAGAGCAGGTGGCCGGCGCGCTTGCGGCGCAGCTCGAAGTCCCCGACCAGCGCGGGATCGAAGAACACCACCGCCTCGGCGGCGAGCGCTCCGTTCTTCGTGGCGCCGAAGGACAGCACATCGACGCCCGCGCGCCAGGTGATGTCCGCGGGATGGCAGCCGAGGAAGGCGAGCGCGTTCGCGAAGCGCGCGCCGTCCATGTGCACCTTGAGCCCGCGCTCATGGGCGATTGCGCAGAGCTCGGCGAGTGGCTCGCGACGGTAGCACGTGCCGAGCTCGGTGGCCTGGGTGATCGACAGCGCGGCCGGCTGCACCTTGTGAACGTCGCCCGGGGGGTAGGCGCCGAGCGCCGCCCTGAAGATGGCGGCCTCGAGCCGGCCGTGCTCGCCGGCGAGGAGCGCGAGCTGCGCTCCGCCCGAGAAGAATCCCGGGGCGCCGCACTCGTCGACCGCGATATGCGCCTCCTGGTGCGCGAAGATCGCTCCATAGGGCGGACTCAAGGTGGCGAGGCTCAGGGAGTTGGCCGCGGTGCCGGTCGCGACCGCGAACGCGCGCGCTTCGGTACCGAAGAACGCGCTGAAGGCGCCGTCGAGGCGCGCGGTCCACTCGTCCTCCCCGTAAGGCTTGGCGAGTCCGCGGTTGGCGCCCTCGAGGGCGGTGAGGATCTCGGGGCAGGCGGTGGCGGTGTTGTCGCTGAAAAAACGCAAGCCCTTACTCCTCGAGAATCGGTGCGCGGCGGTGCGCGGTCACAAGTGTGCCGGAGCGCTCAGTCGATGCGCCAGCGGAACGACCAGGCGCCGAACGCGAGGAACGCCAGCGCGGTGGCGGTGAGGTACAGCAGATGCGGCGCGATCTGCGCGAGGCCCGCGCCATCGAGCATCACGGCCCGGGCGCTGTCGAGCACGTGGGTGAGCGGGAACAGGTGCGCCACCCACTGCACCCAGCGGGGCGAGCCCTCGAGCGAGAACCAGATCCCGGACAGCAGCATCATCGGCCACGTGAGCACGTTCAGGAGTCCCCCCACCACCTCCTCGCTCGAGAAGCGCGCCGCGATCGTGAGCCCGAGCGCGATCATCGACAGCGCACCGGCCACCGCGACCGGGGCGAGCAGCAGCACGCTGCCGGCGCTGTGAAAGCCGATGACGGCACCGATGCCCGCGTACAGAACACCCGTGATGAAGAGGATCAGCGTGAGGCGCGACAGTACCTGGGCGCTCAGGAACTCGAAGGCGCTGAGCGGAGTCGCGTGCAGCCGCTTGAGGAAGCCGCTCTTGCGGTAGCGCAGCACGACGTAGCCGACGCCGAACAGGCAGCTGAACATCATGTTCATCCCGAGGATGCCGGGAAACAGCCAGTCGACATAGCGCACCGCGGCGCCGGTCACCGGCTCGCGGCTTGCTGCTGGCTCGGCGGCGAGCAGCAGCTTCTCGACGATGTAGCCCTTGGGGGAATCGGTGTTCACCCAGTAGCGCTCGGGCGGGCGCAGCTCGAGCAGCAGGTCGATCTGCTGATGCGTGAGCTTGCGCAAGGCCTCGCCCTGCTGCGGCAGGCCGATGAACTCGACGTAGCGCTCGGAGAGGAAAGGATGCGCGAGCGGGTCGGAAGCGTCGCCGAGGAGGCCAACCTTGAACAGCCCCCGCTCCGGGCCGCCGAACACGAAGCCCATGCCGATGACGAGCATCACCGGCAGCAGCAGCGTGAACACGAGCGTCCCCCGGTCGCGCAGGAACTCGAGATTGCGCGCGTGCAGCACCGAGAGGAGGCGGCGCATCATGGCCGCAGCTCCTTGCCGGTCAGCTCGAGGAAAAGGTCCTCGAGGTTGCCGGGCCGGATACGCAGGTGGCCGAGCGGCACCCGGGCCTCGAGCAGCGTGCGCAGCGTCGCCTCGAGGTCATGGGTGCTGATCTCGACCCGATCGCTGGCGTCGATGATGTTGAGCGGCAGCTCGCGCGCGGCCGGCGGAAACTCCTGGCGCGGCAGCTCGAGCAGCACCTCCGCGAAGTGCTCGTGCAGCAACCGGCGGGGCGGGCCCTGGGCGATGATGTGACCGCGATCCATGATGGCGATCTCATCGCACAGGAGCTCCGCCTCCTCCATGTAGTGGGTCGTCAGGATGATGGTCTTGCGGCGCGCCTTGATCGACTGCACCAGCTCCCAGAAATTGCGCCGCGCCTGCGGATCGAGCCCGGTGGTGGGCTCATCGAGGAACAGCACCGCCGGATCGTTGACGAGCGCGATCGCGAGCAGCAGCCGCTGCTGCTGGCCGCCGGAGAGCTTGCGGGCGTCGCGCCGCGCGAGCTTCTCCAGGGCGCACAGGCGGACTAGCTCATCGACCTCGAGCCCGTGGGCGTAGAGCCCCCGGAACAGCGCGATCGACTGGCGCACGGTGAGAAAGTCCTGCAGCGCGGTCCTCTGGAAGAGAATGCCGGCGTCCTCGCGAAAGCGCGCGCCGAGCGGCTCGCCGCGGTAGCGTACCTCGCCGGCGGTCGGCGGCAGGATCCCCTCCATGATCTCGATGGTGGTGGTCTTGCCGGCGCCGTTCGGGCCGAGCAGGCCGAAACAGACGCCTTCGGGCACGCTGAACGACACGCCGGCCACGGCGGTGGTGCCGGGGTACTGCTTGACGAGGTTCTCTACTTCGAGGATGGCGGCGCTCACGGTCGCGGGATCCTAGCGGATTCGGCCGCGGAGCGTTAAGCCTCGGAAGGGCGAGGAAGGGCGAGGAAGGGCGAGTTGCCGTGCGTCGGGCGACGTGTACCATCGCTCACCATGGGCGACCGTCGATACGACAAGACCGAGCGCGTCGAGCTCGCCGACGAGGCGGTGCACTGGGATCTCGGCGCGTCGCTCTCCTACGGCGAATACCTGCACCTCGACAAGCTCCTCGCGGCCCAGAAGCCGCTCTCCGGCGAGCACAACGAGATGCTGTTCATCATCGTGCACCAGGTGTCGGAGCTCTGGATGCGGCTCATGCTCCACGAGCTGACCGCGGCGCTCGAGTGCGTGCGGCGGGACGACCTCGACCCCGCGCTCAAGATGCTGGCGCGCATCTCGCGCACGCAGACGCAGCTGATCTCCGTGTGGGACGTGCTCTCGACGCTGACTCCTCACGAGTACTCGGCGTTTCGCAACACGCTCGGGCGCTCCTCGGGCTTCCAGTCATTGCAATACCGGATGCTCGAGTTCCTGTTCGGCAACAAGAACGCGGAGATGGTCGCGGTGCATCAGCGCGACCCGGCGGCGTACGAGGCGCTGCAGCGCGCGCTCGCCTCGCCGTCGCTCTACGACGAGGTGCTGCGACTCCTGAGCCGTCGGGGCTACGGCATTCCCGAGGACTACCTGTCGCGGGATTTCAGCGAGCCCTACCAGGCCAGCAAGCAGGTGGCCGGAGCGTGGCTCGGGGTCTATCACAACGCCGAGAAGGGCTGGGACCTCTACGAGCTCGCCGAGCGGCTGGTGGACCTCGACCACAACTTCCAGCTGTGGCGCTGCCATCACCTGAAAACCGTGGAGCGCATCATCGGCTACAAGCCGGGCACCGGCGGCACCGGCGGCGTGTCCTACCTCGCCAAGGCGCTCGAGCTCAAGTTCTTCCCGGAGCTGTGGCAGATCCGGACCTCGATGTGAGGGCACCGGGGGCCGCGGCGCGCGGGTGCGCATCCGCCGGGAGCCGCTGCCAGCGCAGCAGCCGGTAGCCGAGCAGCAGCGCGAGGATGCCGAGATACAAGAGCGGCTCGCGCACGTCGCGCTTCACCTGCCAGTAGAAATGCCACACCGCGAGCGCCGCGATCGGGTAGATCAGGCGATGCAGGCGCTGCCAGCGCGCACCGAGGCGGCGCATCATGCCGTTGGTGGAAGTGAGCGCGAGCGGCACGAGCAGCACGAGCGCCGTGAAGCCGATGGTGATGTAGGGGCGCTTCGCGATGTCGGCCCCCAGCAGGCGGAAATTGAGCTCGAGGTCCAGCACGAGGTAGATCGTGAAGTGCACCACGGCGTAGAAGAACGCGAAGAGGCCCAGCATGCGTCGCAAGCGCAATAGCTGCGGCAGGCCAGTGAGACTCCTCACCGGGGTCACGCTGAGCGTGATCATGAGGAGATTCAGCGCGGTCTTGCCGCACGCGTGCTCGAGCTTCTTCACCGGGTCGGCGCCGAGACTCAACCCGAAGAGCCCGAACGCGGCGCAGGTCCACCAGAGGAGGGGCACGAGAGCCGCGGCGAAGACCAGCGGCTTGTAGAGGTAGCGGTAGCGTTGCGTGAGGTTCAGTAGCGTGCCGCTCAGAAGTAGCGCCTGAGGTCCATGCCCTGATAGAGGCTCGCCACTTCGGCGGCATAGCCGTTGAAGGGCAGCGTCGGGCGCCGCGCCGCGAGGAAGGGCGAGCCCAAGCGGCGCTCGGTGGCCTGACTCCAGCGCGGATGATCGACCGCGGGGTTGACGTTGGCGTAGAAGCCGTACTCGTGGGGAGCGGCCACATTCCACGCGGTGTTGGGCTCGCGCTCGGTGAAGCGGATCTGCACGATCGACTTGATGCTCTTGAAGCCGTACTTCCAGGGCACGATGAGGCGCAGCGGCGCGCCGTCCTGGTTGGGGAGAGTGCGCCCGTAGAGCCCGACCACCACGAGGGTGAGCGGATGCATCGCCTCATCGATCCGCAGTCCCTCGACGTACGGCCAGTTGAGCACGGCGGCGCGCTGCCCCGGCATCTGCTGCGGCGCGTAGAGAGTCGTGAGCTCGACGTACTTCGCGCGGGAGGTTGGCTTGAAGCGCCCGAGAAGCTTGCCGAGGGGGAAGCCGACCCACGGCACCACCAGCGACCACGCCTCGACGCAGCGGAACCGATAGATGCGCTCCTCGAGCGGCTGTCCCTTGAGGAGGTCCTCGAGGTCGAACCGGCCGCGCACCTCGGCCTCGCCCGCGACCGTCACGCTCCAGGGTCGGGTGCGCATCATGCGCGCATATTCGCTGGGAGATTCCTTGTCGGTGCCGAACTCGTAGAAGTTGTTGTAGGTGGTGATCTCGTCGTACGTGTTGGGCTTCTCGCTCACCGAATAGCGCGCGTTCCGCTCGTAGGCGAGAGGCGCGCCGGCGGGCTCGCCGCCCGCGGCGCGAACGCAGCCGCTCGCGGCGCTCGCGAGCGCCGCGGCGAGCAGCGTGCGGCGGCTGAAATAGACCTCAGGCGGCGTGATCTCGGACGGCGCTATGGGGGTTGGACGCGGGGTCACGGCTCGAGCTCCTCCTTAGGTCAGTAGACCGGCCCGGAGGGCGAAAGGTCACACAGGATCCTCCCGGGCTTTGTACGCTAGTCGGTCCCTCAGAACCACACCTCGCAGGCGAAGCCCAAGCGGGCCGCGGCGCGCCGCGTGCGCCAGCGGCCATTTACCAGAACGGGCCGTTCCACGAGCTTCAAGTGCTCGAGGTCGCCCGCGCTGTCGGCGTAGGCGGTCACCGGGAGCTGCGGATGCCGGGCGCGGAGCTGCGCGAGGCAGAAGACCTTCTCCGCGCCGCGGCGGTTGGCGGTGGCGAGCGTGCCCACGAGGCGCTCCCCGTCCCACCGGACTCCGGTGCAGATGATGTCGCTGAAGCCGAGCGAGCGGCCGATCGCCGGAACGTAGAGGTCCACGCTCGCGCTCAGGAGCGCCAGCACGTCGCCGCCCCGGCGGTGCTGAGCGATCGCGGCCAGCGCGTCCGCCCGGAGGCCCCGCCGGAGCAGCCGGGAGGCGAACTGCGCGGTCCACGCATCCAACTCGGCCCGCGTGCAGCCCCCGAGCGCCGCCTGCAGCAGCGCCGACTTGAGCTCGCCGCGATCGCGGCGGAATGGGAAGCGCGCGAGCGCCGCCAGCATGCGCGGCAAGCGGACCAGGCGCGCCGGGTGGCGCAGCAGGAAGCCGGCGACGTACGGTAGGAGCGTATCGCGACGGGTGATCGTGCCATCGAGATCGAACAGCGCCAGCGCCTGTGCATGCGGGGCGGGCGCGCCCGCGGGCGCCGTGCCGGGAGCGGCCGGATCGCTCAGGCGGCGCTACCCGCTGTGGCCAGCTGCCGCAGGACGTACTGCAGGATTCCGCCGTGACGGTAGTACTCGCGCTCCTTCGGCGTGTCGATGCGCAGCCGCGCGGTGAACTTCACGGGCTTACCCGGCTGCGGCGTCGCGGTCACGGTGACCTCGGCCGCGTCCCCGCGGCTCAGGCCCGCGATTGTATAGGCCTCGCGCCCGGTGAGGCCGAGCGAGCTCGCGTTCTGCCCGGGCAGGAACTGCAGCGGCGCGACGCCCATGCCGATGAGATTCGAGCGGTGAATGCGCTCGAAGCTCTCGGCGATCACCGCCTTCACCCCGAGCAGCATCGCGCCCTTGGCCGCCCAGTCGCGCGAGGAGCCGGTGCCGTACTCGCGCCCGGCGAGCACCACGAGCGGCGTGCCCTCCTTGCGATAGCGCATGGCGACGTCGTAGATCGAGGCCTGCTCGCCGTCGGGCAGGTGCACGCTCACTCCGCCCTCGACTCCGGGCACGAGGAGGTTACGCAGCCGGATGTTGGCGAAGGTGCCGCGCATCATGACCTCGTGATTGCCGCGGCGCGCGCCGTAGGAGTTGAAGTCCTTTGGGTCCACGCCGTGCTCGACGAGATAACGCGCCGCCGGGCTGTTGCGGGCGATGTTGCCGGCGGGGGAGATATGATCGGTGGTGACCGAGTCGCCGAGCAGCGCGAGCACGCGCGCGCCGCGCACGTCCTCGAGCGCCGGCGGTGTCATGCTCATGGCGTCGAAGTACGGGGGGTTCTTCACGTACGTGGAGCCTGCGTCCCACGCGTAGCGCTGACCCGCCGACACCTGAATGCCGGTCCAGTTCTCATCGCCCTTGAAGACGTTCGCATAGCTCGAGCGGAACATCTGGGAGTCGATGGAGCGCACCATCAGCTCCTGCACCTCCGCATCGCTCGGCCAGAGGTCCTTGAGGTACACGGGCTTCCCGTCGCTGCCGGTGCCGAGCGGCTCGGTGGTGAGATCGATGTCGAGCGTGCCCGCGAGCGCGTACGCCACCACCAGCGGCGGGGAGGCCAGGAAGTTCATGCGCACCTCCGGGTGCACGCGGCCCTCGAAGTTGCGGTTGCCGGACAACACTGCACACGCTGTTAGATCGCCAGCTTTCACCGCTGCGGAAATCTCGGGTTTGAGCGGACCTGAATTGCCGATGCAAGTGGTGCATCCGTAGCCCACGAGACTGAAACCAACAGCGGCGAGATCATCGAGCACGCCGGCCTTCGCGAAATAATCGGTCACCACGCGTGAGCCCGGCGCGAGGCTGGTC
>MNCZ01000084.1 GCA_001914695.1 Gammaproteobacteria bacterium 13_2_20CM_66_19 | reverse complement strand
GAAGCCCGAGTCCCAGTGAAGCCGAGAAGCGCGTGTCTTCGAGCCCCGGCGCGGGCGGGCTGAACCGGGTGATCCCGAGACCACCCACAAGATATGGCTTGACGCGAGACGAGTCATCGAGCACGAGGGTTCCGCCGACGTGGAGGTATTCCACGGTGACACCCAGCGGCGCGAACGTGGAGTCTCCGCGCAGCGTCGTGGACTCGCGGCTGTAGAACAGCTCGTACTGGCTCAGATCGTCCGCTTGCGCATCCAGCGCGAGGGCGAGTGACCCGTGATCGCCTGCATCCACACGCGGGCCGGTGTTGTTGAGCGTGAAGCTCCCACCGAGCGAGAACCCCCCGAACGCCGCCACTTCGAAGCCCGGCCGGTCCGGGGGCGGAGGCGTCGGCTGGGAATCGGCGGCGTGCGCGGTCGCGAACCCCGGCGTCGCTGCCGCAAGCAGCACCGGCACCACTGTGTCTCTCAGGCCTGCGCGCACGGGCTGCGTGATCTCGCCTTATCGCAGAGTCAGCGTGTAGCTCAGCATCGCGCCCCGTTCGATCGGCACGAGCCGGAGCTGGGCTTGCTCATCGAGCGCATTCGCTCGCTTCATGACGAAATGCGCGCTCGCGGCGCCGAGCGCGGCCCCGGCGACGGTGTCGGAGAGCCAGTGCGCGTTGTGCTTGAGGCGCTCGAAACTGGTGACGCCGCCCAAGCCGTAACCGAGGAGGCGTCGCACCCAGCGGTAATCGTCGTTGCCCGATTCGGCGAGCACCGTGCCGACCGCGAAGGCCGCGGTCGCATGCCACGAAGGAAAGGAATCCCCGCCGCCCTTGCGCCACGCATTGGGGTCGCTCGTCTGATCGGGTCGCTCGCGGCCGACGGCGTACTTGAGTGCGTAGACTGGAACCGTGCTCAAGGCGGCCGACTCGATCATGGCCCAGGCTTCCCGCCGTCCGGCGCTGTCGGAGATGAGGTTGGCATACGCCCAGGTCGCCGCGACCACCGCGGCGGTCGGAAGGGCATCCTGGAGGTCCTTGGAGCGGGTCGTCTGGGAAGTGCCCAGGCTCTTGATGAAATGGGTGCGCACCTCGCTGTCGTAGTGATGAGACGCGCCGATCGCGATGAGCGCGCCACCAAACCAGGCCCAGTCCCCGCGCTCCCAACGGAGCGGCGCCGTGAAGTAGAGCTTGATGTCGGAGCCGAGGCCGCGCCCGGTGGTCTCGGGCGGCGCGGCCGGCCCGGGGCTCTGGCACCACGCCGCACCGGCGCCTCCGAGGGCCCCTGCGGCGAGGAGCAGCATGAGGAGCGGGCGCGGGCTCAAGATCGTGCGGTCCGCGATTGCGCCACCGAGGCGAGCAGCTCATCGACTCGAAGCGCCGGGTAGAGGTTCAGACGCGAGTCCCACGATGAGTGGCGGCGCAGGAAGAATTCCCGGCGCGCGGCGGGGCTCGCGGCGAACGCCGGGTCTTCCTTGAGCCTCCGCGAGAACTCTTCCCCGAGCTGCGGCTGCTTCGCGAGCATGTCGCGGGCGATCTGCTCGGCGACGTACGGCTCGAGGTACTCTTTCTGCTCGAAGCAGGCGTTGAAGAATCCCCAGGCGGCGAAGGAATCCGGCGCCTGGGGCTCGAGCAGGTGCATCACGAGGCGGGCCGCCGGCTGCGCGATCGGCACAAACAGCGCGCCGGCGGCGATGTCGTGGGTCTCGCGTGCCCAGCCGCCCGCGAGCTTCACGCGCATGCGGCCCTCGAAGGGCGCCGCGGTAAACTCGACGCCGCTCGCGTGGAAGGCCTCGACGCGCACGGCCTCGCTCCGCTCGGGCACCGGCTCGCAGGCGATCCCATGCAGCGCCAGCCGCGCCCCGATGTCCTGCGCCCACGCGCAGGGCACGACATAACCGCCGAGCGGCGCCCGAACGCTGAGGGACGGCGTCACGCGGTCGCGCAGCGGCACGCGCCACACCTGCGGGGTCTTCGGGTCGTAGACCGTCACCGGCTCGCCGGAGATTGCCGAGGGGGCGCGCGTGTAGGCGTAGCCCTTGAACTCGATGAGCTCCGTGCCGCCTGCTTGCCCCGCGGCGGTTCTGTTGGCCGCGGGCTCGCGCCAGTGCGAGTCGTAGTCGAGCACCACCTCCGCGCCCGCGAGACGCGCGGCGGCGCGGTCCGCCCTGAGCGCCTGCTCGCGCCAGGCTTCGCCGTGCGCGGCGAGAAGCTCGGCGAGAGCCACGATGGTGTTGCGCGTCACCCGCACGCGGGTCGCGTAGTCCTTCCACGAGTGCGTCTCGACGAGCACCGTGAAGCGGTTGCGCTGGGGGAAATAGCCGGTCGAGAAGCGCGGCGAATAGACGGTGAGCTGAAAGCCCGAGCTCGGGTCGTCGGGCGTCGCCAGATCCGGGTAGAAGGGCAGGGGCATCGAGCCGGAGCGCGCGACCTTCGCGATGAGCGCATCGCGCAGCTCCCGCCCTGCCGCGCACAGCTGCGCGTCGCCCTGATTGACAGGCTCGACCTGCAGCGAGATGTCCGGCTGGAAGTCCGCGCCGTCGGTGACGTGCAGGTCCGCACACACCAGCGGGTCCCAGGTGCGCAGCAGGCCGAGGAGCGAGCGCATCTCGGGAGCGTCCGCCTTGGTGTAGTCGCGGTTGAGATTCAGATTCTGCGCGGTGGTGCGCCAGCCCATCTCCTCCGGGCCGTTCTGGTTCGGGCGGTTCCAGCGGCCGAAGCGCTCGTGTCCGTCGACGTTGAAGGCCGGCACGAAGAGAATCGCGATCCGCTCGAGCACGCCGGGAGAGGCGGTCTCGCCGAGCAGCTCGCGCAGCGCGATGAAGCCCGCGTCCTTGCCGTCGCTCTCGCCCGGATGGATGCCGCCCTGGAGCATGAGAAGCGGCACCTGGCGCGGATCGGCGCGGCAGGCGATGAGCGCGCGCATCGGTCGCCCTTCCGCCGAGCGACCGAACTCGAGGGTGTGCACCACCTTCGGCCAGGCTTGAGTGAACGCCGCGCACAGCCGCGTTACCTCGTCCGTGCGGCCGGTCCTCGCGAAGCCCGACTGCTCGGCGAGGGTGGTCAGCGTGGGGTCCTGCATGAGCGGCAATCTTACGGGACGAGCCGCGGCGGCGCGCGACTAACCGGCGCCTTGCGGCTGCGGCCGAGCAGGCGCTCGTCCCCGAGGCGCGCCGCGCAGGCGGGAAATGCTGCGGTGGGACCGCGCCACCGCAGCTCGTCGACATCCTCGAAGAGCTCGGCATCGGTCCGTAAGGTGGCGAGTGTCTTGAAGAGCAGCGCGAGCTCGCGGCGCTCCCCGAGCACCGTCGCAGGAAAATCCTCGATGGCGCCGTAGCGGGCGATCAGCCGCGCCGCGGTGATGCGCCCGATTCCGGGGAGCCCGGGGTAGCCGTCGGCCGCGTCGCCGACCAGCGCGAGCAGGTCCGGAATGAAGATCGGGTCCACGCCGAATTTCTCGCGCACGCCCTTGGCGTCGCGGATCTTCCCGGTCTTGCGATCGACCTGCACCACGCGGTCGCCGCGCACACATTGCGCGAGATCCTTGTCCGGCGTCCAGATGCACACCTTTTGTGGGCGCGCATCCGCCGCGGCGATCCGTGCGGCGGAGGCGAGGGCATCGTCGGCCTCGAGCTCGATCATCGGCCAGACCACGACGCCCATGGCGGCGAGCGCTTCCTCCAGTGGGCGAAACTGAGCGAAGAGTGCACGCTCGATGCCGCCGCCGGTCTTGTAGCCGGACCACAGCGCATTGCGGAAGGACTCGATGACGTGGTCGGTCGCCACCGCAAGGTGCGTCGCGCCGTCCTCGATCATCTGTAGTGCGGTATTGAGGACTCCGACGACGGCGCCGAAGGGCCGATCCTCGTCTTTGCCGAAGCGGCGCAGACCGTAGAAATGGCGGAACAGCTCGTACGTGCCGTCAATCAGATGAACGATCACGGCCGCGCCCGCTCAGATGCCGAATGAGGTCGACCTCCTCCTGCCGGTAAGGCCGGCCGTCGGCCTGGAACACGTCGTGAAACCAGACCGCGAGCCGGTGCTCGCCGGTGTAGGGCTTATCCCAGGAATCCCAAGGGTAGATCGTCTGCGTCTTGCCGGCGACCAGGCCCCAGTTGATCGCACCGACGTGGTACTTCTCGAGGATCGGGAGGCTCCCCTCGAAGGTGCTGCCGGCGCTGCGCGCCATGTACTCGGTACAGAGAATGGGGCGATGGTAGGGAAGGAGCGACTCGATTCTCCGCGTGAGCTCCTGCGGTGCGCCGTAGCTGTGGAAGGACAGGACGTCCGATTCCTCGATCTGGATCTGCGCGGTGCGCGGCCATTTGTCCCAGGTCGACCAGCCGCCGCTCGCGTACATGCCGCTGGTGAGGGGTTGGCTCGGGTTGGCGGCCCGGGCCCATCCGAAAGCCTGCGGCAGGAGCTTGCGCACGAGCTCATCCTTGTGCGGGGCCTCCTGCGCGGGCCAGTGACTGTCCTCGAGGGGCTCGACGCTCGGCTCGTTCCAGAGGTCCCAGGCGAGGATGCGCTTGTCCTTCGCGAAGGCGCCGACGACGCCCTTCGCGTAGGCCTCGAGCTTCGGGTACTTCGCCGGGTTCGCGAGCTCGGCGCCGCCGGGGCTCTGCACCCAGCCCGAGTTGTGAACGCCCGGAACCGGGTCATGCTGCTTCCCGAGGTGCGGGCTCGGATCCCAGACCGAATCAAACAGTACGAACATCGGCCTGATGTGATGCCTCGCCGCGATAGTGAGGAAGGCGTCGATGCGCCGCCTGAACCCTGCGGCGTCCTGCTGCCAGAGAAGATCGTGTAGGAAAACCCGCATCGTGTTCATCCCGATCGACTCCGCCCAGCCGAGCTCGCGGTCGATGCGCTCGGGATCGAAGGTATCGGCCTGCCACATCTCGAGCTCGTTGATCGCGTTGGCGGGGATGTAGTTCGCGCCGACCAGCCAGGGCTGCCGCCCATACCAGTCCCGCGCGGCCTGCTCCGACCAGCGTGCGCGGGCCGCGGCCGGGAGGGCGAGGAAAGCACAGGCGAGCGCTGCGAGACAGGCGAGGAGGGGCGGCCTGTTCCTTGGTGTGCTCATGTCAGGCAGCTCGAAGGCAGGTGGACGCTCCCTTGGGCGTTTGGAGTCGAAGGGTACTCCTTCCCGGCGGCGGACGGCATGCCGGCGCAAAACTGAAGCGTCGCCACGAGCGCCGGCACCCCGCCGCGCGTAACGCCAAGCGCGGGCGCTCTCGGCGGCAGGCCTCGGGCGGACCTTAGGCACCTCGGGGCGGCAGGGGCTGCGCCACCTGGCTTGCGGGAGAGAGAGTATTAATGTATTAATATGCTAGTACATTAGATCAGGCTCAATGAAAACTCATCGCACCGTGACCCCGCGCCAGGAGGTGCTCGCCGAGCGCAACCTCTGCGTCGCACTCGCCTCGCTCCAGACCCCGGAGGAGGTACGGGCGTTCCTGCGAGACCTGTGCACGCCGGCCGAGATTCAGGCCATGGCGGATCGCTGGACGGTGGTAGACCCCCTGAAGCGCGCCGTGCCGTACCGGGAGATCCACCGCCTCACCGGGGTGAGCGTCACGACCATCGGCCGGGTGGCGCGCTTTCTCACCGGCGGCAACGGGGGCTACGCCACGGCTGCCCGCCGTCTCGAAGCTGCACGGCGCGCGGCGCACGCCACGGCTCACGGATAAGCGCGCATGGATGCCGCGCGTCTCAAGCTCGCCGTGCAGAAGGCGGGGCGCCTCACCGACCCCTCGCTCGATCTGCTCGTGCGCTGCGGTCTCAAGCTCTCTCGCGGCAAGGATCAGCTCGTCGGGTACGGGGAGAACATGCCGCTCGATGTACTCTTCGTGCGCGATGACGACATCCCCGACCTGGTGCAGGAGGATGTCTGCGACCTGGGTCTCCTCGGCCTCAACGTGCTCGAGGAGAAGCGCCTCGAGTTCGCCGCGCGCGGGGGCGCTGCCCGGTTCATGCCGGTGCGTCGGCTCGATTTCGGCCGCTGCCGGCTGTCGCTCGCAATTCCGACCGAGGCGTCCTGGCAGGGTGTCGACTCGCTTCGGGGCAAGCGCATCGCGACCACGTATCCGTTCCTGCTCGAGCGCTTCCTGCGCGAGCGCGAGGTCACGGCGCATATCGTCACGCTCGCCGGCGCCGTCGAGATCGCCCCGAGGCTCAAGCGCGCCGATCTGATCTGCGATCTGGTCGCGAGCGGCGCGACGCTGGAAGCGAATCACCTGCGCGAGGTGGAAACGGTCCTCGAGTGCCATGCCGTGCTCGTCCGTACGCCCCTCATCCTGCCGCCCGAGAAAGAGGACTGGGTGCAGCGGCTGCTGATGCGCATCGACGGAGTGCAGCAGGTGCGGGAGAGCAAATACATCATGCTGCACGCGCCGCGCAGTGCGCTGCCCGAGATCGCGCGGCTCCTGCCGGGGTCGGAGTCCCCCACCATCATCCCGCTCGAGGGCTCGCCCGACCGTGTGGCGGTGCATGCGGTGTGCCGCGAGAACGTCTTCTGGGAGACGCTCGAGCGGCTGAAACAGGCGGGGGCCAGTGCGCTCCTCGTGTTGCCGGTCGAGAAGATGCTCGCATGATACGCATCCTCGACTGGCAGAAGCTCGATGCCGCCGAGCGGCGGGCCGCGCTCGAGCGTCCGCAGTCCAGCTTCGCCCCTGCCACGGTCGCCGTGGTGCGGGAGGTCCTCGATGCCGTGCGACGCGACGGGGATGCGGCGCTGCGCACGCTGACCCGGCGCTTCGATGGGGTGGAGCTCGAGTCGCTCGCCGTGTCGGAGGCCGAATTCGCCGCGGCGCGCGGCGCGCTCACCGATGAGGAGATCTCGGCGCTCGCGCGCGCCGTCGGCAACGTACGCGCATTTCATCTGGCGCAACGGCCGACCGCGGTAGCCGTCGAGACCGAGCCCGGAGTGCGCTGTGAGCAGCTCTTCCGCCCGATCGATGCGGTGGGGCTCTACGTGCCCGCGGGCAGTGCGCCGCTCCCCTCGACCGTCATCATGCTCGCGGTGCCCTCCGAGATTGCCGGTTGCCCGAGGCGTGTCCTGTGCACGCCGCCTTCGACCGCGGGCACTGCACATCCGGCCGTGCTCGTCGCGGCGGAGCTCTCCGGCATCGATACCGTGTTCAAGGTGGGGGGCGCCCAAGCCATCGCCGCGCTCGCTTACGGGACCGAGAGCCTCCCCAAGGTGGAGAAGATCTTCGGTCCCGGGAATGTCTGGGTGACGACCGCGAAACAGCTGGTCGCGCAGGACCCCGGGGGCGCAGCGTGCGATCTGCCCGCGGGTCCCTCCGAGGTCATGGTCATCGCAGACGAGTCGGCGCGCGCGGATTTCGTGGCCGCGGACCTCCTCGCGCAGGCCGAGCACGATCCGCTCGCGCAGGCGATCCTCATCACGCCGAGCGCCGCGCTCGCGGTGCGGGTGCAGGCCGCGATCACGACTTTCCTCCCGCAGCTCGAGCGCCGCGCGGTGCTCGCCCAATCGCTCATCTCGTGCCGCTGCATTCTCGTGCCCGACCCGGAGACCGCCGTCGCGGTCGCCAATGCCTACGCGCCCGAGCACCTCCTCCTTCAGGTCCGCGAGCCGCGGCGCTGGCTCGCCCGGATCCGTAACGCCGGCGCAGTGTTCCTCGGTGCGTGGTCGCCCGAGCCGCTCGGCGACTACTGCACGGGCGCCAACCACGTGCTGCCGACCAACGGCTATGCCCGCTCCTCGAGCGGGCTCTCCGTGCGCGACTTTCTGAAGGTCATCACGGTGCAGGAGCTGACGCGCGCGGGGCTTCGCTCACTCGGGCCGACGGCCGCCACGCTCGCCGGCCTCGAGGGCCTCGATGGCCACGCGCTTGCGGTCACGCGGCGCCTCGAGTCCCTCGCCGCCGGGGCGGTCGGAGAGCCGTCGGCGACGCTCACCGAGGTGACCTCATGAGCTGGGTCACATCATGAGCTGGGTCACATCGCGGGCGCGGCCGGACATCGTGGCGCTCGAGCCCTACCGGCACGCCGCGTGGGAGCCGGGGCTCGCGCGCCTGCACGCGAACGAGCTGCCCTGGCGCACACCCGGCGATGACTCGCAGGACGGACTCAACCGCTATCCCGAGCCGCAACCGCGCGCTCTCATCGAGCGCCTCGCTGCGCTCTACCGTAGTCCGACGGAGACACTCCTCGCCACGCGCGGCAGTGACGAAGCCATCGATCTCCTCACGCGCGCCTTTTGCCGCGCGGGTGAGGACGCTGTCGTCGTCTGCCCGCCGACCTTCGGGATGTACGCGGCGGCGGCCCGTATCCAGGGCGCGAGGGTCGTCGGCGTGCCGCTCCTCTCCGAACGAGGGTTTGCACTCGATGCGCACGCAGTGCTTCGCGCCTGCGGGAGCGACGTCAAGCTGGTGTTTCTCTGCTCGCCGAACAACCCCACGGGGAATCTCCTCGACGCCACGGCGATCCTCGAGCTCGCGGACGCGCTCGGAGGATCCGCGCTCGTGGTGGTGGACCAGGCATACATCGAATTCGCCGCCGGAGCAGCCGCCGAAGCCCTCGTGCCTCGGATGCCGAATCTCGCGATCCTGCGTACCCTGTCGAAGGCGCACGGCCTCGCCGGGGCGCGCCTCGGCACGCTGATTGCAGAACCCGACATCATCGCGCTTCTGCGCAAGGTGATCGCGCCCTACGCGATCACCCAGCAGACCGTGGAGCTCGTCCTCCGGGTCCTTGGGTCGCCGCACCTCGCGCAGATGCGCCGCCGCGTCGGGGAGATCCTCGCCGAGCGCGAGCGACTGCGTGAGGCCATCGCGCGCTCGCCTCAGACGATCCGGGTACTGCCGAGCGAGGCGAACTTCTTTCTCGTGCGCCGCAGGGATCCCGCGCTCGCGCTGGGTCGGGCGCGGGAGGCGGGACTGCTGGTGCGCGACGTGCGGGGTTTGCCGGGGCTCGCCGATGCGCTGCGCGTCACGGTCGGAACACCCGAGCAGAACGAGCGGCTGCTCGAGGCCTGGCAATGAGCGTTCCGACACTATTCATCGACCGGGACGGCACGCTCATCGAGGAGCCGGTGGACGAGCAGGTCGACAGCCTCGCCAAGGTGCGCTTCATGCCCGGGGTCTTCGGCGCGCTCGGCGCGCTGCGCGCTCGGGGCTACCGCCTCGTCATGATCTCCAATCAGGACGGTCTCGGCGCTGCGGGCTTTCCGCGCGAAGCCTTCGACGCGCCGCAGGGCTTCATCCTCGACGCCTTCCGCTCGCAGGGCGTCGAGTTCGATGAGGTGCTCATCTGTCCTCACCTCGAGGGTGAGGGCTGTGGGTGTCGCAAGCCGAAGACCGGACTCGTGGAGGCATTCCTCCGACAGAAGCCGATCGATCGGGACTCGAGCGCCGTCATCGGCGATCGTGCCACCGACCTCGAGCTGGCCGCCCGGCTTAAGCTGCGCGGCTTCGCTATCCGCCGCGAGGGAGGCGCCGAGGAGACCTGGCCGGCCGTCGTGCGGCAGCTCACGGCCCGCCGAGCCGAAGTCCTGCGGCACACCGACGAGACTCACATCGAAGTGCGTGTGGGTCTGGACAGCGCCGAGCCCGTCAAGGTCGCGACCGGGATCGGCTTTTTCGATCACATGCTCAAAGCTCTCGCCCGGCACGGCGGGTTCGCGCTCGAGCTGACTGCCAAGGGCGATCTCGAGGTCGACGAGCACCACACCGTCGAGGACTCGGCGCTGGCCCTCGGCGAGGCGCTTCGTCGCGCGCTCGGGGACAAGACGGGCATCGCGCGCTATGGCTTTCTCCTGCCGATGGACGAGTCGCTGGCGCAGATCGCGATCGATCTGTCGGGGCGTCCTTTCGCGGTGTTTGAAGGCACCTTCGCGCGCGATCGGGTAGGGGCTCTTCCGACCGAGCTGGTGCCGCACTTCTTTCGCTCCCTGAGCGATGGCCTGCGAGCCGCGCTCCACGTCACGGTCGCGGGCGAGAACACGCACCACATGGTCGAGGCTTGCTTCAAGGGCGTGGGGCGAGCGCTGCGCCAGGCCATCAGGCGCGACGGCACCGGGCTCCCCAGCACCAAGGGGGTCCTTTGAGGAGCCACTCGCGGAACGACGTCGTCATCGTCGACTCGGGCGGCGCGAACATCGCCTCGCTCCGTGGTGCCATCGAGCGTTTGGGCGCCCGCACCCGGCTCTCCGCCGACGGCTCCGTGATCGCCAGCGCCGACCGCGTGGTCCTGCCCGGCGTGGGTGCAGCGCCGCACGCGATGGAGCGACTGCGAACCGCCGGCCTCACGAACGTGCTGCGCACGCTCACTCAGCCGGTTCTCGGAGTGTGCCTGGGGATGCAGCTCCTTTTTGCCCGCTCCGAGGAGGGCTCCACCCCGTGTCTCGGGATTCTGCCGTCCGCGGTGCTGCGCCTGCAGAGCCTGCCGGGTCGTCCCGTGCCGCACATGGGATGGAACCAGCTGCGACGGCTCAAGGCCGATCCGCTGCTCGAAGGCATCGAGGACGGCGCGCACGCCTATTTCGTGCACAGCTACGCCGCGGCAGTCACCGAGCACACGCTCGCGACCGCGGAGTATGGCCTTGCGCTCTGCGCGGCCGTGCGACGCGGAAATTTCTGGGGCACGCAGTTCCATCCCGAGCGCTCGGCCGCCACCGGTGTGCGGGTCCTGCGGAACTTCCTCGGGCAGTAAGCGGTTGAGGCGATGCTGCTGATTCCCGCCATCGATCTGCATGCCGGCCGCTGCGTACGGCTCTATCAGGGGGACTTCGGTGCCGAGGTCCGCTATCGCGCCGATCCGCGCGAGCTCCTCGCGCGCTATCGGGAGCTGGGGGCCCGGTGGCTGCACGTCGTGGATCTCGACGGCGCGCGCGACGGGATCGGCGGCAATCGCGAGCTGATCGCGGAGCTCTCCGCCGCCACCACCGCTGGCTCATCCGGGGCGGGAGCCGCGGCGCTTCGTCTCCAGGTGGGAGGCGGCGTGCGCACCGCCGCCGAGGTCGGGGATCTCCTCGATGCCGGCGTCGGCCGCGTGGTCGTCGGCAGCGCAGCGCTCGAGCGCGCGGGCGACGTCGCGGCCTGGCTCGAGCGCTTTGGCCCCGAGCGCATCGTGCTCGCTTTCGACGTGCGCATGGACTCCGCCGCCGACCCGCGGGTGCGCACGCGCGGCTGGACCGCGGACGCCGACATCTGCCTCTGGGACGCCGTCGAGCGTTACGCGTCGACGGGTCTGCGGCACGTGTTGTGCACCGACATTGCGCGCGATGGAACCTTCCTCGGTCCGAACTTCGAGCTCTACCGCGCCGCTCGCGAGCGCTTTCCGCACCTGCTGTGGCAGGCCTCGGGCGGAGTGAGCGGCGCGGCCGATCTGGCGGACCTCGAGCGAACGGGAGTCGCCGCCGCGGTGTGCGGCAAGGCGCTCCTGGAGGAGCGGATCAAATCAGAGGAGCTGCGAGCATTCTGGCCCGACGCATCATCCCCTGCCTCGACGTGAGAGACGGCGCGGTGGTGAAGGGTGTGCGCTTCGCCGACCATCAGGTCGTCGGCGCCATCCTGGAGCTCGCCACGCGCTACCGTGACGAGGGCGCGGACGAGCTCGTCTTCTACGACATCGCCGCCAGCCCCGGTCGGCGCTCGGTGGATCGTGCCTGGATCCACCGCGTGACGGCGCTCCTCGATATCCCGTTCTGCGTCGCCGGCGGCATCCGCTCGGTGGCCGACGCGGAGGCGATTCTCGAAGCGGGCGCCGACAAGATCTCGATCAACTCCCCGGCGCTCGAGAACCCCGACCTCATCGACGAGCTCGCCAGGCGCTTCGGCTCGCAGTGCGTGGTCGTCGGCGTCGACAGCCAGCGCGCCCCCGGAGCGCCCCCCCAAGCCGCCGGCGTGCGCGCCTTCATGGTGTACCAGTACACCGGCGATGCGCGCCGCATGCGCGCGAGCGGCCGCTCGACTCTCGACTGGGTGCGCGAAGCGCAGGCGCGCGGCGCGGGGGAAATCGTGCTGAACTGCATGGCGGCCGACGGCGTTCGGGAGGGTTACGATCTCGTGCACCTCGCGCAGGTGCGTTCCGTCACCGCCGTGCCCCTGGTCGCTTCCGGCGGCGCCGGATCCGTCGAGCACTTCCGTGCAGTCTTCGAATCGGGCGTCGACGCGGCGCTCGCCGCGAGCGTCTTTCACTCGGGTCTGATCCGCATCGCGGATCTCAAACGGCGGCTGAAGGCCGCCGGTGTCGCCGTTCGGGTGACCTGAGGGGACAGACAGTGATTCGGGCAGCCAAGGCTACGGATCTCGACGGGCTCGATTTCGCCAAAGGCGGAGGACTCCTGCCCGCGATCGTGCAACACGCGGACACCGGCGCCGTCCTGATGCTCGGCTACATGAACCGCGAGGCCCTGCAAGCGACGCTCGCGCGGCGTCGGGTGGTCTTCTTCAGCCGCGGCCGGCAGCAGCTCTGGGAGAAGGGCGAGACATCGGGTCACTCGCTCGACCTCGAGGGCGTAGCGCCCGATTGCGATGGTGATACGCTGCTCGTGACCGCGCGACCCCGCGGGCCGGTCTGTCACCGGGGCGCCGCCAGCTGCTTCGGCGCAGTGCCCCGGGCCGCTCCCGGCCGGATCGACTTCCTGGCCACGCTCGAAGAGGTCATCGCGGAGCGCGGTGCGGCACGTCCCGCCGGCAGCTACACAGCCGCGCTTCTCGCGAGCGGTTGCAAGCGTGTCGCACAGAAGGTGGGCGAGGAGGGGCTCGAGGTGGCGCTCGCGGCGGCAGGGGGAAGCGACGCCGAGGTAATCGAGGAGGTGTCGGATCTCCTCTATCACGTTCTGGTTTTGCTCGCGGCCCGCGGCCTCAGGCTCGAGCGGGTGATCGCGGAGTTGCGCGCACGTCACGACGCGTCGGCGCGTTCCTGACGCGCCGCCTCCTGACATCACACGACATCACGCGACATCACGCGATGTCATCTTCGCCCGTTCGGGTGTGCTGCGCCGCTCAGCGCACGCCGCCGCCGGCAAGCAGTTGCTCTCCGGTCAACCAATGGGAGTCATCCGAGGCCAGGAACACCGCGATCGACGCGATGTCGTCCGGCTGACCGATGCGACCCAGCGGGGTTTGTGCGACGGTGCCGGCTTCAAAATCGGAGCCGATGAAACCGGCCGCGTGAGTGCCTTCGGTTTCGACCATGCCCGGGTTTAGCGCGTTGACGCGAATCTTGCGCGCGCCGAGCTCACGTGACAGCACCCCGGTGATCGCATCCACCGCTCCCTTGGTGCCGGTGTATACCGCGCTTCCGGGAGGCGTGATTCGAGTGACGACGGACCCGATGTTGATGATGCTGGAGCCTTCGCCGAGGTGCTTGACCGCCGCCTGGGTAGTCAGCAGCAGGCCGAGCACGTTGATGTTGAAGTGCTTGTGGAAGTCCTCTTCGGTAATGTTTTCGATCGGCGCGAAGCCGTAGACACCCGAGTTATTGACGAGGACATCCAGTCGACCGAATTGCTCGACCGTGGCGTCGACGATGGCCTGAGCGTCGCGCGCCTTGGAGACATCGCCACGAACGGCGACAGCCGTGCCCCCGGCCGCGACGATATCCGCGACGGTTGCATCCGCGCCCGCCTTGCTGGACGCGTAATTCACAACTACTGACGCACCTTCGGCGGCCAGCGACTTCGCAATGGCTGCGCCGATGCCCTTGGATGCGCCTGTAACCAGGGCGACCTTGCCTTTGAGCTTGCTCATGACGGTTCCTGACGGTGATTGGTGGAGAGGAGTACAGTAATTCAGTACTTCGTAACATACGAACTATGGAACTAATTGTCAAGGCCGGCTATGATTCAAGGCATGAGACCCTTGGTTCATCCGTCGATCGAGGACATCACCGTGGAGGGCATCCTGCATGCCTTGTCGGACCCGGTGCGCGTCGCGATCTATGCAGAGCTGGCGGCCTCGGCAGGGGCCACCATCTGCTCGAACTTCCTCCAGGTCAGCGATCGCAGCATCCCTAAATCCACGCTTTCACAACATTTCAGGGCGCTCAGGGAAGCGGGATTGGTCCGGAGCGAACGGCACGGGGTGGAGATGCGCAACGTCACCCGCTGCAAGGAGATCGAGCGGCGCTTCCCGGGATTAATCGCCGCGATTCTGAACGCGCATAGCGTCCAGGCCACGGGCCGAGCCGGTGACACGAGGCGCAAGCCGGCTCCCCGGAAGACGAAAGCTGCTTAGTGACTGGTGGGCCGTACGCCGGCCCCTGCCGCGCTTCGTCGCTCGTCTCTTGCCGTATCTCGAGCGGTGCGGCGTCGCGGTTACCGCGCGCGCCGATTGCCAACAGTCCCCTCGTCCTAATGCACAGACAAAGGCTTATCGCCCGCGCACCGGCACGCTCGCGCTGTAGATATCGAGCTGGTGGAGAGTGCCGTCAGGATTGTTCCCGGTGCTATTTGAATTGTCGGACCACGCCGGATGTGCGATTCCGCCATAGAACGACAGGCCCGAGTAGTCGCCGTAGTCAATGCCATTCTGCGCGTCATGGGAGTTCGACGTTCCGGCGCTGATCTGAATGTTCTTGGTAAACGTCTGCCCTCCGTCGGTACTAAACGCGCCCCAGAGCTGCGCATCGGTATTGGGGATGCCGTCGGTGTCAGCCGCCCCCCCGGTGCCAAGATCGTTGCGGGCGTCATACCAGATGACCGCGAGATTCCCGGTTGTGGGGTCGAGAGAAATCTTCGGCAGGAATTGACTATTCTTGGTGTTGTCGTCGTTCACCCGTGCGCCCGCGCTCCAAGTCGCGCCGTCATCGTCCGAATAGCGGACGTAAATGTCGGTGTTGTCGCTTTCGTTCTTCTGCTCCAGCGTGTACACGAGGTACACCCGGCCATTGTGCGGGCCACCGGTGCGGTCCCATGCCAGGCCCGGCTCGGCGTCAACTGAGCGGTCCGGCTGGGCCGGTATGAAGTCGAAACCTCCAACGTGAGTGTCGACGACAAAGATGCTGTGATCGTTGAACCCAGCTGGACCGAGACCGTCGGGATCGACATTCACATAGATCCTGCCGCCACCCTGGCCGCTTTCTGTCAGCGTGCAGACCTGCATCACCTGACCATTGGGGCCGATGGCTATGTCGCCGTAGGTGCAATTGTTCGTGCCGGCGACGACTTCGGGCGCAATGAAACTGCCCACCTCGCCCAACCCGCTCACCGGCGCACCAGCGGCTACAATGGGACCGCCTCCGTTAAACACGACCCAAACCTCACCCTTCCCCGCCGCGATCGTGGGCTGATCCACGAAGCGGAACAAACCGCGGCGCTCGCTGCTGGTTTGCGTCCCGGAACCCGCGGGTTTTGCGATATTGGCAATGCTGTTGAAACTTAACCCGCCGTCGGTGCTGAGCGCGACCGGCACAGTGTTGCCCACGTTGAAAAGGTAAGTGAGGAAAAGGTTGCCGAATTCGTCGAAGGACAAGCTCGGATCGCAACATGCGGCTCCCAGGTTGTCGTTGTTTCCGATGATTCTCGTGGCCCAGCTGGAGCCGCCGTCGAGGCTAACGGCCGCAAACATACCCGCTGCCGGGACGACGACGTTGGTAACGATCACGATATTGTTCGGGTTGGTTGGATTGACGGCAATTGTCTCCTCGGACTCGTTGTTGGAGAGTTGGCTGACGTCGATGTTTGCAGGGGTCGTTGGCGGGCCAGCAAGTAGCGGAAAGACCATGAGACTCGCGGCAAGCCCAAGTAAAACCGAAGGAGCAAAGGCTGGTTTTTTCGATTTCATTGAAACCCTCGACTGATTTTGGCAGTGGTTACCGAAGTTGTTCGGGGCGAGCGTGAATGGCCGCACGGGCCGATCCGCGCATGATCAACAAACGCCAGCACCAGCACGCTGAGGAACAGAACCCGCACAACCAGGGCACGGGCGAGGAATAAATGCTAGGCAAAAATGCTATGGCCGAGGTGCTGTGAGTGTCAAGTCAGCTCGCGAGGTGGCCCGGTTCAGGAAAGTTTCCGAAATCGCTGAGCAGGGTCGACGGTGTCGGCAAGCACGCCCTTTGTGGCGGGCGGCAATTACGCAGCGTCGTATGTTCGTTCCCGAAGGCACTCCCTGACGCCTTGCCGGCGGAGATTGCGACAGCTCGGTAGCGCGGCCTCCCGCCGCTAGTGCGGTTTCTTTTGGGATACCGCACGGCCCAGGCTTCGCCACCGCTGCGACCTCCGTGGCCTTTTCTCCGCGCACTGCGAGCAGCGCAGGGCGCGGCGCGCCGGAGCCGCTCGGCGTGTTTCCCCGGAAGATCCGATCAGTCCGCCTTAGACGCTTCCCGGTCGCGTGGATGGGCGACTTGGGAAGAGAACCAGAGCGCACCGCATCACCGCATCCATGATTTCCTCGTAGAGGAAGAATCTGGCGAGCCGCCTCTGCGACCTCTCGACCTCTTCGTCACCATCGAGTTGCTTCGTTGCTCTCGCTTGGGGTTGAAGTGCTCAGCGTGAAGCCTGCCTCCTGGCTGTGTCGCCTCAGCGCGCCCGGAGCTGCAGGAGGGAGCACCCTCGGGCTCGCTCCCGCCGATCACTAATCCTCCTGGCTTGCGAACGCGCTGGCTCGCACGGCGCGCGCGACGATGCGGTGCCCCGCCGCCGTTGGGTGTACTCCATCCCAGAACAGGAAGTCTGACGGCTCCTCGCAGACCGCGTTTTGGACCACTCCGAATCGCAAGCAAGTGTCTACCACGTCGCTCAGTTCAAACTCGCCCGGATTGGCAATGATGGCTGCGATCAGGACGTTGTCGTCATAGCGCGCAATGTGAACCTGAGGCAGACCGCGCAACTGAGCAATCGCCGCTCCGAGAGCGTCATTGAACGCGGCACTGAGCGCTGCGCCGGCTGTGATGGCCGGAGGACCAAATATTCTGACCGCGGGTGCATGCGAGATGTCCGGGGCGTTCAGAATGAAAAAATTCCGTGCGCCAGAATCCGCAAGCGCCACGACATTGTCGGCGATGCTTGTGACCGCCGTACCGATGATCGCTTGCGCGGCCGCCTGCCCGGACGCCGGGTCCGGGGATGTCGCGATCGCCGTCAGCGCATCGCGTAGATCGTCCCCGCCGATCCATAGAACATAGGTCGGCTGAGGACACGCGTGACCCCCATAGTTAGACAGGAACAGCGACACTTCCGCGGTGAGGTCGTACGAGCCGGTACCCGGACGCGCGCGGGCGCCACCCACCGCATAGTTGGTGAATGTTCCAGGACCCGTGAACGCGGGCGCACCGCTGCCCGGTGAGTCCAGGCTGTTGGCGAGCCGCTGCGCCCAGGTCGGCCCATTGCTGAAAGTATGGCTCGCGTAGGGGACAGACGGTATCAGGCTGAAAGGAGCGGTAGAGATGACCCCTAGCGCGGCGTAGGCGTTGCCTGGATCGGTAAGGCTGTCGCCGAAGGCCACGAAGCGGTTGTTGCAGCCCTGTGCCTGCGCCAGCGATGCCGACGCGAATGTGAGCGCCAACAGCATCCAACGAGTGAGCTTGTGCATGGTCACTTCCTCCCATTTTGTTGCGTCGGTGTACACGCAGCCGCCAGCTCACTGACAGCAGCATCAACGGCAGATACCCCTGAGCCCTGTGACTGGGATCGAACCAGTGGCCCTTGCCGTGTGAAACGGAGGGTAGGGGCTTACCGATCAACCATATGCGAGCGAGGATGCCAATTGCAACAGGCACTTGGTATCACGTGATGTCACGCGATATCACGCAATATCATCTTCGAACTGTCCCAAAATTCTCCCAGCTGAAGCGCGGTGGACCGGTAGCGGTTGGACGCCGCACTCACCGGCGCACTGATTTCTCCTGATTCATCGCAAACCACTCTCGAACGGCAGTGCCTCAAGCCACTTGGGGAGTGGCACGATCTTAATGCCGGACTTCTCCTGCGCGCGTTCCAGGTCGAGTACGAGCTGCAGCGAATCTTTGGGCCGCAATTTCTGCGCATAGTAGAGGAGCGCGCCACCGAGGGCGCCGTGGGAAGTCTTCACTTCAATCAGCCACTGGACTCGCCGATTTCGTGTGACGACGAAATCGACTTCCCGGCCCTCTTTGTCGCGCAGGTAGTAGAGCTCCCAATTCTCGCCTGCGGCGTCCTTCCGGAATTGCGTGTATTTCAGCAGACTGCAAGCCACGAGGTTTTCGAGCTGTGCACCCCCAGTCTCGTCGTATGCGGCGGCGCAATCGTAGAAGAAGACCCGTCGGTCCTTGCGAATGCTGCGCGAAAGGCTACTCGAGTAGGGAGGCAGCAAAAACACCACATACAGCTTTTCGAGTAACTCGACCCAAGATTTTGCCGTTG
>MNCZ01000053.1 GCA_001914695.1 Gammaproteobacteria bacterium 13_2_20CM_66_19 | reverse complement strand
GCCCCGAGGGGGTGCGCACCCGCACCGTGCAGCCGGCACAGCCGCCGACCGCGCAGGCCATGAACTCTTCCAGCGACACCTGGCAGGGCACGCAGTGGCGGCGCGCGAGCTTCGCGCTCGCCTCGAGCATCGCGGTCGGCCCGCAGCAGAAGATCTCGACCTGCTCGAGCTCAGCCGGCCCGAGCGAGGCGAGCCAGGCATCGGCGAGCTCGGTCACCATTCCCGGAAAGCAGCCGGGGAAATCCGAGCGGCTCGCGAGCCGGCTCGGCACACCCCATTCCTCGAGCAGCGGCATGCACGCGATGGTTCCGGCGGGGATCCCCGGCACGATGAGGGTGGAGGGTCGGGTGCGAAACGGGAACGGCACCTCCGAGCCCATGAGCACGAGCGGCTTCACGGCGGCCTCGCCGGCATCGAGCAGTCGCTCGGCGAGAAACACCATGGGCGGAATCCCGACACCGCCGCCGAGCAACAGCCGGCGCGGCCGCTGCGGGTGCGGCATGAACGGCTGGCCGATCGGCCCCAGCACGGAGAGCTCGTCGCCCGCCTGGCGCGAGGCGAGCGCGTGCAGCCCCGGTCCCATCACCTTGTAGAGCAGCTCGATCCATCCCGCGCGCGCGTCCGCGCGCATGATCGACAGCGGCCGGCGCATCGGCAGCGCCGCATCGCACCGCAGGTGCACGAAGGTGCCGGGCCCGGCGTGCGCGGCGCACTTGGGCGCCCCGAGGCGCAGCACGAACTGCTCCGCGTCGTAGGCCAGCTGGGAGATGACGCGCGCTTTTTCGAGGAAGATCGTGCCGCGGACGCCTGAGCTCATCTGCTGCCCGTCACGCGAGGTGCGCCGCGCGAGCCGAGCACTTCCTCGAGCACCGCCATGCGCACGGCGACGCCGTTGCGCACCTGGTCGCGGATGGCCGACTGCGGCCCGTCGGCCACGTCGGAGGCGATCTCGATGCCGCGGTTCATCGGCTGCGGATGCATCACGATGGCGTCGGGGCGCGCCAGCGCCAGCCGCTCGCGCGTCAGCCCCCAGGCGGCGAAGTAGCGCTCGCCGTCGGGCAGGTCTCCGCGCCCCATGCGTTCCTTCTGGATGCGCAGCATCATGACGACGTCCGCGCCCTTCAAGCCCGTCGCGAGCTGCGTGTGGCGCGCACAGCCCGGGAACTCGCCCCCGTCCGGCATGAGAGGAGGCGGCGCGATGAGGCGCAGGTCGCTCACTCCGAGTGTGGCGAGCGCATGCCAGGCGGAGCGCGCGACGCGTGAATGGCGGATGTCGCCGACGATGGCGACGGTGAGCCCCTCGAAACGCTCCTTGCGCTGGTACACCGTGAGCGCATCGAGCAGCCCCTGGGTGGGGTGTGACACGTCCGCTTCGCCCCCCGACAGCACGCTCACGTGCGGGGCGACGTGCTCGGCCACGAGCGCCGGAACGCCGGCCTCCGCGTCGCGGATCACGAACGCATCCACGTGCAGCGCCTGCAGCGTATACACGGTGTCGAGCATGCTCTCGCCCTTGACGCGGGACGACAGCTGCACCTCGAGATTGACCACCTGCGCCCCGAGCCGCTTGGCCGCCAGCTCGAAGGAGACTCGCGTGCGCGTGGAGGGCTCGGTGAAGAGGTTCGCGACCGTGGCTCCCTCGAGCGTGCGGCTCATCGCAGGCCTGGCTCCGAGCGGGCGGACGAAGCTCTGCGAGCGCTCGAGCAGCCGCTCGAGCTGCTGCCGCGACAGCCCCTCGAGCGTCAGCAGGTGGCGGAGCGACCCATCGCTTCGCAGCTGTTCCGTCATCGCACCTCGCCCTCGCCCGCAAACCAGCGCGCCAGAATCACCGCCGCCGCGGCGCTGTCGACGTCGGCGCGCCCGATGCGCCGCCGCCGCTGCCCGCTCGCGCGGCGCTCTTTCAGCGCCGCGCCCGCCTCGAGCGAGGAGAAGCGCTCATCGACCAGAGTCACGGGCAGTGAGAAGCGGCGTTCGAGCTCGGCAGCGAAAGCGCGCACCGCAGCGCTCAACTCCCCCTCGCCGCCGGCGGCATTATACGGGGCCCCTACGACCAGGAGCTCGGGCGCGAGCGCGCGGACCTCGCGCGCGATCCGCTCCCAGTCGGGACCGGCACGACCGAACGCCGCGGCGGGGCGTGGAGCCGCCTGCCGGGTCAGCGTGTCGCCGCTGGCGATGCCAATGCGTTTGAGTCCGAAGTCGAAAGCGAGGACGGTGTGGGCGCGGATCATGCCACCGGGGTCCCCGCGAAATTGCGCTTCTTGTCGGGCGGTGATTCTCCGCCGATATCGCGAAGCGCAATTTCGCGGGGTGGCTCAGGCATGGCCGGCCTCGGGGCTGAGGCGCTCGACGTCGATGCCGAGCAGCCGCCAGGCGCCGGCCCAGCGCTCCTCGAACGGCAGCTCGAACACCACGCGTGGATCCACCGGCATCGAGGCCCAGGCGTTGTCGCGCAACTCACGCTCGAGCTGCCCGGACTCCCAGCCGGCGTAGCCGAGCGCGATGAAGGCATCCGAGGGGCCCTCGCCGCGCGCCATGGCCGCGAGCACGTCGCGCGAGGTGGTCACCTGGATGCTGTCGGACACCTTGTGGGTGTGATCCCACTGCCCGCCGGGGCGATGCAGCACGAAGCCGCGGTCGGTGTGTACCGGCCCGCCGCGCAGCACCGGCTGCGCCGCGATGTGCTCGCTCGAGGGCTCGAGCTTCATCTGCGACAGCACGTCCGAGAGCCTCATGGGCAGGGGCTTGTTGAGAACGATGCCGAGCGCGCCCTTGTCGGTGTGCTCGCAGATGAGCGCGACCGTCTGGGCGAAGTTCGGGTCGGCGAGTTGCGGCATCGCGATCAGCAGGTGGTTCGTGAGGCTTCCCCCCACGGCGTCGGCGAGCGGAGTCTTCTCGCCGTCCCGGGGCTCATCGGCGGAGGGGGCGCTGGCGCGCGTCGAGCTGTGCTTGCCGCCCATGCCTCCAGTATGGGCATGGAAAGGGCGAGTCTCAAGGAACGGTTGACAGCGTGCCGTGCCCGACGCGCCCGCCGACGAACTGCCACTCGTAGGCGAAGCGCAGCACGCGGTACTGCGCGGCCAGCTCGGCCGGAAACGGGTCGAAAGGGCTGGCGAGCTTGAGGATCGCGAGCGCGGCCTGATCGAGCTCGGGGTTGCCGCTCGAGCGACGGATGAGCACTCGGTCGAGGGCGCCACTCGCGGCGATGCCCACCTCGACGACCGGGCTCGCCTGCGCTGGCGCCCCGCGGGCCGCGGACGGATAGTTGATCGTGCCGACGCGCTCAACCTTGCGCCGCCAGGCATCGAGGTAGGGGGCGAGCGTCGCCGCCCGCGTATCGGGAGTGATCCACAGCTCGTCGCGCTCAGGTCCCCGGAGCTTGGCGGGGCCCTCTTCATCCCGCGGTCCCGGCTGCGCCGCCGGGGGCTCCTCGACCAGCAGCGGCCGCTCGCGCATGGCGCCGAGGCTGCCCTCGTCGGCGACATAACGCACGTCGGTGTTCCAGGCGACGGTGGTGAGAACCCGCTCGTCCCGGCTT
The DNA here is from genome assembly GCA_001914695.1 of Gammaproteobacteria bacterium 13_2_20CM_66_19. Lineage (GTDB taxonomy): Bacteria > Pseudomonadota > Gammaproteobacteria > Steroidobacterales > Steroidobacteraceae > 13-2-20CM-66-19. The sequence continues at coordinate 15,917 of MNCZ01000053.1, read as the reverse complement.
CCCGCCCTGCCGTTGCTCGCCTCGAGGGAGTTGCCGTCTGGCCTACCGGCGTGCCTCGCCTTCGGCACGGTGGAGGAGCGATTGTGCGGCGCCACCGCCTCGCGGGTGTTGCCCGAGCCGAGCTGAGTGCGTTGCGCGAGGTACGTGGCGGAGGGGTTCTTGTCCGCCTCCGGAAGCTCATCCGAGGTCAGGAGCACTTCGAGTCCGGGGGCGCTCCCTCCCTCGCCCGCGCTGGCGCTGAAGGTGAGCCCGAGAATGACGAGTCCGTGCAGGAGCCCCGCGAGGAACAGCATGGTCAGCAGCCGGTCCCAGACCGGCGCCTGGCCTTCCCGAAGTTTGAGCGCTCGCCGTGCCATCGCGTGGGTGCCCCTCAGCCTCCCGCCGCCGCGGCCGCCGCCAGGCTCGCACGGCGCGGCCGGGCCGCGAGGTGCCGCTCGACGGCGGCGATCAGCAGCTCCCCGATGCGGGTACCACACTGCTTGTCGAGCTCGCGGATCCCGGTGGGGCTCGTGACGTTGATCTCGGTCACGAACCCACCGATCACGTCGAGCCCGACGAACAGCATGCCTTTCGCGGCGAGCGCCGGGCCGATCTCGCGCGAGAGCCAGCGGTCGCGATCGTTGAGCGGGCGGGGGACCCCGGTCGCGCCGGCGGCGAGGTTGCCCCGATGATCCTGGGCCGAAGGTATGCGGGCGAGCGCGTACGGCACCGGCTCGCCGTCGACGAGCAGCACGCGTGCATCGCCCGACTCGACGATGTCGGGGATGTAGCGCTGCACCAGCGCGAAGCGCTGGCCATGGTCGGTGAGAGTCTCGAACACCACGCGGGCATTCGGGTCACCCTCGCCGAGCACGAAGATCGAGCGTCCGCCCATGCCGTCGAGCGGCTTGCAGACGATCCGGCGCTGCTCGCGCAGGAAGGCCGCCATCTCGCCCATGTCGCGCGTGATCAGGGTCGGCGCGCAGCACTGCGGAAACCAGGCCGTGTAGACCTTCTCGTTCATGTCCCGCAGGCCCTGCGGGCGGTTGACGATCAGCACGCCGGCGCTCTCGGCGCGCTCGAGGATGTAGGTGCTGTAGATGTACTCGGTGTCGAAGGGCGGATCCTTGCGCATCAGGATGCCCTCGAGCGCGGCGAGCGGCTCGATGGCGGGCTCGCCGAGCGTGAACCAGCCGGCAGGGTCCGGCCGCACCGTGAGCGCGCGCGTGCGCCCGAAGGCGACGCCGTCGCGCAGCAGGAGGTCTCGCAGCTCGAGATAGGCGAGCGCAAAGCCACTCGCCTGGGCCGCGAGGAGCATCGCGAGAGTCGAGTCTTTGGCGTAGTGGATAGCGCCGATCGGATCCATCACCACGCCGAGTCGCTTGAGTGGGCTCATTTGCCTCAAATCACCGCCGTTTCGGGCCCCGGGACCGATTATGCTCGTAGGCGGCTCGGATAGGTCTCCCTTGAGGCGTGGCGGGCGGGCGCAGAGCTGCGGCCAAGTTCGAAAAACGTGACGCGCGTGGCATAGCAGGGGGTGTACCGATATGTTAAAACCCGCCTGCGCTTGCCCCTGGCGAGGGGGCCCGTGAAACTAAATGGCTCGTGTGGACGGCGCGCCGTTGCGGCGCACTGGTTTCGCGGGATCGAGGCCCGCTACGCGCACGCGTGGCCGAGGGGCCGGCGCGGGCCGTCAATCCGCTGAGGATTTAAGGAGTCGCCGACTGTGAACGGCAGCAAGCTACAGGGTCTCAAGGTGCTCGTCATCGACGACAGCAAGACCATTCGCCGCACCGCCGAGACGCTGCTCGCCAAGGAAGGCTGCGAGGTATTCACGGCGGTCGACGGGTTCGATGCGCTCGCCAAGATCGCCGACCACCAGCCCGACATCGTGTTCGTCGACATCATGATGCCGCGGCTGGACGGCTACCAGACCTGCTCGCTCATCAAGCACAACAAGGTGTTCCGCTCCATACCGGTGATCATGTTGTCTTCCAAGGACGGACTGTTCGATCGCGCGCGCGGTCGCATCGTGGGGTCGGAGCATTACCTCACCAAGCCCTTCACCAAGGACGAGCTGCTCTCGGCGATTGAAACGCACATCGGGAGATGATCGCAATGGCCCTGATCCTGATAGTCGACGACTCGCCCACCGAAGTGCACGTCATGCAGAAGGCCCTCGAGAAGCATGGGTTTCGCACCGCCGCCGCGGCCGACGGCGCCGAGGGCGTGCGCCTCGCCCGCGAGATGAGCCCGGACCTGATCTTCATGGACATCGTCATGCCCGGCATGAACGGTTATCAGGCAACCCGCGCGCTGGCGAGCGATCCGCGCACGCGCACGATTCCGATCATCATGGTCACCTCCAAGGGTCAGGAGACCGATCGCATCTGGGGACTGCGCCAGGGCGCGGTCGATTACATGATCAAGCCCGTCTCACCCGATCAGCTGGTCGCCAAAGCCCAGGCGACGCTCTCCGCCTGAGCTGAGCTGCGCGCCATGACTGAAGCCTCCACCCCACCTGAGCCCGAGCTGAAGTCGCTGCGGGACCGGCCGTTCGAGCTGCTCGCGCAGCTCGAGCGGCGCGGCCGCGCCGTGTCGGCGCAGGTGAGCCAGGAGGAGGCCGCGGGCCGCGAGTGGGTCGGCGTGGCGCTGCGCATGGCCGGGGACCTGTACCTGGTGGCGCGCGAGGAGACGCGCGAGGTGCTGGGCGTGCCGGCGAGCACCACCCGGGTGCCGGGCGCCAGGAGCTGGATCAAGGGCCTCGCCAACGTGCGCGGCCAGCTGCTGCCGATCATCGATCTCAGGCACTTCCTCGGCAGCGGTGTGACGCCGGTCACGCGCAACACGCGCGTGGTGGTGGTGAATCACCGCGAAATCCCCGCGGGGCTGCTGGTGGATGAGGTGCTCGGCTTCCGGCGCTTCGCGGAGAGCGAGTTCTCCGGGGATGCGCCGCCCACGGTGGCGCGCTGCGAACGCTATCTCGCCGGCGCATTTCGCCGCGGCCAGGAGCAATGGCCGGTGCTCTCGCTCCGCCAGGTGCTCGAGAGTCCCGCGTTCGCGGAGGCCGCGGCGTGACGGCGCCCGCGCCACAGCTGCGCGCGCCGACGGGCCTTGCGATGCTGCTCGCGGCGGCGGTGGCGCTGCTCGTCGGCAGCGGCGTGTCGTACTACTTTCTCGAGGCGCGTCCCGCCGCGTCCGCTCACGCGGTTCCGGTCGATGCGCTCTATAACCTCGCGCTCGATGCGGGCAGCGCGCTCGCGGGGGATGCGGCAGCGCTGACCGGTTTCGAGCAGCGTCAGAAGCAGCTCGAGGAGGCCGCGGCGCGCGATCCCGCAGCGCCCTTCACGAGCGATGTGCGCTTCACGCGCCTGATGAGCAACGCCGCAGCGATCGTGCGCGCGCGGGGTGCGCTCGCAGGCGCGGGCGGCGCCGCGCGCGAGACCGCGACGCTCGTGCCGCGACTGCTCGGTGAAGCATCGGCCCTCGCCGGCGGCCTCCCGGCCGGCACCGCCACCGCGGTCAGCGGCACGCTCGAGCGCTTCGCGGCGCGCGCGCAACGGCTGCAGCTCGACGTGAGCACGCTCACCCAGGGCACCGGCGATGCGGGACAGGCGGCGCAGCGCATCGCCGAGGGCTCGGACTACCTGGGCCAGGTGATCACGGGGCTGATGGGCGGGAATTCCGCGCTCGCGCTGCCGCGCGTGACCGCGCCTGAGCCCGCCCGGCACCTGAAGGCGCTCGATGGGATCTACACCGACCTCTCCGCCGCGGTGCGCCGCGCCGTGGCGGCCGCGCCCGCGTTGCCGGCGGCCCGGACCGCCTCGCGCGCCATCGAGATGGACGCGCGCGAGCTCGCGGGCACCGCCTCGCCCGCCACAATCGGCGGCGTGCTCGCGTGGGCGCCGCTCGTGTTGCTCGCGGCGGGTCTGGGAATCCTGCTCGCGGGGCTCGGGGCGACGCTGCGCATGCGGCGCACGGTCGAGCGCCAGCGTCTCTCCGCGGAGGCGCAGCGCCGCGAGAGCGATCGGAACCAGCAGGCGATCCTGCGCCTGCTCGACGAGCTCTCGAGCCTCGCCGACGGTGATCTCACCGTCCAGGCCACGGTGACCGAAGACATCACCGGGGCGATCGCCGATTCGATCAACTACGCGGTGGATGCGCTGCGGGGCCTCGTGAGCGCCATCAACGGCTCGGCCATCCAGCTCGACAGCGCAACCCGCCAGACGCAGGCGCTGTCGCAGCACTTGAGCCGCGCGAGCGGTGCGCAGTCGAAGCAGATCGCCTCGGCCACCGAGTCCGCCGCCAGCATGGCGAGCACGGTCGAGGAGGTGTCGGGCAACGCCGAGCGCGCCTCGGACGTGGCGCGCCATTCGGTGGAGGTGGCGCACAAGGGCGGGGATGCGGTACGCCGCACCATCGACGGCATGAACACCATACGCGAGACCATCCAGGACACTTCCAAGCGCATCAAGCGTCTCGGCGAGAGCTCGCAGGAGATCGGCAACATCGTCGAGCTCATCAACGACATCGCCGAGCAGACCAACATCCTGGCGCTCAACGCCTCGATCCAGTCCTCGATGGCGGGCGAAGCGGGCCGCGGCTTCGCGGTGGTCGCCGACGAGGTGCAGCGGCTCGCCGAGCGCGCCGCGAACGCCACTAAGCAAATCGAGGTCCTGGTGCGCACCATCCAGACCGACACGAACGAAGCGGTGGTGTCGATGGAGCGCAGCACCACGGACGTGGTGGGTGGCGCGCTGCTCGCCGAGAATGCCGGCGCGGCGCTCGAGGAGATCGAGCAGGTCTCCAATCAGATCGCGAGCCTGGTGCAGAACATCTCCGGCAGCGCACGCCAGCAGGCCCACGCGGCGCAGAACATCGCGCGCAACATGCAGGTTCTCAAGGAGATCAGCGGCCAGACGTTCGAATCGACCACCGCGACCTCGACGGCCATCGCCAAGGTCGCAGAGCTCTCGGCGGGGCTGCGCAAGTCCGCCGCGGGCTTCCGGCTGCCCGGCAACGCCGGCGATCGAGCGAGCGCGACCGGCACGGTGCGGCGCCTCGAGGACACGACGCTGACCACCGCCAAGGTGCGGCAGATTTCCGCGCTCGGTGGCTCGTGACTCCTTAGCGAGAGCGCTGCATGGCAGAAGTCGCTTCCCAGACAATCGATCTCGTCGGTCGTGAAGTCAGCGCCACGCTGGCGGAGGCCCGCGGCGCGCTCGAGGGCTACGTCGAGCAGCCCGACAACGCGCAGCTGCTCGAGACCTGCGCGCAGCAGCTGCACCAGGTGCAGGGCGTGCTGCGGCTGCTCGAGATCTACGGCGCGGCGCTCCTCGCCGAGGAGATGGAGCACGTCGCCCAGTACCTGCTGGTGACGCACGCCGAGCGCAAGAGCCAGGCGGAGAGTCTCGATGCGCTGATGCGCGCCATGGTGCAGCTGCCGAGCTATCTCGAGCGCGTGCTCGCCGGGGGCCGCGATCTGGCGCTGGTGCTGCTGCCGCTGCTGAACGACCTGCGCGCCGTGCGCGGTAACGCGCTGCTGTCCGAGGGGACGCTGCTGCTGCTGAACCTCAGGTCCGACCAGCAGCCGCAGCCGCAGGCCGCCTCTCCCGGCGAGCCGGCGCTCACGGTGGAGCAGTGGGCGCGGCGGGTGCGCGCGCGCTACCAGATGGGCCTCATCGGCTGGATCCGCGGCGAGCGCGTCGAGCAGAACCTCCACACCCTCGCCGCCGTCGCGGCCAAGCTCGAGCAGGTTGCCACCCGCCAGCCGGTGTTCCAGCTGTGGTGGGTGATCGGCGCGGTGATCGAGGCGCTGCAGGAGAGCGGCCTCGAGAGCGGGCAGTCGGTGAAACGGCTGCTGGGCCTCGGGGATCGGGAGATCCGCCGCCTCTACGAACAGGGCGAGGCGCGCTACTCCCAGTCTCCCCCGGTCGAGCTGCTCAATAACCTGCTCTATTACGTGGGTCGCGCCGAGTGCGCCGGCCCGCGCGTGAGCGCGGTGCGCAACTCGTTCCGCCTCAGGGAGCTGCTGCCGGTCGATGAGAGCATCGAGCAGGAGCGCGAGAACCTGTCGGCGCCGAGCGTGAAGCTCATGCAGACGGTGGCGGCCGCGATCCGCGAGGACCTCTCCAAGGTCAAGGACGTGCTCGACATCTTCGTGCGGCGCGGCGCCGCGCAGCCTCAGGAGCTCAGCCCCCAGGTGGAGCTGCTGCGCAAGATCGGCGACACCCTCGGCGTGCTGGGCCTCGGCGAGCTGCGCGCCAGCGTGCAGAGCGAGACCGAGCGGTTACGGAAGATCGTCGAGGGCACGCTCAAGGCCGATGAGTCGACGCTGGTCGAGATCGCCGCCGCCCTGATCGGCGTCGAGGACAAGCTCGACGACAGCCTGGTCGGCATGATCCTGCCGAAGGACGCGCAGCTCCCGCGGGCGGCCGAGGACACCGAATTCCAGCAGGTGCAGGCGGCGGTGCTGCGCGAGTGCATCGTGAACCTCGCGCGCATCAAGGACGCCATCACCCAGAGCGTCGGCGGGACGCTGGACGCAGCCGGTCTCGACAGCTGGCCAGACCTGATGCGCGGCCTCAAGGCGGGACTGCTGCTGCTCGGCAAGGCGCGCGCGGTGGAGGTCATCGAGGCGATCACCGTGCAGCTCAAGCGCGTGATGCAGCCGGGCATCCACGTGCTGCCGCCGGGCTACATCGACCGGCTGGCGGACGCCATCGTGAGCGTCGAGTACTACATGGAGACGCTGCAGGCGGGGCGCTCGGATCCCTGGTACATGCTGGACAACGCCCAGGCCTGCGTGCAGGCCCTCGAGCAGCAGCCGACCCCGGGAGTGCCGACGGTCGAGCCGCTCGAATCCGCCGCCCTGGCGCGTACCGTGCAGATACCCAGCCTCTCGCCACCGCCCGGCAGGCGGCCGGACGCGGCAGCCGTGGACGCCGCGGCCCCGACGCTCGCGCCCTCGAACAGGGGAGCGGCACCGGCCGAGCCCGCTGACCCCGAGCTGATGAAGCTCTTCATCGAGGAGGCGCAGGAAGAGCTCGCCCGGATCCAGCACTTCTTCTCCGTCTGGGACCAAAACCCCCTCGAGCGCGACGCGCTCATCACCGTGCGCCGCTCGTTCCACACGCTCAAGGGAAGCGGACGCATGGTCGGCGCGCGCGAGCTGAGCGAGTTCGCGTGGGCGATCGAGAACCTCATGAACCGGGTGCTCGATAACACGGTCACGCGCACCCCCGCGATACTCGAGGCGCTGCGCGCGGGGGTTGCCGCGCTTCCCGAGGTCATCACCCAGCTGCAGACGCGGGAGGCTCCGCGCACCGACGTCACCGCCATCTCTACGAGGGCGCATGCGCTGGCCGCGGGCGGCCGGGTGAGCGCCCCCGGCGGCTCCGATCAGGGTGACGAGGAAGCGGCGGCCGAGACGCAGACCGGCCTGGGCGCGGTCGCGGGGCCGGCCACGGCCGCTGCGCGCCGTAGCGCGCCGGCGAAGGCTGCGCCGGCTCCCCGCCCCGCCGCGCGCGCGGGAGCGGCGCCCCCGGCTACGGCCGCTGCGCGCCAGGCGCCACCCGACGATACGCTGCGCGACATCTACGCGCGCGAGACCGCCGCGCACGTGGCGACGGTGCGCGGCTACCTCGAGCGCGAGTCGCAGCTGCCCGAGCCGCACCCGCTTCCTGAAGATGTCTATCGCGCCTGCCACACGCTCTCCGGCAGCTCCAAGATGGCGCAGGCCCGACACGGCATCCGTCTGGCGGAGCCACTGGATCGCTGGCTCCGCCGCGCGTTCAACAGCGGGCTCGGCCTCACCGACGGGGCGCTCACGCTTCTTTCGGACTGCATGGGCGCGATGGAGTCCGTCGCGAGCCACCTGGACGAGCCCACGGGGTACTTCGTCAGCCACTGGCAGCTGCTCGAGCGGATCGAGCGCGCCGACAAAGCGCTCGATCAGCGCATCGCGGCATCGACCGCACGCGAGGGCGCCGCACCGCCGGCGCCTGAGCCCGCGGCCGCGGGCCACGCACCGCCGCCGCCCGAGGAAGAGGTCGTCGATTTCGACCCCGAAGTGGCGGCAATCTTCACCGACGAAGCGACCGAGCTCATCGAGCAGTCCGAGCGTGCTCTCACCGACTGGCGCTCGGAGCCCGGGAGCGCCGAGTTTCGCCTCGCCCTCAAGCGCCCGCTGCACACCCTGAAGGGCGGCGCGCGCATGGCGGGGATCACGCCCATGGGCGACTTGAGCCACGAGCTCGAGACGCTCGTGATGGCGGTGGACAACGGCACGATCGGTGCCGAGCCCGCAGTATTGGACCTGATCCAGGCGAGCCTCGATGAGCTCGCGCGCATGCGCGAGCAGGTCGTCAACGGCCGTCCGGTGGCGCCGCCGCGCGCCATGATCGCGAGTCTTCAGGATCTCTCGCGCTCCGATGGCGCGACACCGGCCGAGCCGCCCCCGGTTCCGCCGCCCGACGCCGCCCCTGAATGGGGCGCCGTAGCCGCGGCGGCGCCCGCCGCGCCGGCAGCGGCGGGATCGGCCCGGTCCGACTCCTTCGGCGAGCCCGATACCATGCTCCGGAGGCTGAACGCGGAGCTCGTACAGATGGCCCAGCCGCGCGGCAGGCCGGTCCACGTCGAGCCGGCGGCCGGGGCGGATGAGGCCTCGATCGAAACCGCCCCGTCGTCCGCGCCCGGGAGTGCGGAGGCGGCATCACCCCCGGCGGGGACCGCCAGCGCCGCCGCGGCGCTCATCCGCCCCCGCACCGCCGAGCCGCACGCGGAGGAAGGCCTCCTTCCGCCGCAACCGGTGCCGCCGGGGCGCGAGCCCGGGGCAGGCGGGGAGCGCCAGGAGATGGCGCGCGTCGATGCCGAGCTCCTCGATCAGCTCCTCAACATCTCGGGCGAAGCGAGCATTGCGCGCGCCCGCCTCGAGCAGCAGCTCGGCTCGTTCGATTTCAACCTGGGCGAGCTGTCGCGCACGGTGACGCGCCTCAAGGAGCAGCTGCGGAGTCTCGAGATCGAGACCGAGGCGCAGATCCTGCACAAGCACGATGACGAAGGCCCGCAGCACCGCAGCCAGTTCGATCCCCTCGAGCTCGATCGTTACTCCTCCATCCAGCAGTACTCGCGGGCCCTCGCCGAGACGGCCAACGACGTTGCGAGCATCCAGCAGCTGCTGGAGAGCCTCGCGAAAGAAACCCAGACCCTGCTGCAGCAGCAGGCGCGCACCATCACCGAGCTGCAGAACGGGCTCATGCGCACGCGCATGGTGCCGTTCCAGCGCCACGTGCAGCGCCTCGCGCGGATCGTGCGCCAGGCGGCCGCCGACACCGGCAAGCGCGCCGAGCTCACCATCGAGGGCGCCTCGGGCGAGCTCGACCGCCAGGTGCTCGAGCGGATGCTTCCGCCGTTCGAGCACATGCTGCGCAACGCCGTGGTGCACGGCATCGAGAAACCCGAGGAGCGCGTGCGGCGCGGCAAGGCCGAGACGGGGCGCATTCTCCTCGAGCTGCATCGCGAGGGCGCCGAAGTCATGGTGCGCCTCACCGACGACGGCGGTGGCATGAACCTCAAGGCGATCCGCGAGAAGGCCCAAGCGCTCGGGCTCATCGCTTCCGGCCAGACCCTCTCCGACGAGGACGCCATGCAGCTCGTCCTCGAGCCCGGCTTCTCCACCGCCGGAGCGATCACCCAGCAGGCCGGCCGCGGCGTCGGCATGGACGTGGTCGCGACCGAGATCAAGCGCCTCGGCGGCGCGCTGCACATGGAAACCAAGGCGGGCGAGGGCACGGTGTTCACGATCCGCCTGCCCCTCACGCTCGCGATCAGCCACGCGCTCGTGGTGCGGGTCGATGAGGAGTACTACGCGCTGCCGCTTCCCACCGTCGAGGGGGTGCTGCGGCTGTCCAAGTCCGTGGTGACTTCGCACCTCGGGCGCGACGCCCCGGCGTTCGATTACGGCGGGCAGAAGTACCGCTTCCAGCACCTGGCGAGCTTCGTGGGGATGCCGCCGTCCGAGCTCCCCGGGCAGGACGTCACCATTCCGGTCGTGCTGGTGCGCGCCGGCGAGCACTCCACCGGCCTCGTCACGGACGAGCTGATCGGCAGCCGCGAGATCGTGGTGAAATCCGTCGGACCTCAGATATCCAGCATCCGGGGCATCTCCGGCGCGACCATCCTCGGTGACGGCCGCATCGTGATCATCCTCGACATCGGCGCGCTGGTGCGTGCCGAGTGGCGGGCGCGCGCCCAGGTGCCCGTGGCGCCCAGGGAGCGCGCCGGGGACCGGCGCATCTTCGCCATGGTGGTGGACGATTCGATCACCGTGCGCCGCGTGACCCAGCGGCTGCTCGAGCGCAACGGCATGCGGGTGCTGACCGCGCGCGACGGCATGGACGCGGTGGCGCTGCTGCAGGACCACGTGCCGGACGTGATACTGCTCGATATCGAGATGCCGCGGATGGACGGCTACGAGGTCGCCGCGCACGTGCGTAACGACCCGCGCCTGAAGGACGTGCCGATCATCATGGTCACCTCGCGCGTTGGAGAGAAGCACCGCGCGCGCGCCATCGAGCTCGGCGTCGACGACTACCTCGGCAAGCCGTACCAGGAGGCGCAGCTGCTCGATGCGATCGCGCCTCTGGTCGCGAAGCGGCGCGCCGCGGCGTCGGGCCAGGCTTACGCCGGCGCGGCCGGCGGCTGAGGGGCATCGGACTTCAGGCGTACCGTCAGACTGATCCATGGCCGAGCGCGTCAACGAAATCTACAGCCTCCTGGTGCCGCTCACCGAGGCGCGGCTGATCATCCCGCGCGCCTGCGTCGCGGAGGTGATCGGCTTCCAGACGCCCTCGGAGATGACCGGAGCGCCGCCCTGGTACATCGGCACCGTGCCCTGGAACGGCAAGGCGGTGCCGCTCGTGTCCTTCGAAGGCGCCTGCGGTCAGATGATTCCGCCGGCGAGCGGCCGCACGCGCATCGTTGTCCTGCACGCGCTCGGCACGCGCGTGGAGGGCGGGCACTTCGCTCTGGTGTCGCAGGGTTTCCCGCAGCTGGTGCGCGTGAGCTCGGATGTCGTGCGCCCCGACAACTCGCGCGTCTTTCCCGAGCGCATGCCGGTCATCTGCCAGATCCGCATGGTGAACGAGACGCCGCTCGTGCCGGACCTCGAGCGCCTGGAAGAGATGATCGCCGACGAGACCAGCATCGGCGCGTAGGCGCCGCCGGCGCGGGTCGCCGCCAGCGTGGGTCGCTGCTGGCGCGGGTCGCCGGCGGGCTGAAGCGGCTTTTGCGTGCCGGCATAGCCGGCGCGCGCGACAGGCACAAGAAGGAATCTCAATGAGCCTGACTCACCTCAAGCTATCCCTTGCGTCGCTCGCCCTGCTCGCCGCCGCCGCGGGCGTGGCCGCGCCTCCCCCCATCACGCTCGAGGTCGATGCCCGTGACGTCACGCGGGCGATCCAGCACGCGCATCTCGTGATCCCGGTCCATCCGGGGCCGCTGACCCTCGCTTATCCGAAATGGATCCCCGGCGAGCATGCGCCTGACGGCCCGATCACCCAGCTGGTCTCGCTCGCGATCAGCGCCGGCGGCACTTCGCTCCCGTGGCGGCGCGATCCGCTCGATGCGTTTCTGTTCCGGGTCGAGGTGCCGCGGGGAGCTGCGACGCTCGACGTGCGCTTCGATTATCTGTCGCCCCCCAAGGCGTTTGCGGACGGCTACGGCCGCACGCCGAACATGACGCCGCACCTCCTCATCCTGCCGCTCAACCATCTCGTTCTCTATCCGTACGATGCCGCGGCGGATACGGTTCCGATCAGAGCCGAGGTGCACCTGCCCGCCGGGTGGAAGTTCGATGGCGCGCTCCACCCGGAGCGGGTCGAGGGCGACACGCTTTTCCTCCCGGTCGTCTCGCTCTCGACGCTCGTCGATTCGCCAATCCTGGCCGGGGAGTACTTCAGGACCGTGCCCCTTTCCGAGGGCGCGGGCAGCACCCGCATCAGCATCGCCGCCGATGCGCCCGGCGATCTCGCCGTGAGCGAGGCGACGCTCGCGGGCCTGCGCAGGCTCGTGCCCGAGGCCGTGGCGCTCTTCGGGCCCGGTCACTATCGCGAATATGTGTGGCTCGTCGCTCTTGGCAACGACCTCAACCAGAACGGACTCGAGCACCACGAATCCACCGACATCCGCGACAACGAGGCGCTGTTCACCGATCCGGCGCGCCTCCTCGAGCACCGCACCGTCCCTCACGAGTATGTGCATTCCTGGAACGGGAAATACCGTCGTCCCATGGGTCTGGCGACGCGCAATTACCAGCAGCCGATGGTCGACGATCTCCTCTGGGTGTACGAGGGCATGACGCGCTACCTCGGGGATCTGGTGCTCAGGACCCGGAGCCTGCTTGCCACTCCCGAGCAGGCGCGTGCGTACGTCGCCCTCGTGGCTTCACGCCTCGACGTCGACCGGCCGGGGCGCGCGTGGCGCAGTCTCGGCGATACCGCGAGCGCACAGCCCGGGTACGCCGACGCGCCCGGGGAGTGGACGCCGATCCGCCGGGCGCGCGACTACTACGACGAGATGCTGCTCGTGTGGCTCGATGCGGACACGCTCATCCGCGAGACGAGCTCGGGCAAGCGCTCGCTCGATGATTTCTGCGGCGGCTTCTTCGGCGGGCCGGAGCGCTCGCCGGCGGTGCGGCCGTATTCGCGCACGGATGTCGTGGCGGCGCTCCGGGCCGTGGCGCCTCTCGACTGGGAGGCGTTCCTTACGGACCGGGTGGACCGCATCACCCCGCGGGCGCCGCTCGCAGGGATCGAGAGAGGCGGCTGGAGGCTCGTCTATGACGACGCGCCGAATGTCTTTCTCAGTGCGCGCGAGAAGGTCGACGGGGCCGACAACCTGAGCCTGTCGCTGGGCCTCTGGGTCAAGCCCGACGGCGTGGTGAGCGATGTCGTGCACGACTCGCCGGTTTTTGCCGCAGGCGTCGCCCCCGACATGCGGGTCATCGCGATCGGTGGCCGCAAGTGGAGCGCCGAGGCCGCGCGCGAGGTGCTCGTCAGGGCGGAGAAGTCCTCCGGCCCCATCGAGCTCGTGGTGCAGTCGGCGGATCTGGTCCGGGTGCTGCATGTCGACTATCACGACGGCCTCCGCAACCCGCACCTGGTGCGCGAGCCTTCCAAGGCCGACGTGTTGAGTCGGATTCTTGCGCCGAGGGCGGCAGGGCACTGAGCAAAGCGGGCGGCCGGGTACTCATAAGTCGCCGAACTCCCGTTGCAACACGGTGAGCGCGGCGATCGCCGCGGTCTCGGTGCGCAGAATGCGTGGCCCCAAACGCACCCCCGTGAAGCCCGCGGCGAGCGCCGCGGACTGCTCGGCATCGGTGAGTCCACCCTCGGGCCCGATGAGCACGGTGACCGAAGAGACCGGAGTCGGTACGTCCTGGATGCGTATAGAGCCGGTGGGAGAGAGCAGCAGCCGCGAGCCGCTTCCACCCTGCCTGAGGAAGTCGGCGAGCGGAAGTGGTGGCAGCACCTTCGGCAGGCGGTTGCGGCCGCTCTGCTCGCAGGCGGAAACGGCGATGGCGCACCAGTGCTCGAGCTTGCGCGCTGCCTGCGGTGCACTGAGACGCACGACGCTGCGCTCGGTGAGGAGCGGCACGATGCTGGACGCCCCGAGCTCGGTCGCCTTCTGCACGACGAGATCCATGCGCTCGCCGCGTGAGACGCCCTGGGCGAGGGTCAGCGCCAGCGGGGACTCGCGCTCGATGGCCTGTGCCTCGCCGACCGCGACCGCAACCTTCTCTCCGTGCGCGGCCTCGATGGTGGCCGCGTACTCTCCGCCGCCGCCATTAAATAGAGTGAGCGCCTGCCCGGGCCGCAGCCGCAGCACCCGGGTGAGGTGGCGCGCGGCACTGCCGGTGAGCGCGACGCGCCCCCCGGCCTCGAGCGGCGCGTCGAGATACACGCGCGTCAGTCGCATGTCGCGGATTCGATGCCCTCGCGCGCCACCTCGACCATCAGATCGATCTCGGCGGGCGTGATGACGTAGGGCGGCATGAAATACACGACGTTCCCGATCGGCCGCAGCAGCACGCCCCGTGTGAGGGCATGGCGGTACACGCGTAGCCCGCGGCGCTCCTGCCAGGGATAAGGCGCGCGGCTCGCCTTGTCGGCGGCGAGCTCGATGGCGAGGATCATGCCGCGCTGGCGAACCTCGGCCACGTGCGGGTGATCGGCGAGTGCGCCGGCCCGCTCGCCGAGGCGCGCCGCGAGCGTGCGATTGGCCTCGAGCACGTGATCGTCGCGGAAGATGGCCAGGCTCGCGCGCGCCGCGGCGCACCCCAGCGGGTTCCCGGTGAAGCTGTGCGAGTGCAGGAAGGCATTGAGCTTCACGTACTCGTCGTAGAACGCCGCGTACACCGCCTCGGTCGTCATCACGGCCGACAGCGGCAGGTAGCCCCCGGTGAGTCCCTTGGACAGACACATGAAGTCGGGGCGTATCCCGGCCTGCTCGCAGGCGAACATCGTGCCGGTGCGGCCGAAGCCCACCGCGATCTCGTCGGCGATGAGATGCACCTGGTGGCGGTCGCAGGCCTCGCGCAGCAGCGTGAGATACACCGGATCGTACATGCGCATGCCGCCCGCGCACTGCACCAGCGGCTCCACGATCACCGCACAGGCTTCCTGCGCGTGCTTCCCGAGCGCGGCCTCCATGTGCGCGAACTGCCGGCGCGAATACTCCGCGGGACTCTCGCCGCGCTCGCGCTGGAAGCAGTCCGGGGAGGGGACGGTGATCACGTCCATGAGCAGCGGCCGGTAGATCTCCTTGTAGAGCTCGACGTTGCCGACGGCGAGCGCCCCGAGCGTCTCGCCGTGATAGCTGTTCGAGAGGGTGAGGAAGCGGCGCTTCGCGCTCCGGCCCGTGTTGTGCCAGAAGTGAAAGCTCATCTTCACCGCCACCTCGACCGCGGACGAGCCGTTGTCGGCATAGAAGCAGCGGGTGAGGCCGGCGGGGGCGATCGCACAGAGCTCCTCCGAGAGCGCGATCACCGGCTCGTGGGTGAAGCCCGCGAGGATCACCTGCTCGAGCTCCTCGAGCTGCGCGCGCACCGCGGCGTTGATGCGGGGATTCGCGTGCCCGAAGAGATTCACCCACCAGGAGCTGATGGCATCGAGGTAGCGCTTGCCCTCGTAATCCTCGAGCCACGCGCCCTCGCCGCGGCGCACAGGGATCGGCGGCAGCTGCTCGTGGTCCTTCATCTGCGTGCACGGATGCCACACGTGCGCGAGGTCGCGCGTGATGTATGCGGTGTTGGCGGAGCTCATGGGCGGAATTGTGGCAGAATCCCGCGGGTCCGGATCTCGCGACCACCGCAGGATGGGAAGCGATGCTCACCGCCCCGACCCGCGTGCCTCTGACCGTCGATACCGGCACCGGACTGCTCAGCGGTGTGCGCCAGGTACTGTCCCCGAACTTCGACGCACGCCCCGCAGGTGCTACGCCCGAGGTCCTGATAGTGCACGGCATCAGCCTCCCCCCGGGGGAGTTCGGCGGACCGTGGATCGACCGCCTGTTCACGGGCACGCTGCCGGCGGATGGGCATCCCTTCTTCCGCGATCTCGCCACGGCGCGCCTGTCGGCTCATGCCCTTATCCGCCGAGACGGGCTGATAGCGCAGTACGTGCCCTTCGGCGAGCGCGCCTGGCACGCGGGCGTTTCGCAGTACCGTGGCCGCTCGGGGTGCAACGACTTCTCGATCGGAGTGGAGCTCGAAGGCACCGACTCGACACCCTACACCGACGCGCAGTATCAGCAGCTCGCATCGCTCACGCTGGCGCTGCTCGAGGCCTATGCCTCGATGTCCACCGACCGCATCGTCGGACACGCCGATGTCGCGCCCGACCGCAAGAGCGACCCCTGGGCGACGTTCGACTGGCCGC
>MNCZ01000057.1 GCA_001914695.1 Gammaproteobacteria bacterium 13_2_20CM_66_19 | reverse complement strand
GGAACAGCCCCCCGCGGGCGCTCACCGAATCGCCGAGGCGCCGGTCGACGTAGAACTGCTCGACCTCGAATTCCCCCACGTCGCTCGCGGACGCCACCGCATGCTCGACCTCGAACTCGGAGTTGAACTCGGTGCGCTCGTCGAACGAGTAACCGAGCCCGAACACGCCGCGCGCGAGGTCCGCCTGGCTGCGCCGCCCATCGCGCGTCGGATCGGCGAAATACACCTCGCCATAGCCCCAGAGTCGCGGACCCTCCCCCTTGGCCGGCCCCGGCAGTGCGCTCGGCGAGGCCGGAAGGGCTTGCGAGGCTTCGGCAGTCGGCGCCCCGGCCACGGGAACCGCTCCCGGCGCCCCCGCGAGCTCCGCCAGCCTGCGCTCGAGCTGGTGTTGCCCCTCGCGCAGCGAGCGGTTCTCCTGGGCCAGCTGCTGCAGCTGCGTCTGCACCTGCGTGAGCTGCTGCTGCAGGACCGCCAGGCGGGGCTCATCGGCCTCGCCTGCCGCGGCGAGCCCGGCTATCCCGATTGCGCCCAGGCTCAGCAGCGATGTGATGGCGTGGCGCAGGGTTATGTCACGAAGCATGGGAGGCTCCGTCGGGGGTCAGGTGGTGATGCGATTGATGGATATTAGTGCGAATGATTCCTATTCGCAATAACTGGTTCCGCGTGCAGCATCCCTTCGACGAGAGTTACGTCAGAGCGAAACTATCGCGGAAAGGCCCTGCAGACGCGCGCGCGGCGCATCCGCCCAGACAGCGTGCTCAATCGCCCTTATCGCTCTTAACGCCCTTGTCGCTCTTGTCGTTCTTCTCAGCCTTGTCGCCTTTATTGCCGTCCTGGGCCGGGAGCCGCGCCTCCATGCGGTCGATATTCCGCGGCCAGCCGCGCTTGAGGACCGTGCCGCGCTGCGCGCGCTCGCCGACATAGGCCTGGAGGTCCCGCCACTCGATGACTCTCTCCGTCTCGCCCGACCAGAGCACGAGGCTCGCATTCGGTGGCACGACCGCCGCCGCGGTCATGAGCTCGGTGCGCGCGCGGGCCTTCTTGCCGGGGATGTCGTAGAGCTTGTTGCCCTTGCCGCGCGGCATCTCGGGCACCTCCCCCACCGGGAAGGCGAGGAGCTTGCCTTCGCTGCTCACCACCGCCACCAGCGAATCCGGTGAAGGCACGGGCGCGGGCGCGAGCACGTGGGCGTTCTCAGGCACGCTGAGCACGGTCTTGCCGGCGCGGCGGTCGCTGATGAGGTCCTTGAGGCGCGCCGTGAAGCCGTAGCCGGCATCGCTCGCGAGGAGCCACAGATCCTCGGGCTCGCCGATCATGACGCCGGCGAACTTGGCGCCATCGGGCGGATCGAGGCGGCCGGAGAGCGGCTCGCCGTGACCGCGCGCGGAGGGGAGCGAATGGGCCGGCAGCGTGTAGGTTCGGCCGGTGCTGTCGATGAAGACCGCGCTCTGGAGGCTGCGGCCCCGCGCCAGCGCCTTGAACGCATCCCCGCCCTTGTAGGAAAGCGCGCCCGGCTCGACGTCGTGCCCCTTCGCCGAGCGCACCCAGCCGCCGGTCGACAGCACGACCGTCACCGGCTCGTTGGGAATGAGCGTCGTCTCGTCGATCGCCTGCGCGGCCTCGCGCTCGATGATCTTGGTGCGCCGCTCGTCGCCGTACTTCTCGGCATCGGCGCGGATCTCGGCGGCGATGAGCTTCTTCAACTTCGCCTTGCTCTTCAGCAGCGCCTCGAGCTCCTCACGCTCGGCCGAGAGCGTCTTCTGCTCCTCGCGGATCTTCATCTCCTCGAGCTTCGCGAGGTGGCGCAGCCGCGTGTTGAGGATCTCCTCGGCCTGCTCGTCGGAGAGCTTGAAGCGCTTCATCAGCACCGGCTTCGGCTCGTCCTCGCGGCGGACGATGCGGATCACCTCGTCGAGATTGAGGAAAGCGATCAGCAACCCGTCGAGGATGTGCAGCCGTTTCGACACCTTCTCCAGGCGGTGCTGCAGTCGGCGCCTGACGGTGGTGGTGCGGAACTCGAGCCACTCACCCAGGATCTCCTTCAGGCTCATCACGCGCGGGCGTCCGTCGAGCGCGATGATGTTGAGATTGACTCGGTAGTTGCGCTCGAGGTCCGTGGTGGCGAACAGGTGGTTCATGAGCTCCACGAGATCGATGCGGTTGGAGCGCGGCACGATGACCAGGCGGGTCGGATTCTCGTGGTCCGACTCGTCGTTGTAGCTCTCGATCATGGGGAGCTTCTTGGCGCGCCACTGCTCGTCGATCTGCTGTAAGACGCGGCTTGGGGACACCTGGTAGGGGAACGAGGTGATGACGGCGTTACCGTCTTCGATTTCCCAGGTGGCGCGCGCCTTGAAGGTGCCGACACCCTTGTCGTAGAACTCCTTGAGATCCGCGCGCGGGGAGATGATCTCGGCCCCGGTCGGCAAGTCCGGGCCCAACACGTGCTTCATGAGCGCCGCCAGGGTGGCTTCCGGGTCCTCCAACAGGTGGACTGCGGCTGCGGCCAGCTCGCGCAGGTTATGCGGTGGTATGTCGGTCGCCATGCCGACCGCAATGCCCGAGGTGCCATTCAACAGCAGGTTCGGCAGCCGCGCCGGGAGGATCACCGGCTCCTGCAGCGTGCCGTCGAAATTGGCCGTCCAGTCGACCGTGCCGTCAGACAGTTCCCCGAGCAGCACCTCGGCGTACTTCGTGAGCTTCGCTTCCGTGTAGCGCATGGCCGCGAAGGACTTGGGGTCATCCTGCGAGCCCCAGTTGCCCTGGCCGTCAACGAGTGGATAGCGATAGGCGAAGGGCTGCGCCATGAGCACCATCGCCTCGTAGCAGGCCGTGTCGCCGTGGGGGTGGAACTTGCCGAGCACATCGCCCACGGTGCGCGCGGACTTCTTGTGCTTCGAGACCGCCGAGAGCCCGAGCTCGCTCATGGCGTAGACGATGCGCCGCTGTACCGGCTTCAACCCGTCGCCGAGCGCCGGCAACGCGCGGTCCAGAATGACGTACATCGAGTAGTCGAGATAGGCCTTCTCGGTGAAGGTGGAGAGCGGCTGGCGCTCGATGCCTTCGAAGTTGAGTTCCTGGTTCCCGGGTGACATGCCTTACACCTGCACCTCGGCGAGGTTGCCCTTCTTTTCGAGCCACTCGCGCCGGTCCGCGGCGCGCTTCTTGGCGAGCAGCATGTCCATCAGCTGATCGGTGTTGTCCTTGCCCTCGATGGTGAGCTGTATCAGGCGGCGGGTGCGCGGGTCGATGGTGGTCTCGCGCAGCTGCCTCGGATTCATCTCGCCGAGGCCCTTGAAGCGCGTGACCGTGGCCTTACTGCGCGGGCTCTCGTTCTCGATTTTCTTCAGCAGCTGGTCGCGCTCGGCGTCATCGAGCGCGTACAGCACCTGCTTGCCCGCGTCAACGCGGTAGAGCGGCGGCATGGCGACGTGCACGTGCCCATGCGCCACCAGCGGGCGAAAGTGCCGCAGGAACAGCGCGCAGAGCAGCGTCGCGATGTGTTGCCCGTCGGAGTCGGCGTCCGCGAGGATGCAGACCTTGTGGTAGCGCAGTTGGGAGAGGTCCGTCGAGCCCGGCTCGATGCCGAGCGCCACGCAGATGTCGTGCACCTCCTGGCTGCCGGCGATCTCGCCCGGATCCAGCTCCCAGGTGTTCAGGATCTTGCCGCGCAGCGGCATGATGGCCTGGAAGTCCTTGTCGCGCGCCTGCTTGGCGGAGCCGCCCGCGGAATCGCCCTCCACCAGGAACAGCTCCGAGCGCTTCGGCTCCTGGCTGGTGCAGTCGGCGAGCTTGCCGGGCAAGGCCGGGCCGCCCGTCATGCGCTTGCGTACCACGCGCTGCGCGGCCTTGGCGCGCTCCTGGGCGTTGGCGATCGCGAACTGTGCAATGCGCTCGCCGGCATCCGGATGGCGGTTGAGCCACAGCGCGAGCGAGTCGCGCACGAAGCCCTCGACCAGCGCCGCCGCATCGCGCGAGCCGAGTCGCTCCTTCATCTGCCCGGCAAACTGCGGCTCGTGGATCTTCACCGACAGCACGTAGTTCGCCTTGTCCCACACGTCCTCGGGAGTGAGCTTGATGCCGCGGGGCACCAGATTGCGAAACTCGCAGAACTCGCGCACCGCCTGCGCCACGCCCGCGCGCAGTCCATTCACATGGGTGCCGCCCTCGATGGTGGGGATCAGGTTGACGTAGCTCTCGCCGATCGCGCTTTCCGCATCCGGCGCCCAGCACAGCGCATAGTTCACCGCATCGTTGTCGCCCTCGCGCGTGCCGGTGATGGCTTCGACGGGGATGCGCTCGTGCTTGCCGAGCTCCTCGATGAGATAGGCGCCCAAGTCCCCGGTATAGAACCATTCGTCCTGCTCGCCGCTGGCTTCGTTCTTGAACGTCACGCGCAGTCCCGGACACAGGACCGCCTTCGCCTTGAGGGTGTGCTTGAGCTGCGGCACGGAGAACTTGTCCGAGTCGAAGAACTTCGGATCCGGCCAGAACTGTATGCGCGTGCCGGTGTTGCGCTGGCCGACGGTGCCGATCGCTTCGAGCCTGGAGCTGACCTTGCCGTCCTTGAAGCCGATGTTGTATTCCTTACCGGCGCGCTTGATCCAGCACTCGAGGTGCTTCGACAGCGCATTCACTACCGAGACGCCGACGCCGTGCAGGCCGCCGGAAAACTGGTAGTTCTTGTCGGAGAATTTGGCGCCGGCGTGCAGCCGCGTGAGTATGAGCTCGGCTCCGCTCACCTTCTCCTTGGGATGGATGTCGACCGGCATGCCACGGCCGTCATCCTCCACCTGCAACGATCCGTCCTTGAAGAGCGTGACGTCGATCTGCTTGCAGTAGCCGGCGATCGCCTCATCGACGCTGTTGTCGATGACCTCGTGCGCGAGGTGATTGGGGCGCTGGGTGTGGGTGTACATGCCCGGCCGCCGGCGCACGGGCTCGAGTCCACTCAGGACCTCGATATCGGAGGCGGTGTAGGACTGGGTCATCCGGCTGCGGGGATCATCCGTGACTGAGCGCGACGTACGCGCCGCGCGATCTTAGCAGAGGCGCGCGCGGGCGCCTGCGTTCACGCGAAGTCGGCCAGCAGCGCGAGCCGCATCGCCGCGGGCACCTCGTGCACCACATACCGGTAGTGCTCGTGATCGATGCCGGCGGCGAGTCGCGCGCCGCCGCGCAGGCTCGCGATCATCGCGGGCTCGAGCTCGAAGCGCAGAAAGTGCACCGCCGAGGTCTTCTCCTCGTTCGTGCGCGGAAGGTCCTCGTCGGCGATCGCGAACACCCGCTCGTGGCCGGCCACCTGCACCCAGCAGCGATCCTCGATGCCGCGCAACCGCGCGAGCGCCTGCACCCGCTCCACGGGCTGCGCGAATTCGATCAGCAGCGTCACCTTCCAGTTGCCGCCGTCGGGAATCAGCGGGTTGTAGGCCTCGAGCTCGCCCTGTATGCCCTGCGGCTCGAAGATGCGCTCCGCGCGCAGCATCTCCTGCACCTGGTACTGCACCGTGAGCCGGTCCTCGAAGCACCAGGTGACATTGGGGCCGACGGCGAGCTGACGCTCGGCCTTGTGGCGCAGAACCTGGGCGCGAAACGCCGGCCGCTCGCGCGCGTATTGCTCGAGCGACATGAGATCGCCCGCCGCGAGCTTGCTCACTGAAGCCTCCTAAGCCCGCGCACGCCGGCCGCGCGCGCGCCCCGCCCTACAGGCCATACGCAATCCGCAGCAGCCGCAGCGGGTGCTCCGGGAGGCGCCCCTCGGCGAGGCCGCTCGCGATCTGCTCGCCGGCCATCGGGCAGTCGCTCGAGTAGTGATCGGCCGCCGCGCTCTCCACCCGCTGCACCACGGGACGGCCGATCCTCATCGAGGCGGCGCGGAACTCGCGCTTCACGCCGTAGGTGCCGTTGTGCCCGGAGCAGCGCTCGATCGCCTCGACGGTCGTGCCGGGCACGAGCCTGAGAACGTCGCGCGTCTTGAGTCCGAGGTTCTGTACCCGCAGGTGACAGGGCACGTGGTAGCTCACCTTGCCGAGGGGTGCCTTGAAGTCGGTGCGCAGCAGCCCCGCCTGGTGGCGCGCCATCAGGTACTCGAACGGATCGTAGAAGCGCCCGGCCACGGCGCGCACCTGCGCGTCCTCGGGATACATGAGCGGCAGCTCCTGCTTGAACATGAGCACGCAGGAGGGGATCGGCGCCACCAGGTCGTAGCCTGCCTCGACCGCCGCGATGAGCTGCGGGATGTTGTGCTCTTTCAGCTTCGCGACCGCCTCGAGGTCCCCGAGCTCGAGCCGCGGCATGCCGCAGCAGCGCTCCGCGCCGACGAGGGTGACCTCGATGCCGTTGTGCCTGAACACCGCCACCAGGTCCTCGGCGAGGGCGGGATCGTTGCGGTTGCCGTAGCAGGTCGTGAAGAGGGCGACCCGGCCGCGGGCCGGCGCTGCGGATTGCGGCGCCGGTTGCGCCGCGGATTGCGCCGCGCGCGCGGCGGCCGGCTCCCCGACCGTGCCGAGTTGCGCGAGGCGCTGGCGTGCCGTGCGTGCATGAAACGTCGGGAGGGGGGCGCTGCGCGCGACGCCGAGGGTCTTCTCGAGCAGCACCCGCCCGGCGGCGGTGCGGTTGACCGCGTTGACGAGCTCCGCGACGACGGGAATTCCCGCGATCCGGCCGACGCTGTCGGTAGCGGCGAGGGCGCGCTCGCGAAAGCTGAGGCCGTGCGTGCGCGCGCGCACCGCTTTCGCCCGCAGCATCAGGTGCGGAAAGTCGACGTTCCAGGGATGCGGTGGCACGTACGGGCACTTGGTCATGAAGCACATGTCGCAGAGGTAGCAGTGGTCCACGACCTGCCAGTACACCTTCTTCTCGATGCCCGCGACCTCGCCGCCTGCGGAGGCATCCACCGCATCGAACAGCGTTGGAAAGGCGTTGCACAGGCTGAAGCAGCGGCGGCAGCCGTGGCAGATGTCGTAGACGCGCTCGAGCTCCCTCTCGAGCGCCTCGACGTCGTAGAACTCCGCGTCGCGCCAGGCGAGCGCATGCCGCGTGGGAGCCTCGAGGCTCCCCTCGCGGTCTGCCGGGGCGAGATCGGGCGGAGCCTCCGGCGGGCGGCTCATGCGCCCGTCAACCCTCAGCGCCCATCAGATGTTGTCCAGGGCCTTCTGGAAGCGATTGGCATGCGAGCGCTCGGCCTTCGCCAGCGTCTCGAACCAGTCGGCGATCTCCCCGAAACCCTCCTCGCGCGCGGCCTTCGCCATGCCGGGATACATGTCGGTGTACTCGTGGGTCTCGCCGGCGATGGCGGCCTTGAGATTCAGCCGCGTCTCCCCGATCGGGAGGCCCGTCGCAGGATCGCCCACCGCCTCCAGGTACTCGAGGTGTCCGTGCGCGTGACCGGTCTCACCCTCCGCCGTCGAGCGGAACACGGCCGACACGTCGTTGAATCCTTCGACGTCGGCCTTCTGTGCGAAATAGAGGTAACGCCGGTTGGCCTGGGATTCCCCGGCAAACGCATCCTTGAGGTTTTTCTCCGTCCTGCTGCCTTTGAGATTCATGTCACTCCTCTCTTAGACTCGGTCTAACATAGGCGGCGACTCTATGCTCGAGCGCCGGGGACGTCAACCCCGCGTTGACCCTCGCGCGGCGCGCTGTGTAACGTGGCGCGCCCTGACGGACGGCTCCGCTGGCAGCTCGAGGAGCAGATGGACTTGGCGCGCGACGGCAAACCCCCCGATTTCGAGAAGGCGCTGGCGGAGCTCGAGGCTCTGGTCGAGCGCCTCGAGCGCGGCGACCTGCCGCTCGACGAGGCGCTGAAGACTTTCGAGCGCGGCGTGGCCCTCACCCGCCACTGTCAGGCCTCGCTCCAGGCCGCGCAGCAGAGAGTCGAGATCCTCCTGAAGAAGAGCGGCCAGGCGCAGATCGTGCCGTTCGAGGAGCCGACCGACGAGACGGCGGACCGCCCGGCGGATCCCGAGCGATGAGCGCGCTGCCAGGCTCGCCGGAGCTCCCCACTGCCGCCTTCACGGCGCGCATCCAGGCCTTCAGGGAGCGGATCGAGGGCGTGCTCGATCGCGCGCTCGAGCTGCCCGATGCGGGGACCTCGAGGCTGCGCGAGGCGATGCGCTACAGCGTGCTCGGGGCCGGCAAGCGGCTGCGGCCGACGCTGGTTTATCTCACGGGCGAGTCTCTCGGCGCGGCTCTCACGGTGCTCGATGTCCCCGCCGCCGCGGTCGAGCTCATTCATGTCTACAGCCTCGTGCACGATGACCTGCCGGCGATGGACGACGACGACCTGCGCCGCGGCCGGCCCACCTGTCATCGCGCCTTCGACGAAGGCACCGCGATCCTGGTCGGCGATGCCCTGCAGGCGCTCGGCTTCGCGGTGCTCTCGAGCGAGCCGATGGCAGGAACTGCAGCCGCGGCGCGGCTCGAGATGCTGCGTGTGCTCGCTGGCGCCATCGGCACGCGCGGCATGGCGGGAGGCCAGGCAGTCGATCTGGCGGCGGTGGGGAACAGGCTCTCGGTGAGCGCGGTCGAGGACATGCACCGCCGCAAGACCGGCGCACTCATCGAGTGCAGCGTGCTGCTCGGGGCGCTGGCGGCGGGGGTGAGCGGCGCCGCGGAGCTCGGAGCGCTCCGGCGCTTCGGCGCGGAGATCGGGCTCGCCTTCCAGATCCAGGACGACATTCTCGACGTCGAAGGCGACCCGGCGCTGCTCGGCAAGTCGATCGGCGCCGACGCGGCGCACGCCAAGCCCACCTACCCGAGCACCGCGGGACTCGCCGCCTCCCGGCTGCGCGCGGCGGAGCTGCGCGATGCGGCGATCGCCTCGCTCGCCCCCTTCGGGGAGCGCGGCGCGGCGCTCGCGCAGCTGGCCGGGCTCATGGTGAGTCGCGTCAGCTGAAGTCGCGGCGCGCTGAGGGCCTGTAATGCCGGCGGGTACCCCGTTTCGGCGCGGCGCGCGCTCCCGTGTACACTCTGGGTCGCGATGAATCCCGCGCCGGATAAGTACCCGCTGCTCTACGCGATCGAGTCGCCTGCGGATCTGCGTCGCATGTCCTTCGGCGAGTTGCCGGCGCTCGCCGCGGAGCTGCGCGAGTTTCTCATCCAGAGCGTCAGCACGCGCGGCGGGCATTTCGCCGCGGGCCTCGGCACCGTGGAGCTGACGATCGCGCTGCACTACGTGTTCAATACGCCCCACGACCGGCTGGTGTGGGATGTCGGCCATCAGGCTTACCCCCACAAGGTGCTGACCGGACGCCGCGACCGGCTGCACACCATCAAGCAGAACGGGGGCCTCGCGCCCTTCCCCGCGCGCCACGAGAGCGAGTACGACACCTTCGGCGTTGGACACTCGAGCACCTCGATCAGCGCGGCCCTCGGCATGGCGGTGGCGGCGGCGCGCACCGGGTCGGATCGGCGCGTGGTGGCCGTGATCGGCGACGGCGCGATGACCGCGGGCATGGCCTTCGAGGCGCTGAACCACGCGGGCTCGCTCCCCGCGGACCTGCTGGTCATCCTCAACGACAACGACATGTCGATCTCGGAGAACGTCGGCGCCCTCTCCAACCACTTCGCGCGCGTGCTCTCGGGGCGCGTGTACGCGCACCTGCGCGAGGGCGGCAAGAAAGTGCTGCGGCAGATGCCGACGGTGTGGGAGCTCGCGCGCCGCTCGGAGGAGCACTTGAAGGGCATGGTGCTGCCCGGCACGCTGTTCGAGGAGATGGGGTTCAACTACATCGGCCCCATGGACGGTCACGACGTCAAGGCGCTGGTCCTGACGTTGCGTAACATCCGCAAGCTCCGCGGACCGCAGTTCCTGCACGTCGTGACGCGCAAGGGCAAGGGCTATGCGCCGGCCGAGGCCGACCCGATCAAGTGGCACGGTCCCGGGCCCTTCGATCCGGCCAGCGGCACCATCTTCAAGGAGAAGAGCTCGGGCCCCACCTACTCGCAGGTCTTCGGCCAGTGGCTGTGCGACATGGCCGAGCGCGACCCGCGGATCATCGGCATCACGCCGGCGATGCGCGAGGGCTCGGGGCTGGTCGAATTCTCCAAGCGCTTCCCCGATCGCTACTTCGACGTCGCGATCGCCGAGCAGCACGCGGTGACCTTCGCCGCGGGGCTGGCCGCGGAGGGGCTGAAGCCGGTGGTCGCGATCTACTCGACGTTTCTGCAGCGCGCCTACGATCAGCTGATTCACGACGTGGCGCTGCAGGGCCTGCCGGTGGTGTTTGCGCTCGACCGTGCGGGCCTCGTCGGCAGCGACGGGGCGACTCACCAGGGCAGTTACGATCTGACCTACCTGCGCTGCATTCCCAACATGGTGATCATGGCGCCCGCGGACGAGAACGAGTGCCGGCAGATGCTCTACACCGCGACCGCGCTCGAGGGGCCCGCGATGGTGCGCTATCCGCGCGGCTGCGGACCCGGCGTGGCGGTCGCATCCGAGCTCAGCGCGCTTGGGCTTGGCAAGGCGCAGCTGCGGCGCGAGGGCAAGAGCGGGCTCGCGGTGCTCGCCTTCGGCGCCCTGGTCGCGCCCGCTCAGTCGATCGCCGAGCGCCTCGACGCGACCTTCGTCAACATGCGCTTCGTCAAGCCGCTCGATGAGGACCTCATCGTCGCGCTCGCCGCGCGGCATCGCGCCCTCGTCACCATCGAGGAGAACGTCACGCAGGGCGGCGCGGGCTCGGCGGTCGGCGAGGTGCTGGCGTCCGAGGGCCTGCAGCTGCCGCTGCTGCAGCTTGGCATTCCCGACCGCTTCATCGAGCACGGCTCGCGCGAGGGCTGTCTTGCCGCCGCGGGCCTCGATGCCGCGTCCCTGAGCGCGAGCGTCGAGCGCTGGTGGGCCATGCAGTCGCGGGAGCGGCTGCGCTCCGCCGGCGGAGCGTAGGGCGCCTACGCAATAAGAGGGATTCCGGCGACCCGGCCGGCCCGATGACAATCCCCGCTCACCGTATTATCCGGCTCACCATTATCCGGCTCACCGTATGACCTCGAAGCTCGCAACCGCAGGATCCGCGCACTCCGTCCCCGAGGTCGAGGACGTGCAGTCGCGCCCCGACACACGCGCGCTCCCGATCAACAGGGTCGGGATCAAGGACATCAGGCACCCGGTGCGCGTCAAGGACCGCTCCGCGGGCGAGCAGCACACGATCGCCACCTTCAACATGTACGTGAGCCTGCCGCATGACTTCAAGGGCACGCACATGTCGCGCTTCGTGGAGATCCTGCACGGGGGGCGCGAGATCTCGGTCGAGTCCTTCCGCGGCATGCTGCGCGCGATGACCGAGCGGCTCGAAGCCGACACCGGGCACATCGAGATGAGCTTCCCGTTCTTCGTGATGAAGCGCGCGCCGGTCTCGGGCGTCGAGAGCCTGATGGACTATCGCGCCGCCCTCATCGGGGAGCATCGCCGCGGCCACACCCGGCTGTGGGTGCGCGTGACCGCGCCGGTGACCAGCGTCTGTCCCTGCTCGAAGGAGATCTCCGACCGCGGCGCCCACAACCAGCGCTCGCACGTCACCATCACCGCGCGGCTGCGCAGCCACATGTGGATCGAGGAGCTGATCCAGATCGCCGAGAGCGAGGCCTCCTGCGAGCTGTACGGCATTCTCAAGCGCCCCGACGAGAAGCACGTGACCGAGCGCGGTTACGACAACCCGAAGTTCGTCGAGGACATGGTGCGCGACGTCGCCACGCGCTTGAACCTCGATCCGCGCGTCGGGGCCTACGTGGTGGAATCGGAGAACTTCGAATCGATCCACAACCACTCGGCCTACGCGCTCATCGAGCACGACAAGGACGCCTGAGGACCGAGCTCACGGCCGGCGCACCGCGCGCCGCGCACCGCGCCGCGCATGAACATTTCTTAATGCGCCGTGCGTTGCAGCGGGCAGCCCGGCCCTCTAACTTCTCACTTCATGACACTCAATCTCCCGGTCGTGCACCGGAAAGGTTCGCGCATGAAGATCCTCACCGCACTCACCGCCTCATGCCTCGTGGCCGGCGGCGCCGCCGTCGCCGCCGAGCCGCCCGCGGCGCCCTCGGCGACGCCGGTGAAGCACACCTCGCTCGCGGTCTGCAACAAGCAGGCTGACGCCAAGAAGCTCACGGGGCCCGGGCGCGCCAGGTTCGTGAAGGCGTGCCGCGGCGGCCGCTCATGAGCCGCGGGGTCAAGCGGGCAACTCGATCACCACCTTGAGTCCCGGCTCGTTGCTCTCGAGCTCGAGCCGCCCGCGGTGCAGCCGCGCAATGGCCGCAACGAGACTCAAGCCCAGGCCGCTCCCTTCCCCCCTCGGGCTGGTGCCAAAGCGCACGAACGGCTGCGCGGCGCGCAGCCGGTCCTCTGTGGCGATGCCCGGACCGTTGTCGCTCACGGTGAGCCGCACGCTGTGGCTCAAGCGACGCACCGCCACCTCGATGCGCCCGCCCGCGGGCACGTACTTCAGGCCGTTCTCGATGAGATTGGTGAGGAGCTGCGCCAGGAGCTGCCGGTTGCCCTGAACCACCGCCGGCGCATCGTGGCGGCAGTCGAGCGCGAGGCCCTTGTCGCCCGCCACCGGCTCGAAGAGCTCGACCAGCTCGGCCGCGAGCTCCCCGACGTCCACCGAGGCGGCGGAGGCGAGCGGCGCGCCGGACTCGGCGAGCGCGATCTGCAGGAGCGTCGCGAGCGTGCGCTGCAGGTGATCGACCTCGCGCAGCGCCGACTCGATCGATTCGTGCACCGCGGGCTCGAGCGGCGGCGATCGCAGCAGCAGGGCATCCATCCGCGTGCGCAGTCGGTGGAGCGGCGCCCGCAGGTCGTGTGCAGCGCTGTCGAAGGTCGCGCGCAGCGTGCCCGCCTGCTCCTCGAGACGGTCGAGCACCCGGTTGACCAGTATCGCCAGTGTGTCGAACTCGTCATTGACGCCCGCCACCGGCAGACGCCGCCCGGTCTCGCCCGCGAGGATACGCTGGCAGGTGCGGGTCACTTCCCCGACGCGCCGCGCCAGCTTGTAGCTGAACCACAAGCCGGCGAGCGCGGCCGCGAGCGTCGAGAGGCCGATGCCCCAGAGCGTCGCGAAGCGGAATTTGTCGGCGAAGCGCCGCCCCTGGGAGATGTCGGTTCCGACCAGCAGCAGATCCCCACCCGGGAGCGTCCGCACCGCGGCGCGCACCGGGTGCACGGCGCGCCGTCCCGGCTCGATGGTGGCGATCTCGAACTCCGGCCAGCGCTCGGTCGGCATGCCGTCGAAGGGCCAGTGGGTCACGTTGCCGGCGATGCGCTCGAAGTTGCCGTCCGCGAGCATATACACGGCGCCGATGCGGCCCCAGCTGTCGATCTTGAGGTTGATCTCGTCGGTGACTCCCGGGACGCCCGCGCGGGCGTACTGGTCCTCGAGCGTCTTGAGCTCGGTCGCGATGATGAGATCGATCTCGTCGGTGATCAGGCTCTCGGTGAGGAGGTAGGCGCTGCCGAGCGTCACGCCGACCGCCAGCGTGACGAGCAGCGTGTAGCCCACCGACAGGCGGAAGGCGGTGGTGTTGAACAGATCGAGTCGCACGCTCTTCAACTGTCGGCGCGCAGCACGTAGCCCGAGCCGCGCACGGTGTGAATCAGCGGGTGATCGGTGCCGCGGTCGATCGCCTGACGCAGCCGGCTGATGTGCACGTCGATGAGATTGCTCTGCGGGTCGAAGTGCAGGTCCCACACCCCCTCGAGGAGCATGGTGCGCGTCACCACCTGTCCGGCGCGGCGCATGAGAAACTCGAGGAGTTTCAGCTCGCGCGCCGTGAGCTCGACCTCGCGCCCGCCGCGGGTCACCCGCCGGGCGATCAGATCGAGCTCGAGATCCTCGACCTTGAGGCGCGAGGCTTCGCTGCGCGAGGCGCGCCGGCGCAGCAGCGCCTCGATGCGCGCCAGGAGCTCGGCGAGCGCGAACGGCTTGGTGAGATAGTCATCGCCCCCCGCCTTGAGCCCGCGGATGCGGTCGTCGACGCTGCCGAGGGCGGACAGCACCAGCACCGGAGTCTCGATGCGCCGCTCGCGCAGCCGCTCGATGATCGCGAGGCCGTCGAGCTGCGGCAGCATGCGATCGGTCACGATGAGATCGAACTGCCCCTCGGCGGCGCGGTTGAGCCCCTCGCGCCCATCGGGGGCGTGCTCGACGGTGTAGCCGCTCTCGCGCAGCCCCTTGACGAGGAAGCGCGCGGCCTCGGTATCGTCTTCGATGAGCAGCACGTGCACTGGAGATAGAGCCTACCCGGCGGGGCGCGCCCCCCGCGCGTCCGTGAGCAGGTTAGCACGGCGCCACCGCCGCCGCGGGCGAGCGCGGGGCGCGCGGTGAGGTCGCGCTTTTCGCGCCGCTCAGCGCGCGGCGGGCGGCGGCGTGCGCTCGGCGCTCTGCAACCGCCCGATGAGCGCGGAGAGGAACACGCGGTTGAATCGCAGCTGGCAGGAGGCCGAGACCTGCTCGAGGAGCGTCGAGCTCACCTTCAGCACCGTCACCGCCGAGGCCGCACGGATCGTGGCGGTACGCTTGGCGCCCGGCACGTAGCTCGCCTCGCCGAAGCAGTCGCCGGTATCGAGCGCCCCGACCTTGCGGCCGTGGCGCTCCACCACGCAGCCGCCCGTCACCAGGATGTAGAAGCGATCGTCCATCTCGCCTTCCTTGACGATCTCCTCGCCCGCCCCATAGTCCTGCCAGCTGCTGGCGCGCAGCACTTCCCAGATCTCGGCGTGCGAGAACTCGTGGAAGAACTTCAGGCGCCGCAGCACGCCGAACTGCTCCTGGCGGTCGATGCGAGCGTTGGCCTCGCGCAGCCGCTGGTGCACGCGCGTGAGGTCGGCGGCGAAGTCCAGACCGCTCTTGCAGCGCTTCTGCGGATCCTTCTGCAGCGCCGTCGCCACGACCGTCTCGAGCTCCTCCGGCACGTCCTTGCGCAGCGTGTGGATCGGCGGCGGCGTCGCGTACACGATCTGGTGGAGCAGCTTCTGGAGATTGCCGGCCCGGAACGGGCGTGCGCCGGTCAGCAGCTCGTACATCATGGCGCCGAGTGAATAGAGGTCCGAGCGGTTGGTGAGCTCGAGGCTCTGCACCTGCTCGGGCGACATGTAGGAGGGGCTGCCGGCGATACCCTCGATGCGCGAGACGTCGGAATCGGACACCAGCGCGATGCCGAAGTCGATGATGCGCACGTCGCTGTCCTGCGTGAGCATGATGTTGGAGGGCTTGACGTCGCGATGGATCACGCCGCGCGAATGCGCGTAGTGCAGCGCCTTGGCGCATTTGAACATGATTTCGACGGTGTCGTCGATGCGCAGCAGGTTGTCCGGACGGCAGTAGGCGGCGAGCGTGCGCGCGCCGTGCACGTGCTCGGTCACGATATAGCGGTGGCCGTTTTCCTCGCCGGCGTCGTAGATCGGCAGGATGTGAGGGTGCTGGAGCATCCCGACCAGGTGCGCCTCGGAGAGGAACATCTTGCGCGCGATGCGCGCGCGCTCCTCGTCGCCGCCCGTGTCCATGTTGTAGACCTTGATGGCGACGTCGCGGCCGTAGTAGGCGTCGTGCGAGAGGTAAACCACCCCGGTGCTGCCGCGCCCCACCTCCCGGATGACCGCGTACTTGCCGATCTTGTCCGGCATGCGGCCCTGAGGTCTGGCGGGAGGAACGGATTTTGTGGCCGTTAATGACATCGTGCGCGGCAAACCGACAAAGGCGCGCAAGCATACGGTCAGGTCACGCCGAGCTGCTGTGATGCAGGCCCGAGGGCGGTGAGGATGTATCAGGTGAAGTGTTGATAACCGGAATGCGAGAACTGCATCACAGTCCCCTCGCGCAACACTTCGGCGCCCGGCGCGGCGCGCAGCGCGCCGATGCGGGTATAGCCCCAGCGCTCCGGCGGGAGGTCGGCGAGCATGGCGGAGACTTTTTCCGGATGCACCGCGAAGAGGAGCTCGTAGTCGTCGCCGCCGGTGAGCGCGAGAGTGCGCGCCTGCTCCTCCCCCACCGCGCGGACCAGCGGCTCCGACACCGGCACCGCGGCGAAGGAGATCTCGACCCCCGTTTGGCTCGCCCTCGCGAGCTTGCCGGCATCCCCGAGGAGCCCATCCGAGACGTCGATGCAGGCGCTCGCATGGCCGCGCAGCCGCTCACCGAGCGCCATGCGCGGCGTCGGCCGCAGGAACCGCTCGCGAAGGTATGCGAGCGCCAGGGGCTCCGCCGCGAGCCGCCGCTCCTCGAGCGCGAGTCCCGCGGCGGCATCGCCGGGAGTACCGGAGACGAACAGCGCGTCCCCGGCGCGCCCGCCGCAGCGTCTGAGGGCAGCCCCCGGCGGCACCGTCCCGAGAAGCTGCACCGTGACCGTGAGGGGCCCGCGCGTCGTATCCCCGCCTACGAGCGCCACACGGTGAGCCCGCGCCAGCGCGGCGAGGCCCGCCGCAAACTCCGCGAGCCACGCCTCCTCGGCGCGGGGGATCGTGAGTGCGAGCAGCGCCCAGGCCGCCCGCGCGCCCATCGCCGCAAGGTCGCTCAGGTTCACGGCGAGCGCGCGGTGGCCGATCGAGGCCGCCGGGGACCCCTCCGGAAAGTGCACGCCCGCGACCAGGGTGTCGGTCGCCACGACCAGCTCCGTATCGGGCGGCACCGCAACGAGCGCCGCGTCGTCGCCGATGCCGGCGATCACGTCGGACCGCGCCGCTCCGCAGTCCCGGAAGTAGCGCTCGATCAGCTCGAATTCGGTGAGTGGCACGCGGCAGCGGTCCGTTCAGTGCTCGGCGGGCCGCAACTCGCGCGCCGCGCGATCGAGCACCGCGTTCACGAACTTGTGTCCGTCGGTCGCGCCGAAGCGCCTGGCGAGTCCCACCGCCTCGCTGATGGCGACGCGATAGGGAACTTCCGGCCGGGCGGCGAGCTCGTACACGCCGATCAGGAGGATCGCGTGCTCGATCGGATCGAGGAGGTCCGGTCGGCGGTCGGCGAGCGCGGCGAGGCGCGCATCGAGCGCATCAAGCGCGCCCGCGACGCCCTCGATCAGCGCGCGGAAATAATCCCGGTCGGCGCGCGCCATGTCCTCGGCATCGCCGAACTCCTGCACCAGGTCCTGCCACGGGCAGGCGTTCAGCTGCCAGCGGTACAGCGCCTGCAGCGCGAGCTTGCGCGCCACCGTGCGCGCACCGCTCGCCTCGCTCACAGCCGCGCCATCAGGCCGGCCATCTCGAGTGCGCTCTCCATCGCCGCGCCCCCCTTGTTGCCGGCGCTCGTCGCGGCGCGCTCGAGCGCCTGCTCGACCGAGTCCACGGTGAGCACCCCGAAGGCGATCGGCACCCCGGTCTCGAGGCTCGCGAGCTGAAGCCCCCGCGCGCATTCGCCGGCGACGTACTCGAAGTGCGGGGTGTCGCCCCGGATCACGCACCCGAGCGCCACCAGCGCGTCGTAGCGGCCGCTCGCGGCCAGCCGGCGCGCCGCCACCGGCAGCTCGAACGCGCCCGGGACGCGCACCACCGCGAGCTCGGAAGCGGCGCCGCCGCGCTCGACCCAGGCCCCGAGGGCCCCCTTCAGCAGGCTCGCCACGATGAAGTCGTTGAAGCGCGCCGCGATGATCGCGATCCGGCGGCCGCGGGCACTCACCTCACCTTCGAGGAGCTGCGGCGAGGTCACCCCTCTTCCCCGACGTACCCTTCGATCTCGAGGCCGAAGGCGGAGATGCCGTGCATCTGCTTCGGCGCCGACAGCACGCGCATGCGCCGCACGCCGAGGTCCTTGAGGATCTGGGCCCCGACCCCGAAGGTGCGCAGCACCGCCCCCTCACCCTTGTCCGCGCGCGCGGCATCCGGCGTCGCGGCGGCGGCGAACGAGCGCAGCGTCTCCGTGAGCTCGCGCGCCGAGTCCTGCTGGCGCAGCACGACGATGACGCCGTGGCCCGCCTCGACGATGCGCTGCAGGGCCGCCCGCAGCGTCCACGCGCGCAAGCCCGCCTGGACACCGATCAGGTCGCGCAGCGTGTCGGCGAGGTGCACGCGAACGAGCGGCGTCTCCGGGCCGTCGAGCCGGCCGCGCGCGAGAGCGAGGTGCACCTCGAGACTGGCGCGGTCCTGGTAGGCATAGAGGCGGAACTCCCCGAGCTCGGTCTCAACGCTCTGCTCGAAGATGCGCTCCACCGAGCGCTCGGTGCGCAGCCGATAACGGATCAGGTCCGCGATGGTGCCGATCTTGAGCTGGTGGCGGCGCGCGAACTCCTGCAGTTGCGGGCGGCGCGCCATGCTGCCGTCGTCGTTCATCACTTCGCACAGCACGCCCACGGGCTTCAGTCCCGCCAGACGGCAGAGGTCCAGCGCCGCCTCGGTATGCCCGGCGCGTACCAGCACTCCGCCGCGGCGCGAGCGCAGCGGGAAGATGTGCCCGGGACGGGCGAAGTCGGAAGCCGCCGAGGCCTCGTCCGCGAGCCCGCGGATGGTCGCAGCCCGATCGGCCGATGACACGCCGGTGGTCGTCCCCACGCGCAGGTCCACCGACACCGTGAATGCGGTGCGCTGCTGGTCGCTGTTGACCGGAACCATCTGCGGGAGATCGAGCCGCGCGAGCTGCTGCTCCTCCATGGGCACGCAGATGATGCCGCTCGTATGGCGGATCATGAACGCGACCGCCTCGGGGGTCGCGTACTCGGCCGCCATGATGAGGTCGCCCTCGTTCTCGCGGTCCTCGTCGTCGACGATGACGACCATGCGTCCGGCGCGAAGCTCGGCGAGGATCTCTTCGACGGAATTGACGGCCGGTGGACCCTCGGGCGCCGCCGCGCCCTTGCCGGGAAGTGACAGGACTCTGGACATGGTGCGCCGTCTAAGTGGTACGTCGGGTCAGTATACCCGAGCGCTCGCGAGCGCCCCGACAGCGCTAAACTTCAGCCCTTCGCCGTCGCCAGCAGCGGCGTCACGACCTGCTCCAGACGCTCTGCCGTCCAACTCGGGTTCTTCTCCTTCCAGCCGTCCACGACGAGGCGCCCGGCCCGGTCGATCGTGAAACTCACCGGCAACCGCCAGATCCGGCCGTATCCCGGCGCGCTGGAACGCTCGAGGAACCCGACCGGATAGCTCAGCGACTCGGCGATCTTCTTGACTTCGGGGAGCTTGTCGGGCGTGTCGAGCGTGAAGGCGAGCACCCGAAGCCCCGCCTCGCGATGCCGGGTCGCGTACCCGGAAAGGAGCGGAAGCTCCTCGCGGCACGGCGCGCACCAGGTGGCCCAGAAGGTCAGGACGATGACGTCTCCGCGCAGTTGGGCAGTGGAGATGCTCTGTCCGTCGAGAGTCACGAGAGTCGCCGCCGGCGCAGCCGCGCCGACCTTGAGGTCGTTGGCGCGCGCTTCGCGCGCGAGCCAGCCGGTGAGGCCACACACGCTCCACGCGCACGCACGTTGAAGCGCCGTGCGCCGCGTGAAGCGGCGTGGCTCGGGAAGGCGCGACTCGCCGCACATGGCCACATCACGTCCGCTGCGAGAACGCGTACACCCGCGGTCAGAAGGCGTAGCTGCCTCCCACGGTGGCGGTCCAGCGTGGAAACAACTGGTAACCGTCGAGGTGGCTGTACACGGGCACCTGCGCGAAGCCGAAGACGTGCAGGTGCTCCATGACTCGCAGCGTGATGCCCGGACTCAGGTACGCGACGGTTCCCGCCGTATCCGTGGTGTCAGCGAGCGCTCCCTGGTCCGCGCTCTTGCGCAGCAGATTCACCTGCAGCTGCGGCACCCACTGCGGATGCGCCTCGTAGCGCAGGCCGAAGCTCACCGAGGCCGTGTTTCCCGGACGGAAGTCGTTGCCGGGCTGATCCAGCTTGTGCGCCACGGCCGCCTGGAGCTGACCGTTGATGAAGGCGTCGAAGTTCTCGCTGACCGCCCGGTAGTAGTACGCGCCCACGATCAGATCGGTGCTGCCGGTGCCCGCCTGGAGACTCGCGTCGAGCGGGGTGCCCGCGTTCGGGCCGCTGTAGAAATTGACCGCGCTTCCATAGTGGCCGGTCGGAAGCTTCACCCCGAGCTGCAACCCGAGGTTGTGCGTCGGCAGCAATCCCTGGTAGGCGCCGATCAGCTTGATGTCGCCGAGCTCCGAAAGCCGGGAGCCACTGATCTGGTCGGGTGCCGTCTCGGCGCTTGTATAAGGAGTGCTCTGCTGCCCGTAAGTGGTGTGCGTGCGCATCACGTACGGGACCAGCATGGTGAAGTTCCAATTCGGGTCCGGGGTGTAATTCACGCCCAGGGTCAGATAACGGTTGATCGTCTGCCTCTCGATCTCACCGCCCCCGAGGGCGGGATTGGACGGGGCGTTCACGACCTGGGCAGCGTTGGCCGTGCCGGTCCCGGTCCGCAGCCGGTCCTGGTTGATGAAGTCGTATTCGAGATTGAAGCGCAGCCCGGGCAGGGCCGAATAGCCCGTGGCCGCATCGGCGCTGAGAGTGCACCCGCAGGTCGCGCAGGCCGTTGCCATCTGCGGCGCCATGATCGCCGCCGGAATCAGCAGCAGCGCTGCCGCCCGACGGGCGACGCGGCTCGTCGGACCAGAGGTGTGCGACAGGGTGTGCCCACGCCGCGAGTTTGTGTTGTTCATTGTGCTCACCTGATTGATAAACCCGGATACGGAACGCGCTCGGCGCCGGCCGCTTGCCGGGCCGGGAACGAGCGTCGAGGTCGATCAGGCGATTAGCGGGGGGCCGCGCGGGGATTGCGCGCGGAGAACGGTCGGAAGAAAGACTGGGGCAGTCGCGTAAGCCTCGGGGGGCGCCGCGGCCGAAGCTGCGGTCTCGAGTGTCAGGATCGCCGGCCCGAAGGCGGGCTTGCCGCTCGCCGCAAACGGGCACGGCGCCTCATGCGAGCTCCCGCCCGGCGCGCCCGAGCCGCCGTGCGGCGCGCCGCCCGGGGCGTGGTCGTGGTGCAGCTGACCGCTCTGCGCGGCGTGCAGCAGCTTGACGTTCGCGGCGGCGAGTCCGGCGGGCAATGCGCCCTCGCCGGGACAGAATCCGAGGGTGAGCCCGCTGGCTCCGATGAGCGGCATGAAGCCGAACGGAATGAGCGCGCGCAGCAACAGCGCCGGCAGCAGCAGCGCTGCGAATCGCCGGCGGCGCCCTCGGAGGTAGGGAAGCCCCGCACTCATGGCGGAAGAGTCTACCGCCTGGCCGAGCCTTTGATATGGGTCAAGCACCCCAGCCGTGCCCCCGCTGTTCCCCAGCCCAGGGCGGTGCTCCCGCCCGCGGCCGCGCCCGACCGCGGCAACAGTCGTACGGGGCGCCCCGGCACTCAGCGGCACGCGCATCACAGACTGTTCAGGAACGCGAC
Source organism: Gammaproteobacteria bacterium 13_2_20CM_66_19 (assembly GCA_001914695.1). Lineage (GTDB taxonomy): Bacteria > Pseudomonadota > Gammaproteobacteria > Steroidobacterales > Steroidobacteraceae > 13-2-20CM-66-19. Next base: position 53,821 of record MNCZ01000057.1, on the reverse strand, counting down.
CAGCTGGCGCCTCTGGGGGATCGTGAGCCCGAGCTGGAAGCGCCGGTCATAGAAGTTGACCAGCTCCAATAGCGTCGCCGCCGCCCCGTTATGGAAATAGGGCGCGCGGCCGGCGAGACCGCGCAGGATCGGTCCTTTGAGGCGGTTGAAATCACTGCATTTGCCGGTGATCAGCGCTCTGCCCGGATCGCTCGTGTAGAAGGACTCGGGCTGCCCGGCGTTGAACGGGTTGGGGCAACCGGCGACCAGAAACACAGGCAGCTGCGGTCCGCTCAGCTGAGCCACAGCCGCCCGGATCGCCGGATCCGGCTCGAAGCTGGGATCGGCGCTGTGAGCCGTACCGATGTCGAGTGGCAGAGGAAGCGAGTGATTGCCCATGTTGGGCGTGTCGTGGCAGCTCGTGCAGCTCCCGATGAAGGTTGTCGGCCGGCCGAGCGCCGGGTTGTCGTTCAGCCCGCGCACGTTACTGATGCTCAGCGGCAGATTGTTGAAGAGCTTCTCGCCGGCAGCGACGTCGGCCCTGGCGGCGTCCTGATCCTCGTCGCCAGCGGGTGGCGCGGTCTCCCAGGCCTGGTACAGCGACATGGCGGCGGCGTTGAACGGCAAACCGAACGGGTCGGCACCGAGCGAATCGTTGATTCCGGGGTAGTAAGGCTGCGAGGCGAGGTCGACCGGCCCGCCGCCTGCACCGCCGCGATCCAGACGACCTGCCTGGGCATCGGCATACTGAGCCGCGAACAGTCCGAGCTCGAAGTCGACGATGGCCTGCGCCAGTGCATCGCTGGGTGGCGAGGGCGCCTGGGCATGACCGGTGGTGGCATCGATCGCCTGATGCGCGAGATCCGCGCGCAGATTCGCCGTGAAGGAACTCGGGGTCGTGAGCGGCGCCAGCGTTTCCCGCCCGTCGAACATCACGGCGCTCAGAAACGCGAGATTGGCCGCGGGCAGCGGTCGCCGGTATACGGACGCCGTCAGCAGGCTCGTCCGCGGATCGAGCCTGAGCGCGCAGCCCGTCGGATCGCGCACCAGCGAAATCGAGTATTCCGTGGTGGCCGGGATCGCAAGTCCGACGCGGATCAGACCGTTCCCCAGAATGAGGCTGTGCCCGGGGCGGTCGGCACGCGCCGTGCCTGGACAGTCGGCGCCGTCGACGCTAGCGAACAGCGGATCCGCACCCTGAGTCTCATTGTAGACCTGGCGGGCGTGTGCGGGCGTGAAGCTCATCGCCTCGGCCGGGAGGTGGCAGGTTGCGCAGCTGCGGCCATTCGAGCCGAGGCTGCGGAAGAACGGATTGCCGAGGTCCATCGCGCCCGCCACGTTGAACGTCGCGATGACTCCCGTCGGATCCGGCGCGAGGGTGAGTCCCCCGGGGGGCGCGGCGGCCAGCGTGGCGCCGGTGAAGGCGATCGCGCTCGCCACCGCGATGGCGCTGAGCAACAGTAGTGAACCGGCCTGCTGCGGTCGGCGGCTGATGGATGTGTAGGTATTCATCGCCACATTGCTCCCCGGGGTCAGTTGCTTGCCGATCTCAGGGCGCCTGGCCGGCAAAAGCCGTGCAGGAAACGTTGGGGTGCCAGTTGACGAACGCGCCGTTCGGATTGTCCTTCCATGCCCAGACATGCAGTGTGTAAAAAGCCGGCAGCCCGAACCGGTTGGGAGTCTCGAAATAATGGAACAGCTGTCCCATGAGCTCCGGCGGACTGCCCCCATGCGCTTGGTTCCACGCGTCAGCGAGCACCAGATAGTCGGCGCCGATCAGGTGCAGGCGTCCGCCGGGTGTCGGCTCGTAAATCACGATCTGGGGACGACGGGCATCGAGGGGACTCGCGCCGCTGCTGGTCGAGGCCACCAGCGGCAGGTTGACAAAGTGCAGTCCCATCGCCCCCGAGTCGGGACCGCTCACGCAGCCGAACTGCAGGGCATAGCCCTCCGCTTCGGCGATCGACACGTCCTTGAAGCGCGCGGTCGAGTCCCGAACCACGTTCAGCAGCGCGCCCTGCGCGGCACTAAGGGGCTGAGCTGGCGCCGCCACCAGAGCCTGTTGCGCCTGGACGCCCCAGGGTGCGGCGATGGCAAGAACGGCCGCAATGATTGAATGTTGCAACGGCCTGAATCGTCCGGTTTTCATGTGGGTCTCCCAAATGGATTTCGTTTTGTCGGCCTGAAGCTCACCGCTCGATCGGCGAGGCTTCCGTGCACGCGAGAGATGCTAGGAAGAGAGGGCGGCCGAGTAACGAAAGAACGACAAGAGAGTGCGGAAATTTCTGCGAACACGGGCCCGCTCACGCGGTGCGGCGCGCGCTCGTGCTAAACTCCTACGCCATGCCGCAATTCGTCATCGAACGTCAGGTCCCCGGCGCCGGAAAACTTTCCGAGTCGGAGATCCGGGATCTGTCACTGCGCTCCCTCGAGGTACTGAGGGAAATGGGACCCAGGATTCAGTGGCTGCATAGCTACGTCACCGAGGACAAGGTCTACTGCGTTTACCTGGCGCCCGACGAGAGCACCGTTCGGGAGCACGCGCAGCGGGTCGGCATTCCCGCCGATCGGGTGTCGGCGGTGCGTCGGCTCATCGACCCCGTGAACTTCAGCTAACGGGCGGCTGCTCTTCCAGTGAGTACTGGATGGCCTGCTCGAGGCTCATCGCCGAGCCTGCCGTCCACGCGTCTTTCCCCTCGGGCTCACGGAGCGATGCTCGCGCCGCTGATAGGGACTGATCGATCTTGCTCTGCTCCGCCTGCGGTAGGGGTGCGCCAATCTGGTAGCGTAAAAGCGTTGCAGCGGCAGCCAGCTGCAGCGCCCGCTCTGCTTGTCCCCGCGCCACGGCGAGGCACGCGAAACCCTCCAGCGCGCGCGCGATGCCACGCCGGTGTCCCAGGTCGGCGAAAATCTCCAGCGCCTCCCGGTACGCGGCGTGCGCTGCCGGGTACTCGCCCTGCTCACAGCAGATGTGGCCCAGATCGGCCAGAGACCGCGCCGAACCCCAGCGGTCGCCGGCTGCGCGGAAGGCCGACAGCGCACGCTGATACAGGTCCCGGGCGACGGCCACGTCGCCTTGCGCGCGCGCGATGTCGCCCTGCTGATTTATCGCCCAGGCGGCCCCGCTCGGGTCACCCACTTCCACTTCCCGAAAGATCTCGGTCGCTTCCCGCAGCGCCGTTTGCGCGCGCGAATAGTCGCCCCGAAGCTTGAGGGCGTTGGCGAGATTATGCAGGCAGTGCGCGATGGCCAAGCGGTCAGGGAGCGTACGCCAGCACGCCAGGCTCCTCTCGAAGCTGTCTTGCGCGGCCGCGTAGTCGCCCCGATCTCGTTGCGAGACCCCCTGGGCGTTCAGTGCCGTGGCTATTCCCCACTGATCATCCAATTGCTCGTAAAGCGACAGGCTCTGTTCGAGAAAACGCTGTGCGGCCGCGAAATCTCCCTGCGCCGTCGCAAACGCGCCGAGAAACTGGGCGATCTTGGCTCGCTCCCTGGAATACCCGGCATTCGCAAGGCGCAGGACGGTCTCCAGGCGAGCCCGGCCCTCGATCAGGTGCTCCCGCATATCCCAGAACCGGAACAGCGCCATGGAGAGGCGCAGCCCCCACCCGAGATCCTGGCTCTCGAGAAGCCAGTCGAGGGCGGAGCGGAAGTTGTCCATCTCGAGATCGCAGCGAGCCAGCCACCGGGCCCGATCCGCGGGGTTCAGCTCCGGGTTGCCTTCCTCCGCGAACACCAGACAGTAGGCGGCATGTGCCTGTCGTGAGGCAGGCTCCTCGCCGGCGTCGCGCAGGCGTTCGAGGGCGTATTCGCGAATCGTCTCCAACACCGTGAAGCGCGGCTCGGATTCGGCGCGTTCGCTGCGTTGGATCAGGTTCTTGTCCACCAGCGATGACAGCCCGTCAAACGGATCGATGCCCAGATCGCGCCGCGTGTTACAAACGGCCTCCGCCGCCTCCAAAGTGCAACCGCCGACAAACACGGCAAGCCGACGGAATAGTTTCTGCTCGACCTCGTTCAACAGGTCGTGACTCCAATCGATGGTCTTGCGCAGCGTCTGCTGCCGGGCCGGCAGGTCGAGCGCGCCCCCGGTCAGCAGTTGCAGCCGGCTTTGCAGTCGCTCCAGGATGGCGCTGGGTGACAGGACCTTGGTTCGGGCGGCCGCCAGTTCGATCGCCAGGGGCAGCCCGTCCAGCCGCGAACAGATCCCCTGAACCGCAGCGGCATTCTCCGCGGTGAGGGCGAAGGAAGGTCGCACGGCGGTCGCACGTTGCACGAACAGCTCGAGGGCGGAATTCAGCTCCAGCGGCCGGACCGGGAATTCCTGCTCGCCATAAATACGCACGCTGGCGCGGCTGGTGACCAGGATCTTGAGAGCGGGGCAGGCGGCCAATATTTCGGCGACCGCTGCCGCAGCCGGCAGGACGTGCTCGAAGTTGTCCAGAACGAGCAGGAACGGTCCCGCCTCCTGAAGCTGCTCGCCGATCAGTTGCGGGACTGTGCGGTGGGCGACTGGCTGGATGTCGAGGGCCTTCGCCAGCGCAGTCACCACCAGATCGGGGTCCTTGATCGCGGCCAATCCGACGAACTGCACGCCGGCCGTAAACCGTTCCGCGACCGTCGCCGCTGCGGCGACCGCCAGGCGGGTCTTGCCTGCGCCTCCCGCACCCGTCAGGGTCAGCAGACGGATGTCGGATCGAAGCAGCAGCTCGCCGACCTCGCCCAGTTCTCGTTCCCGCCCGACGAGCGAAGTACGAGGTGTCGGCAGATCGAGGAGCTTGCCGGCGGCCTTCCCCACGGGCTGTCGCGACGCCGGGTCCATGTTCGCCGGGGATTGGATGACCTGGGAGGTAAATACGTAGCCGCGGCGCGGCACGGTCTTGAGCAACCGCTGCGCGCGGTCATCCAGCGCGCGACGCAGCTCGACAGTGCACTGCACCAGGGAATCGTCGGTCACGCAGGTGTTGGGCCACAGCGCCTGCATCAGCTCCTGCTTGCCGATCAGGCGGCCGCGATTCTCAATCAGGTACTTGAGGGCCTCGTACACCTTGGGTCGAAGCTTGATCTCCTCTCGGCCCTTGAGCACAGACCCCCGCGACAAGTCCAGGGTGAACTCGCCGAACTGGTAGGTTGAGGGACCCGTCTGCAAGTGAGCACCCCTGCTCCGGCCAAGCAGCCAGTGCGCCCGTGTTTTTGGCTTTTTTTGGCGTTGTTTCGTTACTTCACGTCGCCGGGCTTGCTACGTTGCGCCGGTGCGGCGAGGGCGTCCGCAACAGCCCGCGCGCCTCGAGAGCAGACGCCGAATGATCATGACACATTGTAGCGGGGACGAACCAGATGAACCCAGCTCCCAGAACAGCCCATCTCAGCCAGCCGACCGGTATCGCTGGCGGATCGCCTGCTGCAACAGACGGCAACGCCCTCCGCGCACCGGCAGAGCGATCGGGGGAACGCGTCCTCAGCGACGAGATGCTGGCGCGTTTTGCTTCCCGCGCCGCCGTCTACGACCGGGAAAACCGCTTCTTCGACGAGGATTTCATCGAGCTGCGCGCGGCGAGGTATCTGCTGCTGGCGGTGCCGGCGGAACTCGGCGGTGCTGGAATGTCACTGGCGCAAGTATGCCGCGAGCAGCGCCGCCTCGCCTATCACGCACCCGCCACCGCCCTGGCGGTAAACATGCATCTCTACTGGACCGGGGTCGCCGCCGATCTGTGGCGGCGGGGCGACGCGTCCCTGGAATGGATGCTGCGCGAAGCGGCCGCCGGAGAGATCTTCGCAGCCGGCCATGCGGAAAGCGGCAATGACGTCCCGGTCCTGCTCTCCACGACGAAGGCCGAGCGGGTCGAGGGCGGCTACCGGTTCACGGGCCGCAAGCAGTTTGGCAGCCTGACGCCGGTGTGGACTCGGTTCGGCTTGCATGGCATGGATAGCAGCGACCCGAAGCAGCCGAAGATCGTCCACGCCTTCATGTCGCGCGACGATGCCGGCTACATCATCAAGGAAACCTGGGACGTTCTCGGCATGCGTGCCACCCGCAGCGACGATACGGTCCTGGACCAGGCGTTCGTCCCGGACCGGTATGTGGCCCGGGTCGTCCCCGCCGGCGGGGCCGGAGTGGACCCTTTCGTGATGTCGCTGTTTGCCTGGGCGCTGCTGGGCTTTGGAAATATCTACTACGGCCTGGCGAAGCGTGCGCTCGACGTGAGTATCGCCGCGGTGAAGAGTAAGCGCTCGTTGGCGCTCTCCCGCTCGATGGCGTATCACCCCGAGGCGCAGCACGCGATCGCCGACATGGTCATCGAACTTGAAGCCATCGAACCGCATCTCGAAACCGTCGCCGCGGACTGGTCGAACGGCGTGGATCACGGCGCCGCGTGGCCATCGAAGGTGTTCGCCGCCAAGTACCACGCGGTGGAGGGCTCCTGGCGCGTGGTGGACCTCGGGCTTGATGTGACCGGCGGCTACGGGATCTTCCGCTCGGCAGGTTACGAGCGGCTGGTGCGCGACGCACGGCTGGGCCGCATCCATCCGGCGAATTCCTTCCTGACGCACGAGGTGGTGGCGAAAACGGCGCTCGGTATCAGTCTTGACGAGCAACCCCGCTGGGGTTAAGGGTCTCCGGGCGAGCGCTCGGCGGCGGCTGCGCCCGCCCCGGGAACAGGCTCTGCATGACCGGACCTGGTGGCGGCGCCACCCGGGGTGATCTACGACTTGCGGCTGCAGGTTGTTCACCCGGCGAGCTACCGGTCATTACCCAGTCGCAAAACGGTGTCGCTTTGACGAGCTTCGAGGTGGGGTGTAAGAGCTAGGGCAACAACAACCACAATCTCGAGATACTCCCATGCCCGCCGTGTTGAGATCGCATCGCCTTCTGCGAGGTCTGTGTGGCGCCGTCGCCATCTGTCTGGTGTTAGTGGCTTCCGGTTGCGGTGGCAGCGGCTACGGAGGATCCAGCAGCGGCGGGAGCTACAACCCCACACCTGCAATCAGCGGCCTCGCGCCCGCCTCCGCGAGCGCAGGCGCCGCGGCCCAGACGCTGACGATCAACGGCGCGGGCTTCATGGCGGCCTCGACGGTCACCTATAACGGCGCCGCCCGCACGGCAACCTACGTCAGCGCAAGTCAGCTCACCGTCCAGTTGACCGCCGCGGATCAGATGACCGCCGGCTCCTACGCCGTGGTCGTGACCAACCCGGCGCCCGGTGGCGGGACCTCCAACAGCGTCACCTTCACGGTCACCGCGAGCAACCCGATGCCCGCCGTCACGAGTCTCTCCCCGCCGTCCGCGACTGCGGGCGCGGCGGGACAGACGCTCACCATCAACGGCTCGGGCTTCATGGCGACTTCGACGGTCACCTACAACGGCGTCCCGCACACGGCGGCCTTCGTCAGTGCGACCCAGCTCACCATTCAGTTGACCGCCGCCGATCAGGCGATGCTCGGCTCCTATGCGGTGATCGTGACCAATCCGCCGCCCGGCGGGGGCGCCTCGGCGAGCGTCAGCTTCACGGTCGGCAACCCGGTGCCGGTCATCAGCGGCCTGATGCCGGCGTCGGTTACCGCGGGGACGGCCACCCCGACATTGACGATCAGCGGCTCGGGCTTCCTGTCCAGCTCGAGCGTCACGTACAACAGCGTGCCGCACACCGCGACGTTCGTCAGTGCGTCTCAGCTCACCATTTCGCTCACGAGCGCAGATCAGGCGACGGTCGGCTCTTATCCAGTGGTCGTCACCAATCCTTCTCCCGGCGGTGGAGCCTCCAACACCGCGACCTTCACGGTCGCACCCGTGGTCCCGGCCACGGCGGCGGTTCTGGTCGTCGGAGGTCAGACAACGGCCTCGATGGCGCCGCTCACGAGCGGCGAGATCTTTGCTTCCTCCGCGTTCACGAGCGCGGGGAACATGTCCGCCGCGCGCTATCAGCCCACCGCGTCACTCATCTCCGCGGGAGCCACCATCCTCATCACCGGAGGCGCCAACGCGAGCGGTTCGGCGATCAACACGGCGGAGACCTTTCAGGTAGCGAGCAAAGCGTTCGGCGCGGCAACGGTCAGCATGCTGTGCGCCCACAAGGGCCACACCGCCAGCGTTCTGCAGAACGGCAAGGTGCTCATCGCCGGCCGTACGGGGGTCACGATCAGCCCCTGTGCCGAGCTCTACGATCCGGTCGCCGGAACGTTCACGCGCACGGGGAACATGACGACTCCCGTGAGCGACCACGCTGCAGTGCTCCTGGCGAACGGGAAAGTGCTGATCGTCGGAGGCTCGGTCGACCGTTCGGGCTGCATCAGCTGCGCGGCGACGAGCGGCGCCGAGCTCTATGACCCCGGTACCGGAACGTTCAGCGCGACGGGTCCGATGAACGCTGCACGGAGCAGTCCGACCGCGACTCTGTTGCCGAGCGGCAAGGTGTTGGTCGCAGGCGGCGGGGTCACTCCGAGCGGCGGACCTGTGCGGACCGCCGAGCTCTACGATCCAGTCGCTGATACGTTCACGTCCATCGCCAGCACCTTGAGCGTCGAGCGTCAATTCCACACGGCGACGCTGCTGCCGAACGGCAAGGTGCTCCTCGCGGGCGGGTTGACCACGGCAGGCTCGGTCGCCACCGCGACTGCGGATCTCTACGACCCGGCAACCAACACCTTCCATGCGACGGGTCCCATGGCCAGCACGCGCATGCATCACACCGCGACGTCGCTGGGGAATGGTGTGATCCTGATCGTCGGCGGAACCATGCAGCCCACGAGCCCCCTGGGCGAGACGAGCGCCGAGCTCTACGACTCGACGAGCGGAGTCTTCACGCTGACCGGGCCGCTCGTGACCGGACGCTACGGCGCGGCGGCTTCACCGCTGCAGTGATGCGGGGCAAGTGCGTTCGATGGAGCGGTTTGCTGCGCCCCAGCTTGGTCACGGCCAGCTCCGCGGGACTCTTCAGCAGCTCGACGCCGCGGCCACGCTGCTAGCGCTCGGCCACGCTGCTAGCGTGGTCCGCGAACGCGTCTGGCATAGCTGGCATAGCAGGAAGTGACTGTCAGCTGATTCTAATACTGTCAGATAGCTTCAGTAATAGACCGTATTGAGTTGGAAGTTAGGTTATGGCAGAACGCAGCGTGGTGATTTCGGCCCATCCAGGCCAACCCCACCGACCATGCGCGATGCATGCAATCCCTTCCGGGGATGTCGGGCTCCGTCGGTGAAGTTCGAGGAGGCGGTCGGACGGCTCGCGGTCTCTGTCGACAAAGTTCGAGAGCTCGAGGAGTGTTTCCACCCACCAGGACTCGGCGGGTTTCCGATGGACCATGGAGGGGTTGGTGATCGGACCTGCCGACTCACGCGGCCGAGTGCATGCAAGGGGAAGGAGTCCCATGGCACCTGAGCGCGGCAATTCTGCGGGGATTGAGCCAGCCGACGGCAAGCTCGGCGTGATTGCCTGTGGGGGGACGGTCGCCACCACCTTCATGGCGGGCGTGGAAGCCGGCTGTGACTGAGCCCGCGCCGGCGATGCGAGCGTCCGCGCTCTGGCCCCTTGGGATCGCCTGCTGCCTGCCGGCGCTCTGCGCCGGCAAGCCCTCGACAGATCCGCAAACCGCCGACGACAGCGAGGGCATGGAGGAGGTGACCGTCACCGCGCGCGGCGACGATCCACTCGCAGCGCAGCAGAACGCCTCCGCGGTTGAGCTGGACGGCGCCCTGTTGGGGAGCCTGCCGGCGAAGCTGGAGGACCCCCTGGCGGTCGCTTCGCTGTTCGTCGATCCCGCCGCCAACGGCGCCGGCGGAACCAGGATCGTGGTCGACGGCGTGGAGGGCGACACGCTCGACGTCCCGAGCTCGAGCGTCAAGACCGTCGCCGTCGACAGCAATCCTTATTCGGCGGAGTTCAGCCGACCGGGGAAGGGACGCATCGAGGTCACCACCTGGGGGGGGTCCCTGGTTCGGCTACACAGGCGTTTTGAGTTCGCCTACAGGGACAACCACTTCGATGCCACGAACCCCTTTGATACGGTACACCCATCTCGACAGCGCGACTGGGGCGCAGGGCAGTTCGACGGGCCGTGGCTCGGCGGCAAGGCCACTTTCTTCGTCGGCGGTGATTACCTCAGGGACAACGACAACAGCTTCACCACTGCCCTGACGCCCTCGGGGGCGGTGAGCGAGCCCCTGCCCTTCCCGCGGCGCACCGCTCACCTGATCGCGCGAAGCGACTTCCGCACCCCGCTCCACAGCCTCTCGCTGCGCTACAACTGGAGCGACGATCGGCAGACCAACCAGGGCGTCGGCGCCTTCGATCTCCCCGAGCGCGCCTGGAATTCGAGGAATCGGACGCACGAGCTGCGGATCTCGGACGTCGCCCGCGTCGGCACGGACTTTCGGAACGACTTGCGCTTCGACTTCAGGTACCGGCCGAAGATTGCCGACAGCATGAGCGATGCGCCGGCCGTGCTGGTGAACGGCGCGTTCAACGGCGGCGGCGCGCAGGTCTCGCGGCAGAGCGTGGAGAAGGACATCGACTTCCAGGACCTCGTGTCCTACCGCGTGGGGCCGCACTCGCTGCGCTTCGGCGGCCTCGCGAAGTCGAGACTCATCGACTACACGGACGCTTCCAATTTCGGGGGAACATACACCTTCTCCGATCTCCCGGACTTCGTGAACAACCTGCCGCGTCAGTACACGGTCAACGGCGGCAACCCCCGGGTGAGGTTCACCCAGAACGAGTTCGCCTACTTCCTTCAGGATGAGATCCGCCTGCGGCCGCGGCTCAACCTGCTCCTCGGGCTGCGGCACGAATTGCAGTCGAATCTCGACGAGCACGCCAATCTGGCGCCGCGCCTCGCGCTGTCCGCTGCCTCGCAGGACGGCAGGACCATAGTGCGCGCGGGCAGCGGCATTTTCTATCAACGCCAGCCGGTCACTCTCGAAGAACAGTACCTGCTTCTCGACGGATCCAACCTCCGCCAGGTCGTTCTGACCAGTCCGAGCTACCCGCTGACGGGGGATCCCTTCGCGCAGGCCGGCCCGCCGAACGTGCTGCGCCTCGCTCCGCACCTCCGGGCTCCCTATGACATCCAGGCAAGCCTGGGGGTGGAGCGCAGGCTCGGCGAGCACACCACCCTCACCGCGGAATACACGCGGCTGCGCGGGCGGCGGCTCTATCGCATGCGCGACATCAACGCTCCGCTGCCGGCGACCGGGATTCGCCCCGACCCGAATTTCCTGAACGTCGATCAATTCGAGACTACGGGCAGCTCACGCTCCGACAGTCTCAGTCTCGGAGTCCGCGCCACGATAGCCTACACGTTGCACCTGGTCGCGCAGTACACGTTCTCGCGCGCAACCGACGACACCTCGTGCCTCTTCTCGCAGGCGGGCCTGTGCCGGCCGCCGGCGGACAGTTACAACCTGGCGGGCGAACGCGGGCCCGCGGACTACGATCAGCGACATCGATTCAACCTCGCCGGCGTCCTCTACCTGCCCGGGCATTTCACTTTCGGCTGCGTCGTTTCGCTGAGCTCCGGCACCCCCTACAACATCACGACGGGCTTCGACGACAACCAGGACACCGTGTTCAACGATCGCCCGACCCTCGGAAACCCCGCAGCGCCCTTCCAGTCCTTCGCCATCGACGGCTCAGGGGTCGTCGGCGGGACACCGGGTACGCTCTACGACGGGCCCGAGGCGTTGTTCGCCGGCAGGCTGGTCCAGACCACCCCGAGCAGCGTGCACTGGCTGATCCAGCCCGGGCCGGGCAATGTCGGGCGCAACAGCGGCAGGGGTCCGTCCTTCGCCGACGTCGACCTGCGCGTGGCGAAGCGGTTCGTCCTGAGAGAGAAGAGCAAAGGCGCGCAGAGCCTGGAGCTGCGCCTCGACGCTTTCAACCTGCTCAACCACGTCAACTACTTCAATTACGTGGGCACGCTCAATTCGCGGTACTTCGGCCGCGCGAACCATGCCTACGTGCCGCGGGAGATCCAGCTCTCCCTGAGGGCGCGCCTGTGAGCGAGCGCGCGGCGGTGTCCCCGGGCTTTCGTGGCGTCACCGGCGCGGCTTGCGCACTGCTCGGCTTGATCGAGCGCCTCCTTGAGCAGCCGATATGCGAGTCGTCAGCTCGCTGAAGGAGCCCGGCCCGGCCCCGGCGGGCGCCACACCGCCCGCTGGCGTCCGGCGCGTTGGCATCGAGGCACTCCCGGCGCTCGCGCTACGGGTATTGCGCGCTGCCCTGCAGCCCCTGCCGGCATGCATGGCCGATGACACCGAACTCTTCATCCGTTACGTGCATCGCAAGCCGGAACGAGGTCTCACCGTTATCTGTGCCGCCGGTGCCCCGCGTGAACGAGCCGCGCAGGGCAGCGCCCGCCCGGCGCCGCCCCGGTGGATCACGATTTCAATCGACGAGGGTGCGCTCGAAGGTGCACGGATCCGGCTCAGCGCTCAGGACATTCAACAGGTGCGGCCCGAGGGAGCCGTTGCGGGCTGCGTTGCGACCCCGAGTCTCGGCTTCGCCGTACAGGATTTTCCGAGCGACCGGAGGCTGTCGTCACTCGGCGCGAGCCTGAGCACGGATTTGCAGGATCCGCTCATCGGACAACTCGAGCTCGCGGCACGGGCCTGTCTGCTTGATCCAGCCTGGCACATCCGCCGCGCGCGGGCCGAGCCCGTACGTTACAAGCCCGGCAGCCGTTGTGTCATCCGCTACGAGCTCGGACTCGAGAAGCGCTCGGTCAACGGGGTCTTTCGCCGCGAGCTGTCCATATTCGGCAAGGTCCACGGCGATCCGCAAAGAGCGCTTGCAATCCACGCGGCGGCGGAGCAACTCTATGCCGCGCACCGTCACGATGGATCTCACCCGATCATCCCCCGTCCGCTCGGCGTGGCAGAAACGCTTGGGCTCACCCTGAGCGAAGCGATCAGTTCGGACACACCGGAAGAGGCTCCGCGCACGGGCTTAGAGGTTCTGCGGCCTCGCCTCCGGAGAGGCGTCGACGAACCGGTCGTCCGCCTGGATATTCCGGCTGGTGAGTTATGCGCAGTCGCGCTGGCGCTGGCAGGTCTTCACACCAGTGGCGTGTCGCTGCCGGGACCGCCCCGCACGGCCGCCAAGGAGGCGCTACGCGCCGCTGAGCGCGCCGCGCTGATCGCGACCCATTGCCCGCTCGTTGCGGACTCGGCCCGGCGGCTCGCCCGGGAGCTCGCGAGTCGGCTGCACGCGCTCAGGCCGGAGGCGTACGCACCAGCCCACGGAGGATTCAAACCGAGTCAGCTGCTCTTCCTGGGCGAACGGGTTTTCATTGTGGATCTCGATGGACTCTGCCGCGCCGACCCAGCGCTCGATGTCGGCTATTTTCTGGCTTACCTGCGGCCGAGCGGACTGTGGTATCGGCGGCCCGCCATGCGCGGCTGGTTCGCCGGTGCAGCGGCGACCTTTCTCACCGCCTATCGGCAAGCCATCATCAGGCGTGGCATCGACGACAGCACGAGCTACGGCATCCGCAAGCGGGCGCGCCTCTACGAGGCGGCCACCTTATTCAAGATTGCCGCCCGGCGCGCCCATCGCCTGAACAGTCCCCGCCCCGCGGAGCTCGAGGCCATCCTCGGCGAAATCCGGGCCTGCATGCATGATGCGCATTGAGAATCAACGAGCTCGGTTGGCCCCGGCACCGGCTAAGGCCCACGCCGCCTGACCTGGCCGCCGCGGCTTCACCGGTGCAGTGACGGCGGCAGCAGCGACGCGAGGTAGCGGGCGACCTGGTCCACCTCGAGATTGACGCGCGCGCCGACCGCGAGCTTGCCGAGTGTCGTGACCGCCTGGGTATGGGGGATGATGTTGACGCCGAAGACGGTGTCCGCGACCTCGTTGATGGTGAGGCTCACCCCGTCGACGGCGACCGAGCCCTTGCGCGCGATGTAGCGGGCGAGCTCCGCCGGAACTTCGATCTTCAGGCGCACGGAACGAGCTTCCTCGCTCGCGGCCACGACTCGCGCGACGCCGTCCACGTGTCCCGACACGAGATGGCCGCCGAGCGGATCTCCCGCCCTGAGCGCCGGCTCGAGATTGACGGGAGCGCCCGCGACGAGATCCCCGAGCGTCGTGAGCGAGAGAGTCTCCCGCGAGACATCGGCGGCGAAGGCCTGGCCCATCCGCTCGGTCACCGTCAGGCAGCAGCCCTGCACGCAGATGCTGTCGCCGAGCTGCACCCGCGAGAGGTCGAGGCGGCGGCAGGCGACGGTGAGGCGCACATCGCCGCCGCGCGGCTCGAGCGAGCGCGCCTCTCCGATGTCCTGAACGATTCCGGTGAACAGGGCCGCTCCCGCTTGCCTTCAAGTCTCAAACGCCAGCCGCCGGCGCCGGCGCCGGCGCGACGCGCGGCCGCAGCCGCAGCCGCAGGTCATCGCCGAGCTGAACGATCTCGATGAGGGTAAACGCGCGCGCCTCGCTCAGGAAAGCGGGCGCCGGGAGCTCCAGCAGCGGCCGCGCCTCATCGCCGAGCAGCCGCGGCGCCACGTAGAGCAGCAGCTCGTCCGCGAGCGAGTGCCGCACCAGCTCGCCCGCGACAGTGGGACCCGCCTCGACCTGCAGCTCGTTGATCTCGAGCTCCCCCAGCCGGTCGAGCGCCGCCCCGAGCGAGAGCCGGCCGTTCACCTCCGGCACCGTCTCGATGCGCACTCCTCTCGCGGTGAGTCGCATGCCCGACTGCACGTCCTTGAGCGAGCTCTGCGCCGTCAGGACCATCACCTCGCCGCCCCCGGTGAGCAGCCGCGCGCCCGGCGGAGTGCGCAGGTGGCTGTCGAGCACCACGCGCAGCGGCTGGCGCGGCGATTCCGCAGCCGTTCCCGGTTGCCCGGCGGCCTCCGCAGGCAGGCGCACATCGAGCCTGGGGTCGTCGGCGAGCACGGTTCCGATTCCAGTGAGGATGGCGGAGCTGCGCGCGCGCCACTGCTGCACGTCCTCGCGCGCCGCCTCCCCGGTGATCCAGCGGCTCTCACCGGTTCCGAGCGCCGTACGGCCGTCGAGGCTCATCGCGAGCTTCACGCGCACCCAGGGGCGCCCCTGCTGCATGCGCTTCACGAATCCGCAGTTGAGCTCGAGCGCCTCGCGCTCGAGCAGCCCTCCCTCGACTTCGACGCCCCCTTCGCGCAGCGCCGCGGCGCCGCGTCCGTTGACCTCGGGGTTGGGATCGGTGGCGGCATACACCACGCGCGCCACGCGCGCCTCGAGCAGCGCCTCGACGCAGGGGGGCGTGCGGCCGTGATGGCTGCAGGGCTCGAGCGTCACGTACACCGTAGCCCCCGCGGCCTGCGCGCCGGCGGCCTCGAGCGCCTTGACCTCGGCGTGTGCCTCGCCGGCGCGCTCGTGCCAGCCCTCGCCGACGATGCGCTCGCCCTGCGTGATCACGCAGCCGACGCGTGGATTCGGGTCGGTGCTGGCGAGGCCCCGCTCGGCGAGTCCGAGGGCGCGCTGCATGGCCTCGCGGTCGAGCTCGGAGAGCGCGCTCACGGCTGCCCCCTCGCTCCGGCGCGGTGCTCGGTCATTTCTCCTCCCCCGAGCCCCCGGTGGCATCGTTGGCCGCGGGCTCCGGCGGCAGCAACGGCAGCTGATCGCGGTCCACGGCGCGCGGCGCGTGGCGCTTGCGCCCGCGCGGCTGGGTCGGCGGCGCCGAGCGGGCGCTCCGCAGCCGCTGAATCTCCTCGTGGAACGCCTCGACATCCTCGAAGTGGCGGTACACGGAGGCGAAGCGCACGTAGGCGACCTCGTCGAGGTGGCGCAGCTCCTCCATCACGAGCTCCCCGATCGCGCGCGAGGACACCTCCCGGTCGCCGAGGCTTCGCACCTTGTGCACGACGCGGCTCACGGCCTCGTCGATCTGCTCGCGCGGCACGGGGCGCTTCTCCAGCGCCTTCTCCATGCCGGCGCGCAGTTTCCCCTCATCGAAGGCCTCGCGGCCACGATCGCCCTTGATCACCATCGGCATCACGAGCTCCGCCGACTCGAAAGTCGTGAAGCGCTCGCCGCACTTCAGGCACTCGCGGCGGCGGCGGATCTGACGGCCTTCCCCCGCGAGGCGCGAGTCGGTCACCTTGGTCTCGACGTGGCCGCAGAAGGGACAGTGCATGCGGCGTGTACCGCCCCGGTCGCTACGGTCCGTACACCGGAAAGCGTCCGCACAGCTCGAGCACCTTCGGGCGCACCCGCTCGATCGCCGCCGGGGCGGCCTCCGCGTCCAGCACCTCGGCGATGAAGTCCGCCACCTGCTCCACCTCGCGCACCTTGAAGCCGCGGGTGGTGGAGGCCGGCGTGCCGATGCGCAGGCCGCTCGCGACCATGGGCGGGCGCGGGTCGTTGGGGACGGCGTTCTTGTTGACGGTGATGTTGGCGCGCCCGAGCGCCGCGTCGGCGTCCTTGCCCGTGATGTTGCGGTCGGCGAGACTCATGAGGAAGAGGTGATTGTCCGTGCCCCCGGAGACGATCTGATAGCCGCGGCTCGCAAGCCGCGCCGCCATGGCGCGCGCGTTGGTGAGCACCTGCCGCTGGTACTCGCGGAACTCCGGCTGCAGCGCCTCGAGGAGCGCCACCGCCTTGGCGGCGATCACGTGCATGAGCGGCCCGCCCTGCGTCCCGGGGAACACGAGTGAGTTCAGCTTGCGGGTGATTTCCTCGTTCGCGCGCGCCAGGATCAGCCCGCCGCGCGGCCCGCGCAGCGTCTTGTGAGTGGTGGTGGTCACGACGTCGGCGTGCGGGAGCGGGCTCGGGTAGACACCTGCGGCCACCAGCCCCGCGACGTGCGCCATGTCCACCACGAAATACGCGCCGACGCCACGGGCGATTGTTTCGAAGCGCGCCCAGTCGACGACCCGCGAGTAGGCGGAAAAGCCGGCGACGATCATCTTCGGCCGGTGCTGCTCGGCGAGCCGCTGTACCTGGTCGTAGTCGATCTCGCCGGTCTCGGGGTGGATGCCGTACTGCGCGGCGCGGAACAGCTTCCCGGAGAAATTGACCTTGGCGCCGTGCGTCAGGTGTCCGCCGTGGTCGAGGCTCATGCCGAGGATCGGATCCCCGGGCTGCACCAGCGCGAGGTAGGCCGCGGCGTTCGCCTGGGAGCCGGAGTGCGGCTGCACGTTGGCATAGTCGGCGCCGAAGAGCGTCTTCGCCCGGTCGATCGCGAGCTGCTCGGCCACGTCCACGTACTCGCAGCCGCCATAGTAGCGCTTGCCGGGATAGCCTTCCGCGTACTTGTTGGTGAGCACCGAGCCCTGCGCCTCGAGCACCCGGGGGCTCGCGTAATTCTCGGAGGCGATGAGCTCCACGTGCTCCTCCTGGCGGCGACGCTCGCCCTCGAGCGCCTCGGCCAGCTCGGGATCGAAGCCTGCGATGGTCATGTTGGTGCGGAACATGAGCCGCGCCTACAGCAGATTCTCGACCACCGCGGTCCAGGCGCGCGCCAGATTCTCGCGGTGGTAACCCCCGCCGCCGAGCGCGAGCACCCGCCCGTGACCCAAGCGCTCCGCGAGCGCCGTCAGCTCGCGCGCGGCGCGTCCGTGCACGCGCGGCGAGAAGCGCAGATGGGTGATGGGGTCGCCCTCGATGCTGTCGGCGCCACACTGCAGGATGATGAACTCGGGGGAAAATTTCTCCAGATGCGCCACGACCTGCGGCCACACCTGCGCGAACACCTCGTCATCGGCCCCCGGAGGGAGCGGCAGGTTGAGCTTGGTACCCTCGGCCGCCCCGCGCCCGCTCTCCTGGCGCGCGCCGGTGCCCGGATAGAGGTAGCGCCCGTCCTCGTGCAGGTCGGCGAACACCACCGCCGGATCCTCCTCGAATGCGTAGAACACGCCGTCGCCGTGATGCGCGTCGATGTCCACGTAACCGACGCGCTTCAGGCCCTGGCGCTTCAAGAGCTCGATCGCCACGCCGCAGTCGTTGAACACGCAGAAGCCGGCCGCGCGCTCGCGCCCCGCGTGGTGCAATCCCGCGATCGGCACGAAGGCCCGGCGACACTCCCCCTGCATGATCGCCTCCACGGCGCTCAACGTGGCGCCGACCACGCAGGCCGCCGCCTCGTACACGCCGCGGAACGCCGGGGTGTCGCCGGCGTCGAGAAAGCCTTGACCGCTCTCCGAGCGCTCGCGCACGAACTCGAGGTAGGCGGGGCTGTGGAACGCGCGCAGCTCCTCTTCCGAGGCGGTGCGCGGCTCGAGCACACGCACGCGCTTGTCGAGGCCGCGCGCCTCGAACTCGCGCACGAAAACGCCATGACGATCGGGCCCGAAGGGATGGCCGTCGCCAAAGCCATAACGGGCCAGCCGCTCGCCGAGCACCACGGCCACGTTGCTCATGTCGGTACGCTGTCGCTCCCTGTGAGGGGTCGCTCCCCGGCGCCGAAGCCTAACACAGCGCCGCCACGGCTTACCCGGCGAGGCATCGCCATCGGCGGCAGCCTCGACCATAATCGTTTCCATGGCCCAATACATCTACACCATGAACCGCGTGTCGAAGGTCGTGCCGCCGAAGCGGGTCATCCTGCGCGACATCAGCCTGTCGTTCTTTCCGGGCGCGAAGATCGGCGTCCTCGGCCTGAACGGCGCGGGAAAATCGACGCTGCTCAAGATCATGGCCGGGATCGACACGGGCTTCGACGGCGAGGCGCGCCCGCAGAGCGGCATCCGCATCGGCTTCCTGTCGCAGGAGCCGCAGCTCGACGCCGCGAAGGACGTGCGCACCACGGTGATGGAGGGGCTCGGGGAGACTTTCCGGCAGGTGGAGGAATTCAATCGCATCAGTGAGCGCTTCGGCGAGTCCCTGGAAGAGGAGGAGATGAACGCTCTCCTCGAGCGCCAGGCGCAGCTGCAGGACGCGATCGACCACGCGGGCGGCTGGGAGCTCGAGCGCAAACTCGAGATCGCCGCCGACGCGCTGCGCCTGCCGCCGTGGGAGGCGAGCATCGCCACGCTCTCGGGCGGGGAGCGGCGCCGCGTGGCGCTGTGCCGGCTGCTGCTGTCGACCCCGGACATGCTGCTGCTCGATGAGCCGACCAATCACCTCGACGCGGAATCGGTCGCCTGGCTCGAGCGCTACCTCGAGCAGTATCCGAGCACGGTGATCGCGGTGACGCACGACCGTTACTTTCTCGACAACGTTGCCGGGTGGATCCTCGAGCTCGACCGCGGCTTTGGGCTCCCGTGGCACGGCAACTACTCCTCGTGGCTCGAGCAGAAGGAGAAGCGACTCGCGCTCGAGGAGCGCGAGCGCGAGGCGCTGCGCAAGACGCTCGCCCACGAGCTCGAGTGGGTGCGGCAGAACCCCAAGGCGCGCCAGGCGAAGAGCAAGGCGCGGCTCGAGCGCTACGAGGAGCTCGCCTCGCGCGAATTCCAGGAGCGCAACGAAACCAACGAGATCTACATCCCGCCCGGAGAGCGGCTCGGGGATCTGGTGATCGAGGTCGAGCGGCTCCGCAAGGGCTACGGGGAGCGGCTGCTGATCGACAACCTGAGCTTCAGAGTGCCGCGGGGCGCTATCGTCGGCATCATCGGCCCGAACGGCGCCGGCAAGACGACCCTCTTTCGCATGCTGACCGGGGGCGAGCCGCCCGATGCCGGCACGATCCGCCTCGGCGAGAGCGTGCGCCTCGCCTACGTCGATCAGTCGCGCCAGGCGCTCGATGACGGCAAGACCGTCTGGCAGGAGATCTCCGGCGGCCTCGACATGATCCGGGTCGGCGCCTACGAGACGCCCTCGCGCGCCTACGTCGGGCGCTTCAATTTCCGCGGCACGCAGCAGCAGCAGCTGATCGGCCAGCTCTCCGGCGGGGAGCGCAACCGCGTGCACCTCGCCAAGGTGCTGCGCGCCGGCGGCAACGTGCTGCTGCTCGATGAGCCGACCAACGATCTGGACATCGAGACGCTGCGCGCGCTCGAGGAGGCGCTGCTCGGCTTCCCCGGCTGCGCGGTCGTGATCTCCCACGACCGCTGGTTCCTCGACCGGATTGCGACCCACATCCTCGCCTTCGAGGGCGACTCGCAGGTGGTGTGGTTCGAAGGCAATTACCGGGAGTACGTCGAGGACTTCAGGCGCCGCAGGGGCGAGGACGCCGCGCAGCCGCACCGCATCCGCTACAAGCCGCTGACGCGCTGAAGGGAAAGCTGAGAGCCTTGTCGGAACTGACCGCGCCGCCGACGCAAGCTCGCGACGAGCGGCCGCTGCGCCGCTGGCTCGGGCCGCTCGCGGCGCTCTTGGTGCTTGCAGGCGTGGTGCTGCTGCTGCACCGCCAGCTCTCGCGGCTGCACATCCGCAGCATCTTCGAGCACCTGCACGCCATCCCGCGCCGCCAGGTGCTGGCCGCGCTCGCCTTCACGGCGGCGAGTTATTGGCTGCTCTCCACCTACGAGGTGCTGGCGCTGCGCTACCTGCGGCGAAAGATCCGCTACCCGCGCATCGTGTTCACGTCCTTCATCGCCTACTCTTTCGGGCATACGCTCGGCTTCGCCGCCTTCACCGGAGCGGCGATCCGCTTCCGGCTGTATGCCAGCGCGGGCCTCGGCGCCATCGACGTGGCGACCCTCACCGGCTTCTGCAGTCTGTCCTTCGGCATCGGACTCGCGACCGTGTCGGGCCTGTCGCTGCTGCTCGCCCTGTCGAACGCCGCGAGCATGCTGCGCCTGCATCACAGCTGGTCGCTGCTCGTCGGGACGGCGCTGCTCGGCGCGGTCGGTGCCTACGCGCTCTGGGCCTCCCTCGCACGCGGCAAGCTCGAGATCCGCGGCTGGGCGCTGCGTGCTCCGGGAGCGGCGATCGGCCTGACGCAGATCGTGCTCGGGGTCGCGGACCTCTCGCTCTCGAGCGCGGTGCTCTGGTCGCTGCTGCCGGCGGGAGCGCACATCAGCTTCGTCAGCTTCCTCGGCGTCTATGCGGCGGCAGTGATCACCGGCGTCATCAGCCACGTTCCCGGCGGCGTCGGCGTGTTCGAGGCGGTGATGCTGCTGGCGCTGCGCGGCATTCCTCCGGACGCACTCCTCGGCTCGCTGCTCGCGTACCGCGGCGTCTACTATCTCGTGCCGCTGCTCTTCGCCACGCTGCTGTTCGGCGCCAAGGAGCTCGCGGGGCAGCGCCCCGCGCTCGCCCGCGCGCACGAGCTGGCGAGCATCTACGTCGCGCCGGTCGTGCCGCAGATCGCCGGCGCGCTCACCTTCCTGGCCGGCGCGCTGCTGCTCATCTCGGGCGCGACGCCCGGGATCGAGGAGCGGCTCGCGTTCCTCGATCAGTTCCTGCCGCTCGCGGTGCTCGAGGTCTCGCACCTCGGCGGGAGCCTCGCGGGACTGGGACTGCTGGTGCTCTCGCGCGCGCTGTTCCGCCGCGTGCAGGCCGCCTACCACATCTCGGTGTGGCTGCTGATCGCGGGCATGTTCGCGTCGCTCCTGAAGGGCCTCGATTTCGAGGAGGCGATCATCCTCGCGCTGATCCTCGGCGTGCTGATGCTCGGGCGGCGCGCCTTCTACCGCCCCACCGCGATCCTCTCCGAGCGCTTCACGCCCGTGTGGGTGGCGAGCATCCTTGGGGTGATCGCGATGGCCGTGTGGATCGGCATCGTCTCGCATCGGCAGGTCGGCTACTCCGATCAGCTGTGGTGGACCTTCGCGCTGCACGGCAACGCGCCGCGCATGCTGCGCGCGTCGCTCGCGGTCATCGTGCTCGGCAGCGCCTACATTCTCCTCAACATGCTGCGGCCGGCGCGGCCCGAGCCCGCGGTTGCCGGGCCCGAGGAGCTCGCCCGCGCGCGCGCGCTCATCGAGCGCTCGGACTCGACGCTCGCCAACGCCGCCCTGAGCGGCGACAAGCGGCTGCTGTTCAGCGAGGCCGGCGATGCCTTCGTGATGTACCAGATCGCCGGTAGCAGCTGGATCGCGCTCGGCGACCCGGTGGGCTCGAAGGAGGGGGCGGAAGAGCTGGTGTGGCGGCTGCGCGAGATCTCCGATCACCATGGCGGCCAGACCGTCTTCTACCAGGTGGGTGCCGAACGGCTGGCTCTCTATGTGGATCTCGGCCTCGCCGCGCTCAAGATCGGCGAGGAGGCGCGCGTGCCGCTCGCCGAGTTCTCGCTCGAGGGCGCCACGCGCGCCGAGCTGCGGCAGGCTCATCGCCGCGCGCAGCGCGATGGCGCCAGCTTCGAAGTGGTGCCCGCGGAAGGCGTCGAGGCGCTCATGCCCGCGCTCGAGCGGATCTCGAACGCGTGGCTCTCGGCCAAATCGACCGGCGAGAAGCGCTTCTCGATCGGCGCGTTCTCGCGGGCGTACCTGCGGCAGTTCCCGCTCGCCCTGGTGCGCTCCGGCGGCGCTCCCACGGCGTTTGCCAACCTGTGGACCAGCGGCACGAAGGCCGAGCTCTCGGTGGACCTCATGCGCTTCGACGCGGACGCGCCGCGCGGCTGCATGGACTTCCTGTTCATCGAGCTCATGCTGTGGGGGCGGGAGGCAGGCTTTGGCTCCTTCAACCTCGGCATGGCGCCGCTGTCGGGTCTCGACGCGCATCCGCTCGCGCCCGCGTGGCACCGGGTCGGCAACCTCATCTTCCGCTACGGCGAGCACTTCTATAACTTCGAGGGACTGCGGCGCTACAAGGCGAAGTTCGATCCGACCTGGGAGCCGCGCTATCTCGTGGCTCGCGGGGGGATCGCGCTGCCCCGGGTGCTGGTGGACGTGTCGGTGCTGATCGCAGGCGGTGTGAAGGAGCTGTTCACGAGATGATCGTCCGGTCGCCGCGGAGCCTGATCCCTCGAGCGCTGCTCATCGGGGCGGGAGCCTCCGCCCTCGCCTCGACGGGCGCGGCCGCGGCGGCACCGGCGCCCGCCGCGGCGGTACCGGCACCCGCCGCTGGGCACGCGCCCCGCGCCCACCCGCCCACCGCCGACAACATCTATGCGACGCACCTCCCGAGCGCGCGCTTCGGCGCCGTCACCGTCTACATTCCCGAGGGCGCACCACGCGGCGTCGCGCTCTTCCTCTCGGGCGACGGCGGCTGGGAGCTCGGGGTCGTCGGCATGGCGCGCGCGCTCGCCGCCATGGGGGCGGTGGTGATCGGAGCCGACATCCGGCAGTACCTCGGGAGCCTGCGCCGTGCGGCGCACCCCGGCGCGCCGTGCCAGATGATCGCCGCCGATTTCGAGGCGCTCAGCCACCAGGTGCAGAAAGAGATCGGGATGAGCGAGTATCACGTGCCGGTGCTCATCGGTTATTCCTCGGGCGCCACCGTGGTCTATGCGGCGCTGGTCGAGTCCCCGCCGGGGACCTTCGCCGGCGCGCTCAGCCTCGGCTTCTGCCCCGACCAGGACTTTGCCGGGGCGGCGCTCTGCCCGGGCGCCGGGCTCCGCTACCGGGCGAACGAGCGGGGCGAGCTCGTGCTCGAGCCCGCCGCGAATCTGAAGCAGCCCTGGATCGCGCTGCAGGGTCAGAAGGACCAGGTATGTGAGGCGCACGCGGCCGATGAGTTCGCCTCGCGCACGGCACACGGCGAGGTCGTGAGGCTGCCGCTCGTCGGCCACGGCTTCGGAGTCGAGCGCAACTGGATGCCGCAGTTTCGCGATGCCTACGCGCGCCTCATCGTCCCCGCCGAGTCGGCGCCGCCGAGGCCGCCGGAAATCTCTGATCTGCCGGTGATCGAGGTGCGCGCCAGCGGCGTCTCCCGGGAGTTCGCGCTGCTCCTCACCGGTGACGGCGGCTGGGCCGGCCTCGACCAGGAGCTGGCCGCGCGGCTCGCCGGGAACGGCGTGCCGACGGTGGGCCTGAACTCGCTGAAGTATTTCTGGAGCGAGCGCACGCCCGAGCGCACCGCCGAGGACGCCTCGCGCGTGCTGCGTCATTATTTCGCGGCCTGGAACGAGGAACGCGTGCTGCTCATCGGCTACTCGTTCGGCGCCGATGTGCTGCCGTTCGTCGTCAACCGGCTGCCGCCGGAGCTGCGCGCGCGGGTGGCGAGCGTGAGCCTGCTCGGGATCGACTCCAACGCCTCGTTCGAGATCCGGATTGCCGACTGGGTGGGAAGCGACGAGCGGGGTCCGCCGACCCGGCCCGAGCTCGGTCGCCTCGGCGCCGCGCCGGTGCTGTGCATCTACGGAGAGGGCGAGAGCGACTCGATCTGTCCGGAGCTCGCCGCGGGCAACGTCGAGCGCGCGCAGATCGGCCGAGGCCATCATTTCAGCGGCGAGTATGCGACGATCGCCGACCGCATCCTCGAGTTTGCGCGCCGTGCCCGGCCGTAACATAAGGCGCCCGCGCCGGGACGGACGGCGGGACGGAAATCGGGACGGACATAACGAGTCCTTCTCCTCCGGACATAACGCCTCGCACCTGGGCAAGACTATGCACACGAGCACAGCGGACGCGCACCCGGACCCGCGCTCGGGTAACATGGACACGACGCGGTACACACAACAATTCGAGCCGCGCACCAGCATGTCCCTGTACATCGATTCCGCCAGTCATCTGCACCACGACCAGGAGAAGAACCTGGTCCTGACCTGTCCGCATTGTCTCACCGTGTCCCACATCACCCCGGCCGCCGTGCCGCGCTTCGAGGACCTGCAGCTGTATCGGCCGAACCAGGTGGGGCTCGTGTACATGTGCGACGCCTGCCACTCGCCGATCTTTCTGCGCTTCACGGTGCGCGCCTACGGCTCAAGCCGCATCGAGCTGTCGCCGCAGTTCACCGAGGTCGAGCGGGCGCGGGAGAGATTCAACTTCACCTACGTCCCCGAGGATGTGGAGCGGGTGTTCCGGGAAGCGCTCAACTGCTACACGCACGGGGCGTTCAACGCCTTCGCCTCGATGAGCCGCCGCACCATGCAGGCGATGTTCGGCGACCTCGGCGAGGCGGGCCGGCTGCGCCTCTTCGATGAGCTCAACGCCGTGCGCGACCTCGCCGACATCCAGCCCGACATCTTCGCCAAGATGAAGAGCGTGCTGTTCGGCGCCGAGCTCGACCCGACCTCACCCGTGCCGCTGCTCGACGGCTACGAGGCCGGTATCCTGCTCGAGGTCGCGAAGGACCTGGTGTACGAAGCCTACGTCCGCAAGGGCAAGCTGCAGCAGGCGATCCTGGTGCGGCGCTTCTTCCTCGACGAGACCGGCACCGACATCACGCCGCTGAGCTCGGCGGGCTGAAGGCGCCGAAGCCGGCGCTCTTACGTCACGCCGCGCTGCACGCCGCGAACGAGCGCGAACACCTGCGCACGCCTCACCCGGCGAAACGCCGCGCGTTGCGGAACAGCCGCATCCAGCCGCTCCACTCACCCGACTCGCGCGGCCGCCAGGAATTCTGCACGTAACGGACCGAACGCTCCGGGTGCGGCATGGTGATGGTCACGCGGCCGTCGGTGTTGGTGAGCGCCGCGAGACCGAACGGCGAGCCGCTCGGATTGGCGGGGTAAGTGGTCGCGACCCTGCAGTCGTGGGTGACGTAGCGAAAGCCGACCAGGCCGCTCGACGCGCAGGCCTCGGCCGCCGCCGCGGACTCGAACTCCGCGCGGCCCTCGCCGTGCGCCACCGCGACCGGCAGAATCGAGCCCGCCATGCCGTCCAGCACCACCGAGGGTGAGGGCAGCACCTCCACGAGCGAGAAGCGCGCCTCGTACTGCTCGCTGCGGTTGCGCTGGAAGCGCGGCCAGTGCTCCGTTCCGGGGATGATGGCGCGCAGCGCCGCGAACATCTGACAGCCGTTGCAGATGCCGAGCGCGAAGCGGTCGGAGCGCGCGAAGAAGCGCTGGAACTCCTCGCGCAACGACTCGTGGAACAGGATCGACTTGGCCCAGCCCTCCCCCGCCCCGAGCACGTCGCCGTAGGAGAACCCGCCGCAGGCAATGAGGCCCTGGAACTCGCCGAGCGAGCGCCGCCCGCCGAGCAGGTCAGTCATGTGCACGTCGTGCGCCGCGAAGCCGGCGCGCTCGCACACGGCCGCGGTCTCCGTCTGGCTGTTCACGCCCTGCTCGCGCAGGATGGCGAGCGCCGGGCGCACGCCGCGCGAGACGTAAGGCGCAGCGATGTCCTCTTCGGGGTCGAAGCGGAGCGCGACCGAGAGTCCGGGATCGGCTGCAGCGGTCTCGGCGGCGAACTCCTCGTCCGCGCACTCGGGGTCATCGCGCAGCCGCCGCATGCGCCACGAGGTCTCGGACCACGCCCGCCTCAAGTCCGCCCAGGACTCGTCGAACTCTTGCGTGCCGATCCTCATCCGCACGCGCAGCTCGCTCACCGGCGCGCCGAGGTAGAGCGCGGCGTCGGCGAGCCCATGGCGCGCCAGCATCGATTCGAGCCGCGGCTCATCCTGGGCGAGGATCTGCACCACGACGCCCGGCTCCTCTGCGAAGAGCTGCGCGAGCGCCGGGCCCCGCCCGCTCGGCAGCGCGATGTCGAGCCCGCAATGTCCCGCGAACGCCATCTCCAGGAGGGTCGCGAACAGTCCCCCGTCGGAGCGGTCGTGATAGGCGCGCAGCATTCCCGCCGCGTGGAGCTCCGCGAGCGCCGCCGCGAAGCGCAGGAGCACCGAGGGCTCGTCGAGATCGGCCGGCTCCTCGCCGAGCTCCCCGTACACCTGGGCGAGCGCCGAAGCGCCGAGGCGATGGCGGCCGCGCGCGAGGTCGATGAGCCAGAGCGAGCTCGGGCGCTCATCGAGCTCGAGGGCGGGAGTGAGCGTGCGGCGCACATCGGCGACCGGCGCGAAGGCCGACACGATCAGCGACACCGGCGCCACCACGCGCCTTTCGACGCCGCCCTCGCTCCACACCGTACGCATCGAGAGCGAGTCCTTGCCGACCGGTATGGCGATGCCGAGCGCCGGGCACAGCTCCCGGCCCACGGCGCGCACCGTCTCGTAGAGAGCCGCGTCCTCGCCGGCCTCGCCGCAGGCGGCCATCCAGTTGGCCGACAGGCGGATATTGGAGAGCGGACCGATATCGGCCGCCAGGATGTTGGTGATCGCCTCGGCGACCGCCAGCCTTCCCGAAGCCGGCCCATCGAGCACCGCGACCGGCGTGCGCTCGCCCATCGCCAGCGCTTCGCCCGCGCTCCCCCGGTAGTCGGCGAGCGTCACCGCCACATCGCTCACCGCCACCTGCCAGCGTCCCACCAGCTGGTCGCGGCTGATCAGGCCGCCGACGGTGCGATCGCCGATGGTGATGAGAAAGGTCTTGTCAGCCACCGCCGGCAGGCGCAGCACGCGGTAGGCGGCCTCGCGCAGCGCGACACGAGAGGTGTCGAAGGGCGCCCGCGCAACGCGGACGCTCCGCACCTCGCGCGTCAGGCGCGGCGGCTCGCCGAGCAGCGCCGCGAGCGGCATGTCGACCGGCACCTCGTCGAAGAGCGGATCGCGCACCACGAGCTCCCCGCTCGCGTCGAATTCGCCGATCACCGCGAACGGGCAACGCTCGCGCTCGGCGATCGCGGCGAAGCGCGGGAGCGAGGCCGCGGGGATCGCGAGCACGTAGCGCTCCTGCGCCTCGTTGCACCAGAGCTCCATCGGCGACATGCCGGTCTCCGCGCTCGGAATGGCGCGCAGGTCGACGCGCGCGCCGCGCCGGCTGTGCGCCACCGCCTCCGGGACCGCATTCGACAGCCCGCCGGCGCCCACGTCATGGATGAGCGCGATGGGATTGTCCTCGCCGAGCGCCCAGCAGCGATCGATCACTTCCTGGGCGCGCCGCTGCATCTCGGCGTTGCCCCTCTGTACTGAGGCGAAATCGAGCTCGGCGCTCGAGCTGCCGCTGCCGAGAGAGGAGGCGGCGCCGCCGCCGAGCCCGATGAGCATGGCCGGCCCGCCGAGCACCACCAGTTTCGCGCCGACCTCAACCGCCGCCTTCTCGACGTGCGCACGGCGGACGTTACCCAGACCCCCGGCGATCATGATCGGCTTGTGATAGCCGCGCGTGCGCTGCGGGGGGTCGCCGGCGGCGCGCTGCTCGAAGGTGCGGAAGTAGCCGCACACGGCCGGGCGCCCGAACTCGTTGTTGAACGAGGCGGCGCCTATCGGAGCCTCGATCATGATGTCGAGGGGGGAGGCGATGCGCGCGGGCGCGCCGAACTCGCCCTCCCACGCCCGCTCGTAGCCCGGGATGCGCAGGTGCGACACCGAGAAGCCGGTGAGCCCGGCCTTCGGCTTCGCGCCGCGCCCCGTGGCCCCCTCGTCCCGGATCTCGCCTCCGGAGCCGGTGGAGGCGCCCGGGAAGGGCGAGATGGCGGTCGGATGGTTGTGCGTCTCCACCTTCATGAGGATATCGATCGGCTCGGCGCTCGCGCGGTAGATGCCGGTGTCGGGGTCGGGGAAGTAGCGCTCGCCCAAGCTCCCCTCGATCACCGCGGCGTTGTCGCGGTAGGCGGAGAGCACCCCCGCGGGACTTCGCTCGTGGGTGTAGCGGATCATCGCGAACAGCGACTCCTCGCGCGGCTCACCGTCGATGATCCAGCGGGCGTTGAAGATCTTGTGGCGGCAGTGCTCGGAGTTCGCCTGCGCGAACATCATGAGCTCGACGTCGCTCGGGTCGCGCCTGAGGCGCGCGAAGATCTCGAGCAGGTAGTCGATCTCCTCCGCCGACAGCGCCAGCCCCCGCGCGCGATCGGCCTCCACGAGCGCCGCCCGGCCGGCCGCGAGCGGCACGCGCTCGAGGGGCCGCGGGGCGGCGTGCGCGAACAGGCGCGCCACCTCGGACGCGTCGAGCAGCGCCATCTCGGTCATGCGATCGAAGAGCGCCGGCGCGAGCGCTTCGAGGCGCGCAGCGCCGAGGGGACGCGGCGCCTCGAGGCGGTACTCGATGCCGCGCTCGATGCGCCGCACCGGCTCGAGCCCGCACACCCGGGCGATGTCGGTGGCCTTGCTCGACCAGGGCGAGATGGTGCCGGCGCGCGGCACGACCAGCACGCGGTTCGCCGCGCCCTCTCCGGCCGGAGGCGGCGCCTGCGGCCGCGGGCCGTAGGTCAGGAGCGCGAGCAGCACGGCGCGCTCACCCGCGGTGAGCGCTCGCGTGCACTCGACGAAGTGCATGAAGCGCGAATCGAGCGCGGTCACGGCCGGCTCGATCGCGCGCAGACGCTCGAGGAGCTTGGGCCTGCGAAACGGCGAGAGCGCCGCAGTCCCCGCAATCCCGAGAATGCCCGACGGCTGCTTCACTTCTTCTCGCCGGGCGGCGTCGAATACATCGGCACCGGGAACTGTGCCACCGTGGCGCTGCCGCCTTCCATCACGGTGATCTTGGCCGCGCCGTGCTTCTTCACCTCGTCGATGCGCAGGATCGCATGCATCGGCAGGAAGGTGCGCTTCACGTCGGAGAATTCGCCCTTGATGCGCTCCTCCGCGGGGTCGAGAACCACCGAGGAGCGCTCGCCGAACAGCAGCTCCTCGACCTCGATGAACCCGAACAGCTCTCCGTGGCTCACCTTGCGGGCATAGACCTCGTAAACCTTGCCCTGATTCACGAACATAATACGGAAAATGTGACTGGTTGCCATGGCTTGCGCGCAGGCCGCTGCTAGTTTGGACGCGGGCATTATAAGGTCCGGGCGCCGTCTGCGGCCGCTTTGCCGCCCCGCGCGTGCCGCGGCCCAGTAAACGGATGGATTCTTCCTTGGTTCGGGGAACCATGCTCAAGCTGCGTATCGTGAGTGATCAGGGTCGCTCGCTCGCCGAGCGCAGCTCCGCCACCTTTTCGGTGGAAGGCGGCACCATCGGCCGCTCCGCCGACAACGACTGGGTGCTGCCCGACCCGCTGCGTTACGTCTCCGCGCATCACGCGCGCGTGCAGTTCCGCGAAGGCCACTTCTATCTCCAGGACGTCAGCACCAACGGCGTGTACGTCAACGACGACATGGAGCCGCTCGCCAGGCACGGCGCGGGCGGCTATCGCCTCGCCGATGGCGACGTGCTGCGCATGGGCGAGTACCACATCGTCGCGGCGCTCGAGGCGCGTCCGGCGCAGGACGAGGCCGGCGCCGCGGTGCCGACCAGCATTCATGCCCTCCATACCCTCGGCCGGCACGAACCCGACATCGGCGCCTCGCTCGACCTCGATGCGCTGCTGGTGCCGGCCAATCAGGCCGGATCGATCCTGCCGGTGAATGCGTACGGCCAGTCGGTGGACTCCGGCAGGGTGCGTGCGCTCAACCCGAAGGCGCGCGCGGAGCGCGCGTCCGAGGTGCCGTTGCTCGATGGCGCGGGCGCGCAGTCGCTCGGGCGGCAGATGGCGCGCCTCGCGGAAGCGGTCGGCCGCGAGCCGAAGATCGGGGTCTCCGCGTTCGCCCTCGAGGACGCGCGTGCCGGACTCGACGCCTTCTGCCGCGGCGCCGGCGTCGAGCCGGAGCGGCTGCCGGGCGACGCCCAGGTGCGGCTGCTGCACCTCGCCGGCCGGCTGTTTCGCGAGGCGCTGGTCGGCTTCAAGGACCTCGAGCGCACCCGCACCGACACGCGCAATCGCCACCGCATCGAATTCCCGCCGCGGGAGCCCGACGACCCGCGCCCCTCGCTCGCCAACTCCGTGGTGGAGGAACTGATCGTCGAGCTCCTCGTGCAGCACGAAGGCCGCCGTCTCGACTCGGTGCAATGGCTGCGCGAGGCGGTGACCGAGGCGAAGCTGCACGAGACGGCCACGGCGCAGGCGATGCGGGCGGCACTCGTCGAATTCCTCGGCCGGCTCGATCCGGCCGAGCTCGAGGCGCGCTTCGAGCGCGCCGCGCGCCGCGGCAACGCGCGCTCCGCCGACAAAGCGCAGTACTGGGAGCTGTTCGCCACCTTCTATCGCAATCTCATCGAGATGCCGGCGGACCACCTGCCGCACACCTTCGTCGAGGCGTTCGCCGCGGCGTATCGCGAATCATCGAAGAAACCGCCCTCGTGAGAACGGCACCGACCGCGGGTTTCGCATGCAGCCGTGTGTGACAGTATGGCGGAGAGGGTGGGATTCGAACCCACGTGCCGGTTTTACCCGACCATCCGATTTCGAGTCGGCGCCGTTATGACCGCTTCGGTACCTCTCCGGCTCCGCACGGGCGTCAAGGGGCTGGTATTCTAGCGGAAAGCCCGCGTGTCCAGGGGAGGGTCTGTGCGCGCACTCACGCTCAGCGCCGCCATCACGCTGCTTGGCTCTCTCGCGGGCTGCGGGCAGGCCGACGCGCCGCGCGCACTCGATGAGATCCGCGCGCGGGGCGAGCTGCGCGTCGTCACGCTGAACCTGCCGACCTGTTATTACTTCGGCGCGCAGGGCGCCGAGGGGCTCGAGTTCGAGCTCGTGCGCGCCTACGCCGCGCGCCTTCGCGTCAAGCTCACGATCAACGCGCTCGCCAACGAGACGGCCATGCAGGCGGAGCTCGCCGCCGGCCGCGCCGACATCGCCGCGGCCTCGCTCACCGACTCGCCGGACTGGAGCCGCGCGGGCGCGGCGGCCTCTCCCTACGCGCGCATCCCGCAGCTGGTGGTGTATCAGCGCGGGCACGTGCAGCCGCGCGAGACGCTGCAGCTCGAGTCGGCGCGGCTCGCGGTGCGCGCCGGGAGTCCCCAGGAGCGGATACTGGAGGGCATGAAGAGAACGGTCGCTCCCACCCTGCAGTGGGTCGAGACCGCGCCGAGCTCCGCCGACCCGGTGGAGGACGTCGACTCGGGCAACGCCGACTACGCGATCTCGGACGCGCGCGAGTTCTCCTTCGCGCATCACCTGTATCCGAACGTGCTGGTGGGCTTCGCGCTGCCCGAGGAGCGGCCGGCGCAATGGCTGGTGCGGCGCGGCGGGCCGGACCTGCTCGCGAGCGTCAACGCGTTCTTTCGCGAGCTCGATGCCTCCGGCACGCTGGCGCGACTGGTGCAGCAGTCATCCGGCGACACGCGGCGCTTCGCGTACGGGGAATCGCGCGAGTTCCAGGCTCACGTCGGCGACCGCCTGCCTCGCTACCGATCCTGGTTCGAGCAGGCCGCGGCGCAGGCGGGCATCGATTGGCGGTTGCTGGCGGCGATCGGCTACCAGGAATCGAAATGGGACCCGCACGCCGAATCCGACGACGGAGCGGCCGGGGTGATGATGCTCACCGCCGAGACCGCTCACTCGCTAGGGGTCAAGGATCGCAGCAACCCGGAGCAGAGCATCTTCGGCGGCGCACGCTATCTCGCCCAGGTGCGCGCGATGTTTCCCGAGCGCATATCCGAGCCCGACCGCACCTGGTTCATCCTCGCCGCCTACAACGTCGGCTTCGGACACCTGGAGGATGCGCGTGTCATCACCCAGGCGCTCGGCAAGAACCCCGACTCCTGGACCGAAGTGCGCGCGCGCCTGCCGCTGCTCGCGCAGGAACGCTGGTACAGCCGCGCCCGGCGCGGCTACGCGCGCGGCTGGGAGCCGGTGCAGTACGTCGATCGCATCCAGCGTTGGCTACGGCTGCTCGAATGGCAGCCCGGCGAGGCGAGCCCGGCCCCGGGCGCGGCCACCGCGAGCCGCGCCACGCCCGGAGCCTGAGGCCGCAGGTTCGAGCGCCGCGCGCTCCGCAGCGCAGTCGCGGCGCTGCTCACTCCGTCACCTCGCTGCGCTCTCAGTCGCGGCGCTGCGCGAAGAACTCCTGCAGCAGACGCGCGCACTCCTGCATCAGCACGCCGCCGAACACGTCCACGCGATGGTTGAGTCCGGGCAGCGCGAACACGTTGGCGATGCTGCCGGCGCCACCGGCGCGCGGATCGAAGGCACCGAAGACGAGCCGCCGCACGCGCGCGTGCACGATCGCCGCGGCGCACATCACGCACGGCTCGAGCGTCACGTAGAGTGTGGTGTCGGTGAGGCGATAGCCGCCCATCGTGCGGGCGCCGGCGCGCAGCGCCTCGATCTCGGCGTGTGCGGTCGGATCGCAAGCCGAGATCGGCTTATTTGCGCCCGTGGCGATGATGTCCTCGCCCCGCACCAGCACCGCGCCCACCGGCACCTCGCCGGCCGCGCCGGCCGCCACCGCCTCGGCGAGCGCCGACCGCATGAAGACGCTGTCGCGCCCGCCCTCAGGAGCGATCATGCGACTCGTCGGCGCGCGGCTCGGGGGGCGGGAGAAACAGCGCTGGATCGACGAAGGTCGCGTTCAGCGCCACGCCGAAGTGCAGATGGGGACCCGTGGCACGTCCCGTCGAGCCGACCTTGCCGATGACGTCCCCGGCGTGCACCTGCGCGCCGCGCTGCACGCCGATCGCGCTCAGGTGGCAGTACATGGTGACGAGGCCAGCGCCGTGATCGAGGAATACGGTGTTGCCGTTGAAGAAGTAACGGCCGGTGTCGATGACGCGTCCCTCGGCGGCCGCCCGCACCGGCGTGCCGGACGGCGCCGCGATGTCCATGCCGGCGTGAGGTTTGCGCGGCTCGTCGTTGAATATCCGGCGCGAGCCAAAGGAGCTCGAGCGGATCCCGGGCACCGGCTGCAGCAGCTGGAACGAGGCAGGCGAGCCCTCGGAGAAGGCGCCGACGGCTCTCAGGATGCGCGGCCGCTCGCGCTCGACGCGCGCCAGGTCCTTCGCCGACAGGTTGACCTGACGCGGAGCCACCGAGAGCCGCTGCACACTGTACTGCTTGTCGGCGACGTCGAAGCCCACCAGGGTGTCGCCCGCGGCGGCGGCGTGAACCTGGAGCTCCGCACGGCCGGGCGTCTGCGACAGCGGAATGCCGACCACGGCGAGCCACTTGTCGTCCCTCCGCAGGACCAGCACCCGATGGTCCTGGAAGCTCACCTGCGGTGCACTCGCCACGGACGCATCGAGACTCACGAGTGCGACGCCGCCGGGAACCGGCTCTTCCTGAGGCAGGAGCGGCGCCGCCGGCGCCTGCGCACGCGCAACGAGACTCGCCGCCAGAGCGGCGGCGAGGAGCGCCGCGCAGCCGAGCCGGCATCGCCTGGCCCGCCCCGACAGAGTGCTCGAAGCCACGCTAGCTCTCCCCGCTGCGGCCCGTGACGCGCGCATTGAGGCGCCCGTGGGCGAGGCGCGCCTCGATCTCCTCGCCGACGGCGACCGTCGCGGCGTTCGTGAGCAAGCTGCCGTCCGCACCCCGCGTCACGATCGCGAAGCCGCGCGTCAGCGTGGCAAGCGGACTCACGGCATTCAGCGCGCGCTGCGCGAGCGCCAGGCGGTGCGCGGCGCGCGATACGCACTCGCGCATCGCGTGCAGGAGCCTCGAGTGCACTCCCTGGTGCCGGAGGCGATGCTCGCGCGCGAGGTGCTCGGGCGAGCGACGCACGAGCCGCTCCAGGCTCTGCGCGAGTCGCAGCCGGTCACGGCCCACGGCGGCATGTACCAGCGCGGCGAGTCGCTGCGCGAGATCATCGAGACGCTGCATCTGCTGCTGCAGGCGCACTCCCGGGTGCGCGAGCTTGAGCCGCCGCTCGGTGGCCTCGAAGCGCGCGCCGCTCGCGCGCAGCTCGCGGCGCATGGCGGCGGCGAGGCGCTCGGCGCTGCGCGCGAGGAACTGGAGGCACGCCGCGCCATCCGGCGCCACGAGCTCCGCGGCCGCCGAGGGCGTCGGCGCGCGCGCATCGGCCACGAAATCCGCGATGGTGAAGTCGATCTCGTGCCCGACTCCGGACACGATCGGCAGCCGGCTCGCGTAGATGGCGCGCGCCACGCGCTCGTCGTTGTAGGCCCAGAGATCCTCGAGCGAGCCGCCGCCGCGGGCGAGGATGAGCACGTCGACCTCGGCGCGCCCGGATGCGATCTCGAGCGCCGCGACCAGCGCCGGCGCCGCCGCCGCGCCCTGCACCGCCGCCGGATAGATGAGGACCGGGGCCGGCGGGAAGCGCCGCGCGAGGATGTGCAGGATGTCGCGCAGCGCCGCCCCGGAGGGTGAGGTGATCACGCCGATGCGTCGCGGGAAACGCGGCAGACCGCGCTTGCGCTCGAGCGCGAACAGACCCTCGGCCGCGAGCTTGGCCTTGAGCCGCTCGAACTCGCGTCGCAGCGCACCGACACCGGCCTCCTCCAGATGCTCGACGATGAGCTGATACTCACCGCGCGCCTCGTACACGCTGACGCGGCCGCGCACCAGGACCTGAGCGCCGGCGCTCGGTGTGAAGCCCACGAGCGCGTTCCTCATCCGGAACATGGCGCAGCGCAGCTGCGCTTCCCGGTCCTTGAGCGTGAAGTACCAGTGCCCGGATGCGGGTTGCGAGAAGTTCGTGAGCTCGCCCTCCACCCACAGCACCGGGAGCCCCCGCTCGAGGAGCGCGCGCACCTCGCGGTTCACGCGCGTGACGCTGTAGACCTCGCGCGCCGGCGGGGCTCCAGCGCTTCTGTCAGGACTCGGCGCCATGGCGATTCGGGGACATGAGGCACACTAGAGTAGTGGGTGTGAAACTGGCGGTCGAGTCATCGGAAGAGCGGCATCGATTGTGGCACCCGAAAGACGGCGCGATCATGCGTGCGCGTAAACTCCACTCGTAACCGGGACATTGCCATGCGAAACGCCGTTTTTCTCACGACCCTGGTGTCGTGCGCGTCCGTGTTATCGTGCGCCGCGGCGGCACAGGCACCCGGGCCCGCGCGCTTCGACGAGGCCAATATCCGCACCACCATCCGGACTTTGTCCTCGGATGAGTTCGGCGGCCGGGCGCCGGCCAGTGCGGGCGAGAAGCTCACGACTGAATACATCGCCTCCCAGTTCAAGCGCTACGGCCTTCTGCCGGCCAACCACGGCAGCTTCCTGCAGGAAGTGCCGCTGGTGCAGATCACCGCCAACACCGACGCAGCGCTCACGGTCAGCGGCGCCACGCCGCTCACTCTCAGCTTCGGCCGAGACCTCATCGTGAGTACGCCGCGCCCGCAGACGACCGTGGCGCTCGCCGGGAGTCCCCTGGTGTTCGCCGGCTACGGCATCGTCGCGCCCGAATACCAGTGGAACGACTACGCCGGTCTCGACGCGAAGGGCAAGACGGTGGTGGTACTGGTGAATGATCCGGGTTATGCCACCGGTGACCCGAAGCTCTTTCACGGCAAGGCCATGACCTACTACGGCCGCTGGACTTACAAATACGAGGAGGCCGCGCGCCGGGGCGCAGCTGGTGTGCTCATCGTGCATGAGACTGGGCCCGCGGGTTATCCCTGGGAGGTGGTGCAAAACAGCAATACCGGACCGCGGGAGGAGCTGCCTCCGGGTGATGCCTACCATCCGTTGACTCAAGGCTGGCTGAGCCACGAGGCCGCCGGGAAGCTCTTTGCCACCGCCGGTCTCAGCCTCGATGAGCTCGCGCGTGCGGCGGCGCGGCGTGGCTTCAAACCCGTTGCCCTGAAGCTCACCGCGAGTCTGACCCTGCACAACGAGGTGCGGCCCATCGTCAGCCACAACGTGGCCGCGCTCGTGAAGGGCTCGCGCCATCCCGAGCAGGTGGTGGTGTACAGCGCGCACTGGGACCACTTCGGCACCAGGCCGGGGCCCGATGGCAAGCCGCAGATCTTCCACGGCGCCATCGATAATGCGTCCGGCATCGCGGGCTTGCTGGAGCTGGCGATGGTGTACGCCGCGGCCAGGCCGGCGCCGGCGCGCAGTGTGCTGTTCATCGCCACGACGGCGGAGGAGCAGGGCCTCCTGGGCGCTGCCTACTACGCCAGCCACCCGCTGTTCCCGCTCTCTGACACGGTCGCGGATCTGAACATGGACGTGATGAACGTGTACGGCGAGACCCGTGACATGACGGTGCGCGGCCAGTTCATGTCCACCCTCGACGACGCGCTCAAGCAGGCCGCTCAGCGGCAGGGATTGAAGATCCTGCCGGACGCGGAGCCCGAGAAGGGCTACTACTATCGCGCCGACCATTTCGAGTTCGCCAAGGCCGGCGTGCCGGCGCTCAGTATCGACGGCGGCACTGACTACGTGGGCCAGCCTCCCGGCTGGGGACTCGCCCAGCGACAGGCCTATGTCCGCGACCGCTATCACAAGCCGGCCGATGTCTACGAAGCGAGTTGGAACCTGGCCGGCATCCGCCAGCAACTGGAGCTGTTGTATGTCACGGGCCGCGAGCTCGCGGACGGGAGCGACTGGCCTGCCTGGTACAGCGACAGCCCGTTCCGCGCGGCTCGCGAAGCGCAGCATCACGGGGCGAATTGAGTTTCGGCCGCAGCCTTCGGTCAACGAGCTTGTCCCGCCGCCGTTACAGGAGCGCCTACGGTGACCGTACGCCATGGAGGTATGTCATGCGCCAACCCCAATCACGCTGCTTCGGTCGGCACAGCCTGGCGAGGCTCCTTGCGGCAGTCGCGCTTGCGCTCGTGGCAGTGCCGGAGGGTTCTGCAGCCGACCCCCTGGGTTTCTACGTGGGCGGCGCGATCGGTGAGGCTCGAGTCGAGGCCGGCACCTCGAGTTTCACGATTGGAGCGTCCCAGTCCTTTCGCGATTTCAGCCAGAACCACTCTGCCTTCAAGCTCATCACCGGGATTCGGCCGCTTCCCATCGTCAGCGTCGAGCTGTCGTACCTCGACTTTGGCCACCCGACCGGCTACTCCCTCGCGAGCCCGGGCTTCGGGACGGCGGATGTCTCGATGAAGGGGGCAACTGCTACGGGCCTCCTGTTCCTGCCGATCCCCCTGGTGGAGGCGTACGCGAAGGCGGGGCTCGCTCGAATGCAGGGCACCGTCCATGCGACGTATTGCGGGATCGACAACTGCGCCTTCGGGCCACCCCAGACCTTCGGCTTCAGCCGCACGAATACGACCTATGTCGCAGGCGTGGGCGCACAGTTCAGAGCCGGCTCGTTCGGATTGCGGGCCGAGTACGAGCGATTCAACGTGGCCGGAGGCACTCCCGGACTCGCCTCGATCGGAGCGACCTGGACACTCTGAAGACTGCTGACTTGCGCGTTCCGACTGCCGCTCGCTGACGATACCGATGGGCGCGCTCGCAGCGGCCACCGTGCCGGCGCTCGCCGATCAGCGGGCCGGGCAAAATCCATGGCACGAGGTTTACCGCCCCGGTTCCGCCGCCTATAATTGCGCATGCGCGTACTCGAAGAAGCCCTCACTTTCGACGACGTTCTCCTGGTTCCGGCCTACTCGGAGATTCTTCCCCGCGAGGTCGACCTCTCCACCCGCGTCACGCGCGGCATCCGTCTGAACGTTCCCCTGCTGTCGGCGGCCATGGACACGGTCACCGAGGCGCGCCTCTCCATCGCGATCGCCCAGGAAGGCGGCATCGGCGTGATCCACAAGAGCATGAGCATCGAGGCGCAGGCGCGCGAGGTCGGGCGGGTGAAGAAGTTCGAGAGCGGAGTCATCCGCGACCCGATCACCGTCTCTCCCGACATGAGCATCCGCGAGGTGCTGGACCTCACCCGCTCGCGCGGCATCTCCGGCGTGCCGGTCGTAGTCGGCAGGAAAGCGGTCGGGATCGTGACGCATCGTGACCTGCGCTTCGAGGACCGCTTCGAGGCCCCCGTCTCCACGGTCATGACGCCGAAGGAGCGCCTGGTGACGGTGCGCGAGGACGCGCCCGAGGAAGAGGTGCTCGCGCTCCTGCACAAGCACCGGATCGAGAAGCTCCTGGTGGTGAACGGCGCCCACGAGCTGGTCGGCATGATCACCGTCAAGGACTTCCAGAAGGCCCACGAGTTTCCGCGCGCCTGCAAGGACGGCAGCGGCCGGTTGCGGGTTGGCGCCGCGGTCGGCACCACGCCCGACACGCTCGACCGCGTCGCGGCGCTGCGCGAGGCGGGAGTCGACCTGGTGGTGGTGGACACGGCGCACGGACACTCGAAGGGCGTGCTCGACACGGTGAAGCGCATCAAGGCGAGATGGGCCGATAGCCAGGTCATCGCGGGCAATATCGCGACCCCCGAGGCCGCTCGCGCGCTCGTCGATGCGGGCGCGGACGCCGTCAAGGTCGGCATCGGACCGGGCTCCATCTGCACGACGCGCGTCGTCGCGGGCGTCGGCGTGCCGCAGATCTCCGCGGTGGCGAATGTCGCCGAGGCGCTGCGCGATGCGGACGTTCCGGTCATCTCCGACGGCGGCATCCGCTTCTCCGGCGACATCGCCAAGGCGCTCGCGGCCGGCGCGCACGCGGTCATGATCGGCGGCCTGTTCGCGGGTACCGAGGAATCCCCCGGCGAAGTCGAGCTCTACCAGGGCGCCTCCTACAAGTCCTACCGGGGGATGGGCTCGCTCGGGGCAATGGGCGAGCGCCACGGCTCGGCGGACCGCTACTTCCAGGACGCCGCCACCGAGCTCGAGAAGCTGGTGCCGGAAGGGGTGGAAGGCCGCGTCCCCTACAAGGGCAGCGTCGTCACGATTCTGCGGCAACTCTCCGGCGGCTTGCGGGCGGCGATGGGCTACACCGGCAGTCGCAGCATCACCGAGATGCGCAGCCGTCCGGTGTTCGTGCGCGTCACCACCGCCGGCATCCGCGAGAGTCACGTGCACGACGTGACGATCACCAAGGAAGCGCCCAACTACCGGGGGTCCTGAAGAGCCCTATGGCCAGCGTTCCACGACCGGCCGCCACCGCTCCTTCTGCCGCGGGGGGCAGCGCGACGCCCGCCGGCAGCGCCGCCGGCACGGCCGCGCAGCGCGACATTCACGCGCACCGGATCCTGATCCTCGATTTCGGTGCGCAGTACACCCAGCTCATCGCCCGCCGCGTGCGCGAGCTCGGCGTGTACTGCGAGATCCACCCCTGGGACATGAGCGACGCCGAGGTGCGCGCCTTCGGGGCGCGCGGCGTGATCCTCTCCGGCGGCCCGGAGACGGTGACGACCGCCAGCGCGCCCGGGGCGCCCGCGGCGGTCTACGAGCTCGGCGTGCCGGTGCTCGGCATCTGCTACGGCATGCAGACCATGGCGCAGCAGCTCGGCGGGCGGGTCGCGCCCGGGACCGCGCGCGAGTTCGGTTACGCGGAAGTGACCGTCACCGGCGCCTCGCGCCTCCTCGATGAACTCGCCGACCGCCGCAATCCGGCCGGACGGGCGGTGCTCGATGTGTGGATGAGCCACGGCGATCGGGTCGACGCGCTGCCACCGGGGTTCAGTGCGACCGCGGCGACCGGCGCCATCCCCTTAGCGGCCATGAGCGACGAGCGCCGCCGCTTCTACGGCGTACAGTTCCATCCCGAGGTTACGCACACCACCCAGGGAACTAAGCTCCTCGAGCGCTTCGTGCGCGAGATCTGCGGCGCCGATGCGCTCTGGAGCGTCGGCAACATCATCGAGGATGCCCTCGCACGCCTCCGCGCGCAGGTCGGTGGCGGCAAGGTGCTGCTCGGGCTCTCGGGCGGAGTCGACTCCTCCGTGGTCGCCGCGCTCCTGCACCGCGCGATCGGGGAGCAGCTCACCTGCGTATTCGTCGACCACGGCCTGCTGCGCCTCGGCGAAGCCGAGTCGGTGATGGGCGTCTTCGCGCAGCACCTCGGCGCGCAAGTCATCCGCGTCGACGCGCAGGCACGCTTTCTCGGCGCCCTCGCCGGCATCACCGACCCCGAGGCCAAGCGCAAGGCGGTCGGCCGGACCTTCGTCGAGGTCTTCGACGAGCAGGCGCGTAGTCTCAAAGGCGTCGAGTTCCTCGCCCAGGGCACGATCTATCCCGACGTCATCGAGTCGGCCGGTGCCCACACCGGCAAGGCGCAGGTCATCAAGTCGCACCACAACGTGGGGGGCCTCCCCGAGAGGATGCGCCTCAAGCTCGTCGAGCCGCTGCGCGAGCTGTTCAAGGACGAGGTGCGTCGCCTCGGCACCGAGCTCGGGCTGCCGCGCGAGCTCACTCATCGCCATCCCTTCCCGGGGCCCGGGCTCGCGGTGAGGATCCTGGGCGAGGTGCGCCAGGAGTACGCCGAGCTCCTGCGGCGCGCGGATGCGATCTACATCGAGGAGCTGCGCCGACACGACCTCTACGACCGCGTGAGTCAGGCGTTCGCGGTTTTCCTGCCGGTCCGCTCGGTGGGCGTCATGGGGGACGGGCGCCGCTACGACTACGTGGTCGCGCTGCGGGCGGTGGAGACGGTGGATTTCATGACGGCGCACTGGGCGCGGCTGCCGTACGAGTTTCTCGACCACGTCTCGCGGCGCATCGTGAACGAGGTGCCAGGTATCTCGCGCGTGGTCTACGACATCTCCGGCAAGCCCCCGGCGACCATCGAGTGGGAGTAGATGTAAATCCATATAACTTGAAATGAAACAACTACTTATGTTTGCATCAAACATACCCGCGAGATTCCCGTTATCAATGACTTAGCGTACTCTGTGGCCCGCTGACATACCCGCAATCGGGTCTGGGAGGGGTTGTTGCCACGGGTATCTTCTAAGGCCAAAGATCAACCGCGAGAACCGACGAGGACCCGGAGTGCACCGTATGTTGCCCGTCAGCACTACGGCACCCGGCGCTCCGAGAAAGACAAGCAAGTAATCCGGTTTGGTAGGACAAAGGCCACTATCTACCGGCGCTCGGATATTGAACACAGTAGCTGGTTCCTCAGGATTCACCTGAAGGAAGAAGGGAGGCACTATCGCAAGTCCCTTCAGACGTTAAATCGTCAAGAAGCCGCCGACCGCGCACACGATGTCGTGCTCGACGTGCTAACCAAGGTAAACAGCGGTCAGCGAATTCTGGCACTTTCCTTACGCGATCTGGTTCGGCGTTTCTCGCTATACCAAGAATCCTTGATGAACTCAGATCAGCTGTCTCCGAGAACCCTCGCGGTTCAGGGTTATCGAGTCAAACTCGGTTGCGCGTTCCTGACTGCCCTGTACCCCGCTGGTATGGACACGAAAATCAGCACAATTGATGGCGCAGTGTTCAACGACTATTTGAAATGGCGTCAGGAGGACGTGGCTAAAAGGCGTGAGCAGGGGACGATTCGCCGTGATGTAGTCAGGGATGAGTTGCTCGTGATTCGCAAGATGTTCAAGTACGCGAGAAAGGAACATCTGTGCACTGAGAAATCCATTCCCGTCTGGGATTTTTCCGTCGAGAAGGAGGGTGCGAAAAGACGCAGAATCACATTCGCCAACTACAAGGATTTCATTAACACGACATACGCATGGATAAAAGAGGCCAAGGGTGCTCGGGA
Organism: Gammaproteobacteria bacterium 13_2_20CM_66_19; assembly: GCA_001914695.1. Lineage (GTDB taxonomy): Bacteria > Pseudomonadota > Gammaproteobacteria > Steroidobacterales > Steroidobacteraceae > 13-2-20CM-66-19. The sequence goes on along the minus strand of MNCZ01000057.1, from coordinate 11,830 downwards.
TTACTATCACCGAAAGGTCTTAGCGCACGTAGCGGCCATGGCCACCCTCGCTGGAATGCGCAGCGGCGAAATCTTCGGACTGCTGAACAAGGATGTGGAAATCAGAGGTAAGGACGAGTGCCTTGTGACGATCCGCGCCGAAACCTCAAAGGTTCGCAAGGAAAGACAGATCACGGTCGCGAATGAAATGCTCGTGCTCTGGCGTACTAAGTACCAGAGACACCGCGACCCCGATGACTACGTTTTCAGTCCATACAATGATGGCCGAGTCAGCATTCGTGACGTGTTCTATCACGCGTACAAGGCACTTCGAGTACGGCTGAAAGAAATCGACCTAGACTGGTTTGACCTGTACCACTGCCGTCACTGGTACATTACGAATAGGCTGCTGGCGGAGGAAGCCATCTATTTGATAGCTCAGGCCGCAGGAACCTCCTCAAAGGAAATTGAGAATACCTATTCTCATGTCCTGACCGAGCTAACCACCAAACGCTTTAACCAAAAGAAAGTCGTCTGGGATGCTAATGGAAGCTACAAGATCATCCAGAAATTGGAAGGTGTCTGAACTAGGTCATGTTGCGCTTCTATCGCGTCGTACACCGGCCGCCTCGCAAGACCCTTCGCCTTCGCATAGTCGCTCAGCGGCACGCCCGCCAGGCGTGCCCCCTCCAACGTCTCCACCGCAACTGTTGCTTCTGCGTCAGCCTCTCCGTCATCGCGCACCACCACGGGTAACAACGAGACCGATGCCACCACGGGGCCGGCGCTTCGACCAGGCCCTAACGGGCGCCGATGATCGCGTTGTGCGTAGCCTTGCCCGACGCGAGCGCCGCCAAACCCGACGCTACCACGAGCAATAGAACTACGACCGTCCCCGCGATCCGCTGTGCCCTGCTCAGCTTGCGGAAATCCCTTTCAAATCGCGGAAGCAAACGTTCTTCTGCCTGGCCATTCGCCCAGTAGAAAACCGTGGATACCACTACCCCGCAGAATACAAACGCGCCCGTGGAGAACACACGCCAGTCGGCAGCTATAGACACCTCGTCGATGGCCGCGAGGGCGAAAAAAGACTCCGATGCCGTGATAATCGTGCGAGCCTTCCACTGAGAAAGGCCGGCGTCCATATCTGAGCGAAGCAACTCCCGCAGCAGAAATATGGCGAACGCGTACCACCGCTGAATCCGATGTTTCATCACTCACCACAAGGTATATGGTCCCCACTGTTGCACTCCGCGGTCACATCAGCGAGCGCTTGGGGATTACTCTTCAACGTAGAATATGATAGCCCGAGCATAAGGCCTGACACGGGTGATAGCCCTAGGGAGAGGGTGCCAATACCCATATCAGCACCAAATTCCCCTCCAGACTCTGTGCCGTTCTTGTAGTTCGCGTACTCAAAAAAGCCAGTGGCAAGGAAAACTTGGGCCCCGAGGAACTTAAACACGGGAGCGACCTTGAACCCAGTTACAGACTGGTTGCCTGACCATCCACTCAGACGGAATTGAGCAGTGTTCTCCCCGACGGTAAGCGTTGTTCCGCCAAAGAGCGCTTCAGCGGCAGTCACGCCCGTACCTGCATTGTCGAGCGGAGACACATTCCTCTGTCCCGCGGTGATCTGCGCCGTCAGAAGTCCCGATGCTTCACCCGCAATACGTGCAGATTCTTGATCGGTCGCCGCCTGCGTTACCGCGTCCAGTTCAGCATTCACCTCCGCATTCATCGACGCCAACGACTGCTGCCACTCTTGCGAACTAAGCCCGTCGCCGAAGAGTTGCACTCCGAATGAGTCGCCCATCATGTCGGACGTGTTTAGATCGTTACCTCCAACCACCTGATATGAATCGCCTCCGCCTGTCCCTCCTTTCGCTGGGGTCCCCCACTCGCCTAGCACTGTTTGCCGCAGCCTTGGGTGCTTAGCCATCATGTAGGCCAGCATGGGACCGATGCGTCCGATGTTGCCGTCCTTCGGTTTGTTAGACGCGTTTACAAGTACAAGCCCAGTGGGATCCGTCATCGTCAGAACGCGGTTCTGTACGTAGCTATAAGGGTTTACCGACTGCGAGTTGCCAACCTGCGTGACGACGGGGTCCGGTGACATGAACCGCCCGATGACGGGGTCGTACACCCGTCCGTTCATGTGGATGAGACTCAGGTTGTCGAGAATCTCATGGAACGCGTCCGTATAACCCCGGCGCGTGGTCGAAGCGATAGTCGTGTAGTCGCTCGAAGTGGATGAGAGGGGCCCCGACCAGTTGCTGCTACGGCGGTAGCCGAAAGCCGAGTAGCTCTCTCGGATCTGGACGCTTCCGGCGGCGCTCAGGAACAGGTTGCCACTCCCGAGGTGATCGGATGTGATGTAGGTGGTCTGCGTCCCATTCACCGACTGGATGTCGTAGACGATTTGCGTGCCGCCCGGGACCTGGACGAAGTATTTGTTGTGCGTCTGCGCCGGCGTGGTCTGGTACTCGTAGAGTCCGAAGACATAGGTCGTCGTCTCTACTCCAGACTGGCCATCCGCCACATACTTGGCGGACTGCTGCTTGCGTTGCCGATCCGGACCATACACGAAGTTCGCATAGACACCCCCGGAGCCTGGGATCGACGTCGGCAGGTTGTAGGAAGCCCAGTTGACCGAGAGCCCGTTGCGGGTCGCCATGTTGCCGTTGGCGTCGTAGCTGTAGGTCGTCTGGTTCGAGCCCGTCCCCACCGTGTCCACGGCATGCTTGTGAGCGGGGTCGTATGTGTACGGATACGTGACCCCGCCTTCGGTGCGTGAGGTGATGTTGCCGGTGGCATCGATTGCGAGCGAGAGATTCTGCACGCCGTTCAGCGTCGAGTTCTGAATCCGGTTCAGGTTATCGTAGCCGAAGACTTCGGTCAGGTTCTGGATCAGATCCTGCCGCTGCCCCAAGTTCCCGTTGAGGTCCCACTGGTAGGCGAGGTTCTGAAGGTTATTGAGAGAGCCGCCCGAACCCACCGTACGGGTGTTGAACCAGCTCGTCACGGCATCGAACGCCGACTGGATGCGCACCGCAGAGGTGGTCCCCAGGGTCTCGTCCACCACGTGTCCCCAGGGATCCATATTCGTGACCCCGGAGGTGAGCTGCCAGAAAGTGGTGCCGGCTACGTTGCCCGTGTAGTTCTTGAGCGAGGAGAGATACCCGTTGCTGTAGCCGTAGAGGACCTGGAGGGGATTCGTCTGCCCCGGAGCGAGCGGATAGGTGAGCACGCTCAGCTTGCCGAGCGTGTTATAGCTATACCCCACGGTGTACGTGACGCCAAAGTTCATCGAGCGGGAGGAGAGCCGCCCCGCCGAGTCAAAGCTGTTCGTCTCAATATCGCCGAGTCCGGAGAGCTGCTTCAGCTGCCCGATCTCGTGCGCCGAAGCGGACGTGCCCCAGGTCCACGTGCTGGTACCCTCCGTCTCGACGCGCTGTGTGGTTCGCCCCAGGGCGTCGTAGCTCAGCTGCTGTGTCCAGTTGGGTGCCGTCGTCTTTGCATCGCGCAGATTGATGAGCTCACCCAGGGAGTCGAACTGGCAGGTCCAGCTCCCGCGATCCGGATCGCTGGAAGTCGTAAGGAGGTAACCCAGGGTGTCGTAGGCCCGGCTCGTTTGATTGCTCGCGGGATCCTGGATCATCGTCAGCTGACCGAACGGATTGTAGGAATAGCTCGTCTTTGAGACCCCATCGGGATCCATGACGATGCCGAGCTCGCCGATGACGTCCGACTGCCGCGTTGTGACATAACTCTTCGGATCCTTCACCGTCTGCGTGCGACCCTGGTATGTGAAATACGTGTACTCGAGAGTCGAGTTCGTCGAGCTGATCGGGCGGGAGGTCGAGGTAAGGCGGTTCAGGGGATCGTAGCTCGAGGTGGTGAAATACTGCGTCGATCCATCCAGATAGGGACTGCTCCTCTTCGCGAGCCGCCCGAGCGAGTCGTAGCTCGCCCAGATGTCAGCGTACTGTCCGGCGCTTGTTTGCACTTGGTCCTGGATGAGCCGGTCGAACTGATCGAAATAGTCGTAGTGTTGGCGGAAGGTCGCATGCGAGGTAGTCGAGTCCTGCTCCTGAGTGAGCACGTAATACTCGAGCGGCGTGCTCGAGCCGCAATGACTCACGCAGGCGGTCAGGCTGAAGGCGGTCTGCGTGCCATCCGGGCGCTGCTCGAGTGTCTTCTGCCCGATGTCGTTGTACGTCCAGCTGGTCGTCAGGTTGTTTGGGTCAGTGGAGGATGTCGGGAACCCGAGGTCGTAGCGATAGCCCAGACTCGATAACTGGGACAAAGCATTGGTCACGGTCTCCGGATCGATGCAGTGCGATCCAAAGCCCAACTGAGTTGTCCGGGCGGTCATTGAGGTGCCGCCGGGATTCAGGCCGGTGACTGAGGCCCACTTGACGTTGCCGCAACTGTCGAACTGATACGCCGTGACGACCTTATCGACCGAGCTCGATGGCTCGACGGTCTTACTGTCCACTTCGCACTCGCTGTTCGCATTTAACCCATATGACGTGGTGTGCGTCAGGGTTGCGCCGCTCGGCTGGGTGCGCTGTTCCGCGATCTGACTCGAGAAGTGAATGCACCAGCCGGTCGAGGATGTCCCACCTACCTCGTATGGCGTGATGTTGAGCGTGTCGGTGAAGGTCTGATTGGGCCAGGGCGAGGTGGGATCCTTGTCGACCGTCGTCGTGGTGATCTGACTCGGGTTGCCGTATGTGAAGCCGTTTGAGCCGTTGAAGGCGACCGTGGTCGTCTTCTGCGTGATGAGAGTGCCGTTCAGCCCCCCGCTGTACTCATAGGCGTTGGCAACGCTCTGCGAGATATACGGGAAATAGCGCTTGTACGTGGCATCGAGCGTCGCGGAGGCCAACGTGTTTTGCACGTCGCTGATGAACGTCGTGCCGTTCGACTGATAGACGCTCTGGCGCGACACGACTCCGGTTTGCGGGAAGAGTTGCCTGAAATAGGCGTACCGATAGAGGCCGTCGCGGTTGTCGATGGTTCGCACTGAAGCGAACCCCTCGAACTCCTGACGCTGAACGTTCTTGCGCTCGCCCGAGTAGAACTTGTTGACGGTATAGGTTCCGCCGATACCGTCGGATGCGGAATAGGACGAGACCACCGTGAGGGGGGTTTCGAGGTCTTGTTCGGGGAAAACCGCCGCGGAGCCCTTGCCGTAAACGTTCGAGTTCGTGAGTTGCGCATAGGTTGGGCTGTAGTTGATCGCGAAGCCGTCCGTAAAGCTGGTCGCGAGATCCGGGACAACGGTCGCTCCCTTATGAGGCAGCACCGAGACGACATTGGTCGAGGTGACGGGATAGACGATCTCGTAGAGTCCATCTCCGTTGGTGTCGGCGACCACGGCTGCGTACGCGAACGGATCCCCGTTGTTGTAGGCGATCCCCGTGCTTGTCCACGGCTTCAGGCTAGTGCCGGTCGACTTCGCGTAGCCCAGATAGCCACTGGTTTGCGCATTTGCCTCCACGATGTCATCCATGCCATCGCCATCCCAGTCGAGGGCCATCGGATACACCCCATAGGCCGTCACACCGGTGTTCACGGGCGCGCTCAACGCGTAGAGCGCACCGCTTCGCAGGCATGTGCCGTATTGGATGACCCACACACCGCCCTGATTGGAAGCGACGTCCGAGCAGCCGTCGCCGTTGAAATCTCCAATCAGCGGAGGCATGAGGTTCGACGCTAGGCCGGTCTCGCCGTACGACAAGATGTCCAGGGGATCGTACGCGACGGTCGACGCATCCGACACGAAGAGATTCCACGTGAACGTGCGTGATGAACAACCCTGGGCCGTATTGCACCTCTCCGTGTCGACGAAGAAGTCGATCCGGCCGTCGCCGTTGACATCCGGACGTCGCATGCGTGAGTTGTAGGCGGTGTACTGCCCGAATGGGACCAGAGTCAGCTTCGTGCAGATCGTGCACCCGGCGTTTCCGATTGTCGCAAGCGTCTGCTGGGAGCCAAAACCGCTGCCCGTATTGAGCCGATAATAAATGTGATCTGGGACTGTCCAGTCGCTGCCGCTCGAGACGGCGTAGATGAGGTCGTCTCGACCATCGCCGTCCACGTCTCCGGTCAGCACGTAGCCGCCAATATTCGTGGGCGCCGGGGTCGTGGTGTCCGTGTATGTGAACGCCCCACCGGCGCTCTGAAAGAACATGACACGCCAGTTTCCACTCGAATTGGGGAGCATCAGGTCTGTCTTGCCGTCGCCGTTGTAGTCGATCGGAATAGGGATGCCCGCGATTCCGAGGTCGTACGGACCCTGGAAACTTCCCGAGGTCGAACCAAGCATGTAGTAGCAGTGACCGGAGGTCTTGTCCTGGTACACGATGTCATCGACCCCGTCGCCGTTCAGGTCCACAACCAGCGCGCTGTCGAGCGTCGTTGACTTGGCGGACGTGGCGACCGCGCTCGACCAACCGGCGGTACCGTTCTGGTAGCCCACGGTTGTGGCCGGGAAGCACTGAGTCGGCGAACATTCCTGAATGGTCGTGAGCTGGCTTCGCCCCGTCGTGGACCCGGTGGTGTAAGTGAAGTTGTAGGTCTTAGCTGCGGCGTATGCCGAGCCGTTCCAGGCAGCCACCGTGATCGTCTGGGCCAGATAAGGCTCCATGAACTGCGCGCCCGTAATGAATCCGCCGGGAACGGTCGAGCTGCGCGAAACGTAACTGAATTGCACCTGGTAATTCGGGGTCGTCTGGACACCGGAGGCTCCACTGGGCGGCGTGGTGTACGTGATCGTCAGCGGCCGAAGCACCTGATCCGTGGTGTCATTCGTGTAATCAACGTCGATGTGGTTGCCGAACCGGTCAGTGATCCGGTTCAGCGCCCAGGTGAGGACGCTGGTGGTGCCGGTCGCGAGGAGCGCCGAGTCCGTCGTATTCCCGTACTGGTAGATGAGCCCGTTCTTGCCGTGCACTTCGAACCAAGCCGGACCGGTGCCTGCGGTTCCGTGCGAAATGACGAGCGAGAAGTCGGCGAGCTCGGCTTGGTATTGCGCTCCATCCGCCCCATAAGTTGTGCCGGCGAAGCTGCGGAGCTTGTTGCCGTCAAGGCAATATAGGTCCGCAGAGGTCAGGTAGACGTTGGCGCTGAGCCCATCCTGGCCGTAGGTCTTGCGGCACCGGTCAATGGTCGAGAAGCCGGTGACGTTCCAGCCGACGCCGAAGAGCCCATCGCCGCTCCCGCTTGAGTAGACCAAGCTCAACGAAGGCGTCAGTCCCGCAATGCCCTTCGGGGTCCAGATCGGGATGGTGTAATTCGCTTGGCCCGTTGCCGACACCGCGAATGACCCCTTCGTGCGGCCGACGGCCATGCCGGAGGGAACCTGCGGCGCCATTTGCGCGAAGGCTCCCATGAGAGACGCGGGAGGCTGATTGACCGGCGCGGGTGCAGTTGGGTCCCACGGGGTCGACTGGGCGCTGGCCAGAAGAGGCCAGCCAACCATCAACGTCAAGCAGCAGGCTACCGCCAGCGCAGCGCCACCCTGGGTAGCTCGTCCCATGATCGCCCCCCTTGACACAAGCGATGGTTCTTATAAGTTCATACTGTCTTCAGCGATCTAACGATCTCACCGCGCCAAATGTCCTGCCTCAGTTGTTTCAGTTGCTATCGCATTGAACTCTCACGAGGATGGTGTCCAGGTCCAATGGATACGCTGCCAGGACGGAACAGCGCGCAAGCCCGCGCGATGCGGCTCGAACAAGGCGCTGATGACGCACGCCTGCGTGACCCGATCGAGACGAGCTGAACCGCTCGACTCCTCCAACTTCATGTCAGAGACGTGGCCGTCGGATTCTATGCGGATAAAAAGCACGACCGTCCCCTGCTCATTCAAGGACCTGGCTCCGGGTGGGTAGCTACTCGCGCAGAAATCATGCAGGCCGCTCGCGTCCTGCGGTCTGGCCTCGACGATCAATTGCTCAAACGGGGGCGAGCTTGGTTCAGCAGGCGTAGCCGGCCGCCTGCTTGCAAGCCCGTCGGGATCGGTTGAAGCCTGCGGGGCTACGTACGCTTCAACGGGAGGCAGTCGAACGCTGATGCGCCGCAGCGCGGGTGCGAGTTGCAGCGGCTCGGGTTCAACCCCCGCGAGAAGTATGACCTCGATGGACGTCGGGGCTCCCGCGCGGGTTCCCGGCACCGCGGCGGAATTCCCAGGGAGCGCCCCAACGATGAACAGGACATGGGCCGCTAGCACGGACACCGCCACGGTGCTTCGCGCCGTGATGCGACGCGTCAACCACTCGCGGGGTGGATTGTCCCGCGACGTCGCGGCGACTACGCGTTTGCGCGAGGGATGCGCTCGGTGGAAGGAACCCTTCATGGGGGTGTGTCGGCTTGCAACCCATACCCGACCCAACAAACCGTATCACACTTCGTGCCGATGTTGTGGATCGGGGTCGTATTGCCACAGACTTTTATCTTCAGATTTAGTGCGACGCCGGTCCCCTGCGTCACTGAACGCCAACCCGCTGAATATACAAGGGCTCGCGTTCGTGTCCTACGGGGGGATTAAATAACAGGCGCTTTCGGAGCTTTCAGCTTCGCTTTTCGCTGATCGCACTCGAAACTGGGTCATGAAGCCTCTGATTCGCGGTGCGCGAACCGGCTCCTCGTGGCACGCGTGGACTCGTCAGCCCGGAAAATAGGTACGATAGGCCCACCAAGGAAGAGGCGCGCCAATGACCAGCTTTTATGGATACAAGCGACTCGCGAAAATTGACGACTGGTAAGCCATTGTAGGTCCGAAGAATTGGCAACCGGAGGCATCGGCGTATGAACTTGCTCACTGTTGGGCGGAGTCCGGGCGTCTTCCCATTGCTATTTCGACCGCGATTGAGAGATCCGGGCATGAAATGTTGCGTGGCGTAACGTTACATCTCTGCTTAGTTGAAAAGCCGGTCTTTCTCGACACCAGAACCGCGCCCTCCATGACCGATCTGATGGGATATGGTACTAACGGCAAGGGTGACAACATCATAGTAGCGGTGGAAGGCAAGGCAAAGGAGCCCTTCGCCTTGCCTGTCAGGGCATGGGTCAAGGGAGATTCACTGAATCCGCCAGCGACCGCTACCCGCCGTCCTACACGCTTGCGCCGCTTGGAGTTCCTGTCGAAGCACCTTGCTCATACCATCTCCCCTGAGAGTCCCCTTCGGTACCAGTTACTTCACCGCACAGTTACGCGAAGGTGAAGAAGCTGTTAGCCGAAGCCGAGCTTGACAAGTCGGCGTTGAAGGATCTGCTGAGCCGAAAATGGTAAACCCGCAGGTGAAGCGCCAAGCGGTCGATGTGATCAGGGAGGAGCGCGGGTTTGGAGTCACGCGCGCTTGAAGCAGCCGAGATCATAGGGCTGCGCGTGTCCGTTAGCTGATAGGCGGCTGATTTGGGCAATCAAACTCGAAGAGGTGAACAACTGCGCTCTCGCGAATTAGCAACCCCTGCGTTTGGAACCCGATGTACCCACCGAAGGAATTCTTGGCGTTCACCGTCGCGCACACGAGATAGCCGTACTGCACTGCTCCACCAAGTGGAGCGCGCACCCAGTACTTCTGCGGGGGCGTTATCAATCGGTATTGCGCTGAGTCAGGGTCCTTAAGTGCGCCTGCGTAGAAGTTCTTCACGATGGATTCGTAATTAGTCGGATACGCACCGTAGTCCGCAGCGCTCAATTGTTGTTGAGTAGGCGCAGTGGCGCATCCCGCGGTGAATGCCATCAGACCTAGGGTTACGAGCCGGAATGATAGCGCGTTCATAAGCCCTCCTCTCCAGGACCATGCGAGTATCGTCCGGTTAGTCTTGGATCAAAATCCGTAATTCTACAGATTTGGTAGCCGGTGACCGCTTCGAATTTCACAGCCATGCTACTCGCATAGATATTTCCTCTCGCCCCGGCACATGCAGTTCGACGTACTTGCCCACGCCGCCGACGATTGCGCCGCTAAAAGTGATGCTGCTCATGGCAATGCCACACTACCATCGAGCGACCCATTGACACCATGTCGATCCCCTTCATCCTACCTCTGCTCGACCATTGGTCGGATATTTGAGGTGCAGTGAATCGATAAGAGACCTGACCTTCATTGTTGCCCTCTCCGCCTCCCAGCGTCTTTCACCAAAGTCCCGTTGCTTTCATAAAATGAGCCTCATCTGTGCGTTCCCACAGGAACGCTGGTTCCATCCCACGAAGCCGCGCTAATAAGTACCTATCGCGTCTCCGTCAGTACGGCTGAATGGCGATTTGCCCTGAACGTTTAAGGCTTCGTCCCGTGGCACGCAACTCTTATAAATACAAGAGTAATTCAGACGCAAAACAAAGCGCCACCGAGAAACCGGGGAAAAGAGGCCAGTTAAGGCGTCTCGGTCGGTCGGGTTGAGCCACTACGGACAAACGAGGAAAGAATGAAGAATCAAATAATGAAGTTCGCCGAAGCCACGAGCCAAGCAGCCCGGAAGAATACAACAACGCAAGAGGACAGTAGTGGACCTGAGGTAGTGGAGCAGTTACGTCATCGTTTAATCCACAATCCGTGCGCAGACTCTGGCGAAGTTAGGGTCGCAATCGTCGGAGAGTTGGTTTATCAGGTCTACAAACAGCTGTCGCGGAAGAGATACCTATGATGGGCATAACCAAGACAAAGATGCGTAACTTCCGTTGCACGGAGGAACTGGACAGCCTGCTCCTTGGAGCCGCCAGAGAGGTGCAGTGCGCTCCGAGCCTTCTGCTACGAGAATTCATTCGCGAAGGCTCGGAGTCGATCTTGAACGATCCGAAGGTGTCTGAACATCTTCGTCGAAAGTTCGCCGTGGCGTGATGGTCCATCAACATTCAGCGCTCGTACCGCCGCTTCCAATAGTTCGAAGGTCCAGTCTGGATCACCTTTGACAGGATCGACTATTAACTTGCATCATCGTAATGGTCCAGTCTGTGAGAGACGGATCCCGAAGAGTGCTCATCAAGGCGCTACCGGTGACCAGAGCGCACAATAAATACAACCAACACAACCAACACAACACACACAACAAACACAACACACGCATAGGCGATTACAAAGCCGGGCAATGTCCCACCCTGACAACCCGCAACGGTGAGAGTCCTTCAAGGACTGCCACGCCATCAACAGACGACCAATGTTGATGTGGGATCTAAATCCCAACCGGAGATGATTACTCAGATAGACCTTCAATGGTCTTGAAGCAGGTGAACTCTTAGAAGACCCCAGAGTCAGAGCCACCTCACCGGAGTAATGGGGTTCGGCTATCTACAGCATGGACGTTTGGTCATGAGCAGACGTAATCAAAGGTTCGTGAACCCCAGAAGATCATCGAGGCTTCAGAGGTGCCCGCATTGTGAGACATTGGTCAAGTGCAGGACGTTGCCCCGTAGAGCCATCAAATGTGGTGCATTGCGCTCCGGTGGCACCTATCTTGTAGACCTTGACGGTGTGACAGCGCACACCTGTGTGCCCTCGACGCCAGCGATTACAACAGCAGCATAGATTACAACACCAACACTACAATCAATTGCTGATTGAAGCGCGCCAAGGAGAAGCCCTACAGTATCAACAATAGATCACGGCTACTCTGCCACCTCTTATCTGGTAGCGCGGCACTGGCGGGCTTGTAGCGTCTTATGGACGCAAATCAAGAGACCCCCTACAACCACGGGTCTCAAGAGCGACGTATGAACAACCGAGCAACTGCGTTGCAGTCTAAGTCTTCGCGATACTGTAATCCCGACTGCCTCGTTGCACCACGTACGTCTCAGCATCTCTGCGCTGCTCGCACCGCTGCGGCCGTCGAACTTCGA